>LARN01000030.1 GCA_000980495.1 Acinetobacter sp. N54.MGS-139 | reverse complement strand
CGTGCAGAGAAATTGAGAATAGTTTAGCGATCAAAAAAGGCACTTTGCCCGGACTCGTCGAAAGCGTTGAGCGTTTGGAGAAAAGCTCTCGGGAAAAATCAGATCAGGCGGCTGAGTTACAGACTGAACTGAAGACGAAGCAGTTACAACGCGATAAGCTTTTCGGAACCAAGTTGGTAGAAATCGAGCGGAAGGCCTACGAACGTCTGCTCTCGCAGTTGGCAGAGGCAAAAGACCAAGCCTACGAAAATCTTTCGAAAGCCCGAAGCGTTCAGGCCGCTGCGGAACAAAGACTTAAAACTGCTGAACAGCGTTCAGCTGAGGCTGAAAAAAATCTTCTTTCAGCAAAGACGGAGTGGACGGATGCCCTTAAAAAGGAAAAATTTGAATCCGAAGAGGATTGGAGAAGAGCTCGTTTAGATTCTGAAGCGATTAATGCCCTTCACAAAGAAATCACGGATTACAAGGCCCAATCCCGCAGTGCTGCGGACCGCTTTAGTGAAGCTGACAAGAAGTTGGCAGAAAAAGAATCTCAGAAACTAACGGACAAATCGCTTGAGGTTTTGGAAGCAGAAAAACGTGAGGCTTCTGCTGAGAAAGAGAAGCTTCTGGAACAGAAAGGCGAGCTGCAGAAAGAACTGAAAACTGACGAGGAGGCACGCATCAAGCGGGCAGGCATAGAAGACGAATTAAAGAAACTGAAACATCAGGTTGCAGTCTGGGATCGTCTCAACACGCTCGTCGGATCGAGCAGCGGAGACAAGTATCGGAGATATGTGCAAAGTTTGGTGCTTTTGACATTGCTTAAAAATGCCAATGTTGAATTGACCAAGCTCCACAGTCGATACCGCTTGGCTAAAGGCGGAGGAGACATGGAAATCAAAGTCATTGACTCAGACTTGGCTGATCAGGAGCGTCCTACGGACAACCTCTCCGGCGGTGAAACCTTTATCGTCAGTTTGGCGCTTGCTTTAGGTCTGGCCCAAATGGCCAGCAACAATGTCCGAATTGATTCGCTCTTCTTGGATGAAGGTTTCGGAACACTTGACGATGACTCTTTGGAAAAAGCGCTTAATGCTTTGAGCAGCTTGAATGCGCAAGGGAAAACGGTCGGTCTGATTTCTCACGTGGATCAGATCAAAGAGAGAATCCCCAGTAAGATTGTTGTGAAACGATCGGCTCAACCCGGAGTCAGCCGGTTGGAAGGTGCCGGAGTGAAACACAGCTGGAGTTAACGCTAACCGCAAATAGATTTCGCGCCTTTCGGATGCTCAAAACCATTCGAAAGGCGCTTTCTTTGCCTAAAACCCACTAAGATAGACGTCGTATCTGATCGGTAGTTTTATGAAGATTTCGACAAACCAAGCCACTTTGATCGGCTGTATTTCTCCGATTTTTTGGGGACTGAGCGTCTCGCTTGTAAGGACGCTTTCTGAGACGCTGGGCGTCGGAAAAGGCTTGGCCATCAATTATCTGATTGCGTTAGTTTTCGTATTTCTGCTATTCGGCGTTCCGAATCTGAAAGCTATGCCGCTGAAGTATTACATCTGCGGCTTGGGCTGCGCTATCGGCACCTCCATGACTTTTGCGTTTTCTCTTGGCTTGGCTAAAGACGGGACACAGACTATGGAGGTCGGCATGATTAATTATTTATGGCCGACATTGACGATTCTGTTTGCCGTTCTTTTTAACGGTCAAAAAGCAAAATGGTGGGTCGGCATTGGAATGCTGCTCGCGATCTACGGCATTTTTGTTGTTCTCTCGGGTAACTTGCTGATTGACTTCCGTGCAATGTGGAGCCACATCACCAGCAATCCCATCAGCTATTTTCTAGCACTGTGGGCAGCCATTTTTTGGGCAGCTTATTCGAACTTCACGAGAGCCTGGGCGAAAGGACAAAATCCGACCACGCTGATCTTTGCTTTAGATGCCATATTCTTTAATGCGATTTGGCTTTTGGATCTTGCGCCTTCTTACCCTTGGAATACTAAGGGGGTCTTATTTGCTGTCGGCTCTGCTTTGATCATGGGCGCGGCTTATGGAATGTGGACCTTCGGTGTTCAGAAAGGCCGTATTGAAATCATGTCGATCATGTCTTATTTCACACCGGTTTTGTCCTGTATTTTCGCTTCATTCCTCATCGGCGCCAAGCTGACTCACGAATTTTGGGTCGGCGTCTCCATCGTCGTCCTCGGCTCCTTTATCTGCTGGGCGGCGACACGAGAAAAACATCGTTCTCCGAATTAGGCCTTAAGAAAAGAGATTCGTGCGCGTGTAATTTTTTGCGGCGTAGAATAAAAAAGTAACGGGTACCGTTATTTTTATTGATTGAGGGTTTCATGAGTAAAACTGTCCTTGCATTGGCTCTTTTGTCCGTTTGCACTTTGGCAAATGCCCACTTCGGAAGTGTGATCCCGGATAAGCAAATCGTTTCGGATCCCAAAGACTCTACACTGACGATTACGGCAGCATTCAACCATCCGATGGAACAAGCGGGCATGACCATGGAGAAACCTAAAAATTTCTCCGTGATTGTCGACGGAAAGAAAACCGATTTAACGAATACTCTGCAGAAGACTCAGGTCTTGGACAAAGACGCTTGGATGACGCAATACAAAGTTGCACGTCCCGGCTGCTATAAATTCGTACTCGAGCCTCAGCCTTATTGGGAACCGGCTGAAGATAAGTTCATTATTCATTACTCCAAAGTCATGGTTCCGGTCTTCGGTGTGGACGATGACTGGGATGCTCCGACCGGTGCAAAAACCGAAATTCTTCCGCTCACTCGTCCTTTCGGAAACTACGTCGGCAATGTATTCCGCGGTCAGGTGATTTTGAACGGCAAACCCGCTCCGGATACGATGGTGGAAGTTGAGTTCTACAACGTTGATCATCGCATCAAAGCCCCGAACGACATCTTTATTACACAGCAGGTCAAAACCGATAAAAACGGTGTCTTCTCTTATGCCGCACCTTGGGAAGGCTGGTGGGGATTTGCCGCTTTGAATGATGCGGACTTCAAGATTAAAAAAGACGGCCAGGATAAGGATGTGGAACTCGGTGCCGTGCTTTGGACAGAATTCGTCAATCCGTCATTTAAGTAATGCATATTGCTGAAGGTGTACTCTCCGCACCCGTTTTAATCACCGGTGCGGTTGTGGCTGCCGCAGGCGTCGCCTACGGACTAAAGAAGATTCAGGCGAATCATTTCATGTTGGCCGGGCTTCTCGGGGCAGCGTTTTTTGTTGCGAGCCTCATCCACGTGCCGATCGGTTTTTCCAGTGCCCATTTGATTCTGAACGGTTTTTTGGGCGTTGTCCTCGGCTGGGCGGCTTTTCCCGTGATTTTTGTGGCTTTACTCTTACAAGCTGTCTTGTTCCAGTTCGGAGGATTTACCGTACTCGGCGTCAACACCGCCACTATGGGTCTCGGAGCGCTGGCGGCATACGGGATCTTTTATGCTATAGCCGGTAAGTCGGCGAACAAAAGGCTAAAGCTCGCAGGTTTCTGCGGCGGCTTCAGCGCTGTTCTGATCTCAGGTATTTTGACGGCCCTGGCGCTTGCGTTCACAAATGAAGGTTTTGTGACCGCGGCATGGCTGATCTTTCTGAGTAATTTGCCCGTGATGGTGGTCGAAGGTGTCATTACTGCCTTTGCAGTTGTATACCTCAAACATTCTGATCCTGGGATATTTAATGAAAAATAGTTCAGCTTTATTTATCGCCTCTGTGTTTCTTCTCTGCGGTTCGACGGCCGCTAACGCCCATCGGCTGAATGTGTTCGCCTATAGTCAGGCGCACGAGATTTGTGTCGAGACAAGTTTCCAAGGCGGCAAACCCGCACGCGGCGCAGATGTCCGCGTCTTAACAGAGGAAGGGACCGTCTTTTTAACCGCAAAAACCGAACAGGACGGCAAAGTCTGCATGGCGCTTCCCGACGGTTTTGAGCCCGCTCCGCTGACAGTGATCGTCAATGCCGGGGAGGGACACCAGAACCAATGGAAGCTGAGTAAAGAAGACTTCACTTTTGGGGCCGACAGCAAAACGGCTGTGAGCACTGTAAAGCTTGAAATCCCTAATAAAGAGGCTGAGACAAACACAACATCTCCAAAAATCTACTCTCAGGAAGAACTCGATGCTGCTCTGAAAGCAGCCAGAGAGCAGGCGGAGATGCAAGTGATTGCTCCGCTGAGGAAACAACTGGCTGAAGCTCAGCAGCCTAAAATCACATGGCGCGATATCGTCGGAGGCCTAGGCTGGTGTTTAGGCCTCGGCGGTCTGTTTGCCTGGATTTCGACCCGCAGACAAAAAAATAAATGACATTAAAAAAGGATTTTTCAGCGGCTTCGAGAATCGCTTCAGCATTAGTTTTCGGAGTGGTCGTTTCTGTGCTGCCAAATATCACGGCAGCGCTCTGCGCGCTGTTCTTTTCTTTTTTGATCATCTTTCTCTTCCCAACTGACGTCAAACATCTTATTAAGCGCTGGCTTCAAATCAATCTTTTTATTCTTTTTATTTGGCTGGTCACTCCTTGGACGACGCCCGGAACTCCCATCGGACCCGGCGAGATCTTTTCTTATGAGGGTGTTTACCTTTCCGCTTTGGTGACGGTTAAAGCTAATGCTTTGTTTTTTGTTTTCTATGCATTGGTCAGTTTGTTGTCTTTCTCTCGGCTGGCAGCAGGTCTTAAGTCCCTCAAGTTTTCGGAGAGCCTCATAGTTATCCTGCTTTTCTGTGCGAGAGGCATCGATATTTTTGAAAGCGAATACCGTCGGATGAAAGAGGCGGCAAAGCTTCGCGGATTTGAGATGAAAGCGAATAAGCGGACCTATCAAACCGTGGCAGCGGTTATTGCGCTTTTGTTCGTTCGAGCAGTTCGGCGGAGCCGTGTTCTCGACGATGCGATGAAATTAAGAGGTTTTGACGGCCATATACGGACCCTGAACCATGAAGTTTGGAGATATAAAGATACGTTCCTTTTAATGTTATTTTGCTGTGCTTCGGTGGTATTTGCCTATCTGGGCTGGAGATAAGTCGTGAGTCTTCTGGAAATTAAAAATTTAAATCTGACCTATCCGAACGGAAAGAAGATTTTTGAGAATGCCGAAATCACTCTGCAGCCCGGAGAGAGTCAAGCTCTGTGGAGTCCCAACGGAACCGGTAAAACTTCGCTCTTTAGAGTGGTCACCGGACTCTTGAAACCGCAAACCGCCGATATTTTCTTAGAAGACAAAGCTGTAACGAACGAAGAAGAGTTCAAAGCGCTGCGGCTTAAAGTCGGCTTTGTGCTCCAGCACGCCGACGATCAGCTGTTTTTTCCTCAGGTCATAGATGACGTCGCTTTCGGTCCGCTCAATCAAGGTTTAAGCGAAGAGGAAGCGAGAAAAGTCTCCGAAGAGGCTTTGTCAACGTTGGGCATCCTTGAACTTAAAGATGCGTTGAGCTACGAATTATCGGGCGGACAAAAAAAACTTGTCACGCTTGCATGCGTTCTTTCTATGAAACCGCAGGTGCTGCTCTTAGATGAACCCACGAACGGACTCGACATTGACAGTAAGCAAAGACTGATCGAAGAGATTAATAAGATCGATGCCGCCAAAATCATCATTAGCCACGATCCCGAGATGCTGTCCTCAACGTGTACTAAATTCGCGACGATCCGAAACTGCAGAATTGAATCGATTGCCAAGCCCGAAATGCATGAGCACTGGCACACGCACTTTTACGGAGGGGTGCCGCATACTCATCAGGATTCTGCATGACGCAGAATTTGTTCCTCCTCTAGTTGGGCAGACTACAGCCTTTATGACACTTCCGTGACATAAGATTGAGAGCATAGAAAAAATAAGGATGCTAACCAATGGCTGAGCTCAAGATTGAGAAAGTTACTGAAGACAGTCCTCTGAAAGCGAAAGTTCAGCGGATCTATATAAAGTCTTTTCCGCTCTTTGAGCGAGTTTCTCTCGAACCTTTCTTTAACTCCGTTTCCGACGGCGTCGAAATCTTTGCGCTGAGCGATGAAGAAGACGTGGTTGCTTTTTTCTGCACGCTCAGAAAAGACAAGTATTACTACCTCTTTTATCTTGCGGTCGATGAAGATAAACGAGGAAAAGGCATCGGCAGCGACATCTTGTCTGCCGTCATTAAAAATGCCCGTGGTGCGACCGTCTTCTTAGACTGCGAGGGCATTTATCCCGGCTGCAAGGACAGAGCGGCACGTGTTAAACGCTTGTGTTTTTACCATCGCAACGGATTCAAAGAAATCGGCCCGCTGAAGACCTGGCGCGGAGAGAAATTCAGAACGCTGGTTTACGGCGACAAAGAAATCTCGGAGCAGGAAATCGAAGATTTCTGGGAGATTTTTGGTCATTTGTGGGAAGGGCAGGAGATTGCTACTATCCCCGCCGAGCAGGGTTCTCAGGATGGGCAAACTATGGAGAAGGACCTATAGAATGTTCGCTCCAAAGGTCTAGTGAGGAAACCAATTAAGAAACAAATTGAGGGGTGGCCGGTTAAAAGCCGCCGTGGGATGAGTCAGAAGGCCGACTGAGGCCTCTGAAAAAACAGAAAGAGATAAAAATGAAGTTAAAAGCTGTGATCGCCGTATCCGTTCTTGCTATTGCTGCGGCAACAGGCGGCTGGATGTACTACCGATATGAGTCCACACCCAAGAATTTAGAGCTTTACGGCAATGTCGATATCCGCCAAGTAAATCTGGCTTTCCTTTGGCCGGAACGTATTAAGTCGATTTTGGTCGAAGAAGGCGACGTCGTTAAGGCGGGAGAACCGGTTGCCGAACAGGAAACCGACACGCTTAAGATTGAAATTGAACAGGCTAAAGCAGCCGAACAAGCTGCTTATCAGACCTATTTAGCATTGAAGAACGGTACTCGTCCTGAAGATATTGCCAAGGCTGAAGCCGCTGTGTTAGTAGCGCAGTCTCGTTTGCATCTGGCCCAGAAAGATTTTGAACGCGTGGACGGCATTTATAAATCTACCCGAGGGCAGGGCGTGAGCAAACAGGCCTTGGATACACAGAGCAGCCAGCTGCAAGTTGCTAAGAACGAACTGCTTTCCGCAGAGAAGTCTTTGGAATTAGCTAAGATCGGTCCGCGAGCCGAAGACGTCGCCAGAGGCTATGCGCAATGGCAGCAGACCAAAGCTCAGGTCGATCAGCTGGAGTTGAAATTAAAGCAGAGTACGCTTTATGCCCCGCTCGATACAACGGTTCGTTCCAGACTTCTGCAGCCCGGCGACATGGCAAACGCTCAGGTGCCGGTTTTGGCTTTGGCGATTAACTCGCCTAAATGGGTTAGGGCCTACGTCAACGAAGTCAATCTCGGCAAGATCAAACCGGGTCAGGAAGCCTACGTGACGATTGACGCCTATCCGAATGACAAAATTCCCGGTCATGTCGGCTTCATTTCTTCTGTAGCCGAATTCACGCCTAAGACCGTTCAGACGCCGGATTTGCGCACTAACCTTGTTTACGAAGTCAGAATTTTGGTTGACGACAAAGACAATCGTTTGAGACTGGGTATGCCGGCAACCGTGGGCTTTAAATAAGGACGGCTGATGGCAGAGAACAACAACGTTCCGGCCGTCTTCGCAAAATCGCTTAAAAAAGTTTTTGTTAATAAGAAGAATCCGGCACTTGATTCGATTGCGCTCAACGGTATTGATTTAACGGTACCGAAGGGAGGGCTCGTTGCTTTGGTCGGTCCGGACGGCGCCGGTAAGACGACTTTTATGCGATTGGTCTGCGGGCTTCTGACTCCGACCTCCGGCGAGTTGGAAGTGTTCGGTATGAACACCGTGACGGATTCAGAAGCGATTCAAGAGCGAATCGCTTATATGCCGCAGCGGTTCGGGCTTTATCAGGACTTGAGCATTAAAGAGAATATGGACCTTTTTGCCAACCTTCAGGGGGTTCCTGAGGACGAGCGAAAAGAAAAATATGATCAGCTCTTCGCGATGACCGGGCTTGCACCATTTACCGACCGGTTGGCCGGACGGCTCTCCGGCGGTATGAAACAAAAGCTCGCACTGGCCTGCGCCCTGATTCACGACCCGGATTTATTGATTTTGGATGAACCGACGGCAGGTGTAGACCCGGTTTCTCGTCAGGAACTCTGGAAGATTCTTAAAACTGCGGTCGCTCAGAAAAGTATGAGTGTTCTCGTGAGCACTGCTTATCTGGAAGAAGCGGCCATGTGTCATGACGTCTACATCATCAATAAAGGCGTGATTTTGGCAAAGGGTACGCCCGAGATGCTGACGGAGCCTTATAAAGATCGAGTTTATTTTGCTCAATCCGAGGGCAGAACGGCGCGCCAAATGCTCGACGCCGCTTCCCAAGCATCTCTTGTTCTTGATTCCACGCCGTCAGGAGACGGGGTCCGAGTGCTGTTGTCGAAAGATGCCGATCTGAAAGAAGCAGCAAAGGAACTCGGTGTTCCGTCTCTAAGCCCGCTGCCTCCGAGACTGGAAGACGCTTTTATGTCTCTTCTGATTGCGGCGGATAAACCACAGAAAGATTTCGGGGAAAACGTCGAAGTCCGGAATACGAAAGGTGATGACAGCAAACCTGTGATTGTGGTTGAGAACCTGGTTAAGAAATTCGGGGACTTTACAGCGGTCGATGACACATCGTTTAGCGTCACACGCGGAGAAATCTTCGGATTGCTGGGGCCGAACGGTGCCGGCAAAACCACCACATTCCGCATTCTTTGCGGTCTGATTCCGGCGACTTCCGGAAAGGTTGAAGTGGCAGGGTATGACCTTCGAACGGCTCGAGCTTCGGCGCGACGAACGGTTGGTTATGTGGCTCAGTTTTTCTCCTTGTACAGCATTTTCTCTGTGGGATTTAATTTGAAGTTTTACGGCGGTGCGTACGGATTATTCGGAGACAAGTTAAAGACGGCTATGGATGCGGTTGTCAGGCGTTTCGGTCTGACAGGTTTGCTCGGCAAGAAAGCAGGCGGCTTGAACGACGGCTATAAAAAGCGTCTTTCGATGGCTGCCGCTCTGATGCATGATCCGGGTATTTTGTTCCTTGATGAGCCGACAAGTTCGATTGACCCGCTTGCGCGAAGAGTGTTCTGGCGAAGCATTAACAAACTTGCCGACGAGGGCAAAGCCATTATTGTGACGACCCACTTCATGGAAGAAGCAGAGTACTGCACGCGCATTGCCATTCAGGATCGCGGCCATATGCTTGCGATCGGAAGCCCTAAAGAGGTTAAAGAAGCCGCCGGGCTGCCGGAGACGACGAGTATGAACGAAGCCTTCATCAAGATTGTGAGGGCTTACGGTAAAAAGGCAGGGATTGCAGATGATTAAGTCCGATTTTCTTCGCCGTCTGCGCGCTCTGACGATTAAAGAGTGGTGCCAGCTCGTTCGAGACCCGAGCTCTTTTGCCGTGGGGCTAGTGCTTCCGCTGGTTTTGATCTTTATTTTCGGCAGCGGCCTGTCTTTGGACTTAGGCAATACGCCGATCGCAGTGATCAACCAGGCGCCGGGCAATGTTTCTTACGCTATTGAGCAAGGATTTAAGGGGTCGCCGTACCTCACACCGATTAACTGCGGCAACATCAAAGAAGCCGAAGGGCTGATGAGAAAGAAGACCGTCAAGGGTATCGTTGTGATTCCGAGCAACTTTGCAGGACAATTTCAAGTCGGCAAAGGCAAGCTTCAGCTCATCGTGCACGGTGTGGACACCGTGAGCGCCTCATCGCTTGAACGCTACATCCAGCAGTCGGTCCAAATCAGTCTCGGTAAATTAGGCTATTCATCGGATAAGGGCGCCGTACCGGTTGTTCGTCTTTGGTTTAACGCCGCAAATTCTTCGACCTGGTACTTCGTGCCCGGGCTTGTGGTCGTTGTGATTACAATTGTTGGTGCATTCCTTACTGCGCTTGTGATTGCTCGAGAGTGGGAGCGCGGTACTATGGAGATGCTGTTTTCGACGCCGGTTAAGCCTTCCGAGATTCTGCTCTCTAAGGTCATTCCATATTTCATTGTCGGTATGGGCGGCTTGTTCCTTTGTCTTTTTGCGGCACGATTCATTTTTGAGGTACCGATCCAGGGCTCATTGGCTGTCATTATCGGATCTTCGTGCATTTATCTTTTAACGGCACTAGGGGCAGGGCTTTGGATTTCGGGGCTGACAAAGAATCAGTTCCTGGCTTCCCAGCTTGTGATTCTGATCAGTTTCCTGCCGTGCGTGATGCTGAGCGGCTTCGTCTTTGACTTGCGAAACGTACCGGAAGCCATCGCGGCGGTTTCTTACGTACTTCCGCCGACTTACTTCATGGAACTGATTCGAGCTTCATTCCTTTCGGGAACGGACGCGCAAACGGTGATCAAAGACACGGCGATTCTTGCTGCTTACGCCTTTATGTTTTTCTTCTTTGTGACAAGAACACTTAAGAAGACGTTGGAGAAGAAATGACTTTTGGTGAATGGCTAAGATGGTTCAGTAATCTGTTCGTGAAGGAATTTCTCACGTACTTTATCGATCCTGCTTCTCGATTTATTTTGGTCGTGCCGCTGATCATTCAGATTTTTCTGTTCGGCTACACCGCAACCTTCGATTTAAACCATGCTCCGATTGCCGTTTTGAATGAGTCTCACGGAAGGTTTTCGCAGCAGCTTATATCGCAAATCGGCGCTTCTCCGACTTTTTACATACGCCGATATTTGGACAATGCTTCTCAGATGAAGGACGAACTGAATCCTCGTGATTCGCTTGCCATCGTTCATATTCAGTCGGATTTTGATTCCAAGCTCGCACAGGGCAAACAAGGTCCGGTGCAGATTATTACTGACGGCAGGAACTCTACGACAGCAGGGCTGGCGGCAGCTGAACTTTCTACGATCATTCAAGAATTTAATCACCGTTATGTCGGTGTTCCCGAAGGCATTGATATCGAGACGCGGGCCTGGTACAACCCGAATCTGCAGACCCAGTGGAACATTGTGACAGCGCTCATTGGTACCTTAAGTTTTATTCAGGTGCTTATGCTGTCGGCCTTGTCGGTCGCTCGAGAGCGAGAGCACGGAACGTTTGACCAGTTGCTGGTTTCGCCCTACAGACCGTTTGAGATTCTTTTGGCGAAAGCAACGCCTCCGATTGTGATCGGTATCGCGCAGACCTTTATCGTGGTTCTTTTTGCGGTCTTCTGGTTTGATATTCCGATGCGCGGGATGCTGCTGCCGCTGTATTTCGGTATTTTTATCTTTACGTTATCAACGGTGGGAACAGGCTTGGCGATCTCTTCAATTTCTCAGACCATGCAGCAGGCGATGATTTTCTCGTTTGTGCTGATTGTTCCGATGGTGATTCTTTCCGGTTTGGTCACTCCGGTTTACAACATGCCGGAGATTCTGCAGATTCTGACCTATGTTGATCCCTTGAGATTTGCTCTGGAGTACGTTCACGGCGTGTATCTGGAAAACTTATCTATCTCCGAACTTTGGGGACAGATTATTCCGATGCTTGTCACCGCTGTTGTTACGCTGCCGTTTGCGGCATTCTTCTTCCGTCGGTCCTTGTAAAAAATTGTAACCTTAGAATAGGTAAAAAAGATAATGTGAGCTTTCGTTTTGATTTCTTTCAGTTTTTAGGATGGAGCTCTGTACCAAGGAAAATTATGGATATTGAACAGCAATACTCAGTCAATCATTTTTGATTTCCGCGCTACTTACCTACGTAGAAAATAAAGAGATAGCGATACCGGAAATCCAAAGACCCTTCGTTTGGAACGCATCAAAGGTTAGAGACCTCATTGACAGTCTTTATAGAGGCTATCCGGTCGGCTATATCGTTACCTGGCAGAATCCAGATATGAAATCAAAGGACGGCAAGAGTTCCAGCGGCAAGAAGATCCTGATAGATGGGCAGCAGAGAATTACGGCGTTGACGGCGGCAATTCTTGGTAAAGCTGTCAAGAATACAGAATATGAGGACGTCCATATCAAGATCGCTTTCAATCCAAAAGAACGGAAATTTGAGGTAAGCAATCCTGCAATTCAGAAGGATGTCACTTGGATCTCGGATATAGCGCCGTTTTTAAGCGGACAAAAGAGGCTAAGAGAGGTTAGAGAGGAGTATTGCTCATCAAACCCTGATTTGGATCAGGATGAGATAGAAGATGTCTTGGAGGAGCTGAAAGCGATCAAAAACAGACAAGTTGGTGTCATTCAGCTAAACGGATCTTTAGATATCGACGCCGTAACCTCGATTTTTATCAGAATCAACAGCCAGGGAGTACCGCTAAGTCAGGCAGACTTTGTGATGTCAAAAATAGCAGCCAATGAAACTTACGGCGGAAACCTTCTCAGAAAATGTATTGATCATTTCAGCCATCTTTCAGTCAAACTGGAATTCTTCTCGTCCCTCAAGGCTAACGATAAGGAATTTGTTGACTCCGAATATTTTCGGCAATTGCTTGGCTAAAAAATGAGAATGAGGATATTTACGATCCTGATTACACAGATATTATTCGCGTTGCATTCCTCTATGGTTTCAGCCGTGGAAAATTAGGTGACTTGGTGAGCCTGCTTTCCGGACGAAACTTCGAAACCAGAGAGTTTGAGCAAAGCATTGAAGAGAACACTTATAAGATCTTAAAGGCTGCGGTTTCGGATTTCGTTAATGAAACGAATTTCAAACGCTTCCTCATGATTATTAGCTCTGCAGGCTTTTGTCATTTCAAACTGATAACTTCAGACAACGCGCTAGATTTTGCTTACGCACTGTACTTGAAATTGCGCAGTTTGAACTATTCTCCGGAGAAGATCGAAAAATTCGTCCGCCGCTGGTTAGTCCTGTCGCGATCCTTACCAGCCGATATAGCGGAAGTGCAGAAACGCGCTTCGACTCTGACATTAAAGCCGTTGAGGACTGTCCCATTGAAGAGGTTCTAGCAGACGAGGAAGAAGTTAATCTCTCCGAGTCATTCTGGAGTGTTGGTCTGCCTCAGAAACTCAGGTCTTCGTACGCAAACAACCCTGTCTTTAACCTCTTCTTAGCAGCTCAATGTAAGAACGGAGCCCGAGGCTTTCTTTCCAAAGATATTCTCGTAAAGGATTTGATTGAACAAAGAGGGGACGTTCATCACGTCTTTCCTAAAGAATATCTAAAACAGGGTGGCTTAGGAAAAGGGCAATATAACCAAGTGGCGAATTACGCTTACGTTCAGTCTGAAATTAATATAAAGATTGGAAAGAAAGCGCCGGATGACTATCTTGGCTATGTCCTTAATGTTCAATGCGAAGGAGGACAGTGCCTCTACGGAGGAATTACGGATATTGCAGATTTCAAAAAGAATTTAGAGGAAAACTGTATTCCTTTTGAAACGGTAGAAATGGATGAAAGCAACTACGAAGAATTTCTTCAAAAACGCAGGGAACTTATTTCCTCCCGTCTGAAGCAATACTATTTCTCCCTTTAGAGGCATCCGTTTTTGTGGAATAAACAAAAGGCCGAATCCATCAAAGGTTCGGCCTTCCGCTTAATCAGAGTATCGACTAAGAAATTTTCTTATAGGCTTCGTTGGCCAGTTTCTTACCGAGTTCAACGCCGGGCTGGTCAAAGGCGTTAATGCCGAAAAGCGTTCCGAGCATTGTGGTCTTATGCTCATACATCGCCATTAAAGCGCCTAATGTTTCAGGCGTGAGTTCTTCAATGGAAACGGTGGAAACCACATTGAAGTACTTGCTCTTCGGATCTCTGGTCACGAGAGCTTCCGTCTGAGCTTTGGCGTTGGCCATTAAGACGCGGTGCAGTTCTTTGTGCGCGTGGCCCGGTTTCTCGCACCAGAAAACGTCAATAGCGTTCTTTGCCGTACCTTCGCGCAAGAACTGGTAGAAAGAATGCTGAGATTCGTTCCCGTGTCCGCCCCAAACCGCCAGAGAGGTTTTCCCGATCACCGGTGTTCCGTCGGCAGCCGTACTCTTACCTAAGCTCTCCATTTCCAGCTGCTGGAGCCAGTCCACCATGACACGAAGGCGTTCGTCATAGGGAAGGAAACAGTAAGAGGAAACGTCGAGTTTTTCCGAATTCCAGTAAGCAAACATCGCCATGAGCGCCGGCAGATTGTTCTGCAGCGGAGCGATCGAAGCGTGCTGGTCCATTGCATGGGCGCCGGCCAGGAATCTTTTGAATGTATCTGCACCTAAAGCGATCGCAACGGGTAAACCGATCGCACCCCAAACAGAGAAGCGGCCGCCGACCCAATCCCAGATAGGGAAGAAGTTTTCTTTCGGAAGTCCGAACTGTTCAGCGGCATCCGGTTTTGCGGAGACGACAACCACGTGATGTTTGAAGTCTTTTTCAGGAATACCGGCTTTCTTCAGCCAATCCAAAATTTCCATGGTATTGGCTCTCGTTTCCTGAGTCTTAAAGCTCTTGGAAGAGATGACAATCAGCGTGGAAAAAGGATCCAAAACGGAAGTGATTCGATCAAAGATCACGCCGTCGGCAGAAGCGAGAAAGTGAAGTTTGATTTCCGGTTTATTGGGACGAAGTGCGTTGTAAACGCATTTCGGACCCATGTCGGAGCCGCCGATTCCGATATTGATGACATCGGTGATTCGGTCGCCTGAACAGCCGCGCCATTTCCAGTTGCGGACATCTTCAGCAAACTTACAGAAAGCTTCGAGTGTCTGGTGAACTTCTGCGGCATGAGGGGCATCCGGAGAAGGGTCGCGCAAAGAGGTGTGAAGGGCAGAGCGATGCTCGCTGGCGTTAACGATCTTTCCTTTACGCATTTCGTTAAAGGATTCGATCATCTTTTTCTCTTTGACAAAGTCAATAAGAGAAATGAGCTCCTTCTGGTTAATTCTTTGCCGCCCGATATCCAGAGTGATGCCGCAGGCGCTCTTTTGATAATTCTCAAAAGAGTCTCGGATAAAAGGTGTAACGGTTAAAGACTTCATTGTTGTCGTGTCTGTTTGAAATCAATCTGTCAATTATGACGCAGACCGCGATTATTGAGAAGTCAGAACAGATCCTCAATGGCGCTTGTCTTCACCGATCAAATGGAGCGAGTCTTCTTTGGATTGATTGTGGTGATGCTTGAAAATCACCGCCAGCATCGAGCAGCCGACAAAGCATCCGAAGAGCACCATGATGGTGACGGTTCCGAGACCCGACTTAATGAGCAGGGAGTAGAGACCGAGCATCACGAGAATGGAAGAGTTTTCGTTGAAGTTTTGAACAGCAATGGAGCGACCGGCGCTCATAAGAACGTGTCCGCGGTGCTGTAATAAGGCGTTCATCGGAACGACGAAGAAACCGGCCATCATGCCCACGCTGACTAACAGCAAGCAGGCAATCGCAATAGCAAAGGAGATATGGAAGCCGAAGATGTCGAAGCCGCCCGGGATCCAGGAAGCTTTATAAAAAGACATGACGGCAACAGAAAAGCCCATCAGTACACCGATCGGAAGAACGTCAACGCTCCTTCTTAAACTGACGTAGGCAGCCGCAAGAACGGCACCGATCGCAATGCCGATAGCAACGACGCCTTGAAGAATAGCGGCTTTAGATAAGTCGAGTCCGAGGTTGGAGTCTGCCCAAGCCAAGACGAGGAACTGAAGGGTGGCGCCGGCGCCCCAGAACAGTGTGGTCACGGAGAGCGAAATTTGACCGAGTTTGTCGTGCCAAAGCAGGGAGCAGGATTTTCCGAAATTAACAAGCGTATGGATCGGGCGGAAGTCTTGTTTTGGATAGCGGGCGCCGGTATCCGGAATTAAAAGGTTTACAGCAGCCGCAGCGGCGTAAACAAAAATCATGACGGCAATGGCGGCCTGAGCAGCGTTATGGACGCCGAAGACATGATGACCTTGAACAAAATGGTCAACCATCGGAGAAATAAGCAAACCGCCTAAGCCGGTACCCAAAATAATAGAGGCAACCGTCAGACCTTCAATCCAGCCATTGGCTTTCACAAGTTTTTCGGGCGGAAGCAGCTCAGTAAGAATGCCGTATTTTGCAGGCGAGTAAGCTGCAGCGCCCAGACCGACAATGGCGTAAGCAAGAAGAGGATGGGTACCGAACAGCATGATGATGCAGCCGACGGTTTTTACCGCGTTGGTGATAAACATCACGCGGCCTTTGGGCATTGAATCTGCGAAGATGCCGACCCAAGCAGCGAAGATGACATAGCTCACGACAAAGAACAATTTTAGGAGCGGAGTCATCCAAGCCGGCTCATTCAGAGTCGTCAGCAGAGCGATCGCGGCGATGAGAAGGGCGTTGTCGGCCAGAGAAGAAAGAAACTGCGCCAACATAATGCTGTAAAAACCTTTGGTCATCGTCGTCCTCTATTTATGGAATAACTTCATAGTTTAATCTACGCACCTCGAACCAACTGCCTTTTGGTACTGCGCTTTGAGACTATTTCTTCATTAATACATTCGGGTTAATTGGTTTTTCCGGAGTCGATTCGTTAAGTCATGAAGTGACTTAATTCATTTTCCTACACTGCCAAACTTTAAGTACAGCGGAACTTGTCGATGACCTGAACGAAAGAACTCCTCCGAGTTGTTATGCAAACATGAAGGTAAAATCGGTAGAACGAGCTTTGACGGTCGGTCATCAAAACAAAGGTCGACCTTTCCGGCTTTCTACCAAAAAGGAAATTTCGTTGTTTTGACTTTTGTTCTGGTGATATGGAATTAGATCGGATTCGTGCTTGGCAGTTGTTCATCGAAACATCGAGGCTTGGCTCCCTGGCTCTTGCCGCAGAAGCTTTGTCGTTTCCATTGCCGAAAGCTTCTCGTCTTATTTCTTCTTTGGAAGACGAATTAGGCTTCCAACTTTTAGATCGAACAAAGAAACCGGCCGTGCTGACTGCAGAGGGGCAGGCCCTTGTTCTAGATGCACAAGGACTGATCAGTCAATGGGGCATTCTAAGAGAGAAAGCGGATGCCCTTCGAAAAAGAAACTTTGACCTAAGTCGTCGATCTTTGAGGATCAGTCTTCCGGTCAACATGGACCGTTCGGTCTTTTTTGAGGCACTGCAAAACTTACCTATTAAACATCCCGGTCTGCAGCTTGAATTTTGCGCCGACGTCGGACAGCAGGCGCTTCTGGAAGGAAAAGCCGATATTGCTTGGTTTGGCTATAAACCCGAGGAACGCGGCCTTGTTGCCATTCCGATGGGTTACAACGTTTCTTTTCTTGTTGCATCGGCAAAGTATCTCAAAAGTCATGCCGAAATCAAAAAAGTGGGGGATCTGATTAATCATCCCATCATCATGCGAGACACGGCTAACGAATCTTTTAGTCAAATCTTGCAATGCGAATTCTGCAATTATGAAATAGGGCCCGAGCACAAAATCCTTTACGGTGATTCCGACGCATGCAAAAAGCTTCTTATCGAAGGAAAGGGCGTCGCAATCGACATGAATCCAAACTTTATTGCAGAAGAGCTTTTGGACGGAACAGTCCAGCCTGTCCTTCCCGGATGGCATCGGAAACCTTGGCCTCTTCATATATGCTGCAGAAAATCCTCTTCAAAGGATCCGATAATCCGAGAGGCCATGAGGATCATTCGTTATTTAGCACTTCATCAAGAGCCGAACGATTGGAAATCTTGGCACCGAAGACTTCATCTCCCGGAGCAAATGGTACTTCTACCTAAATTGTGATCTGCTAAGTTTCATTTTTTAGAACTTAGATATTTGAGGATTTTTTCTCTCGTTAGCATTTTTTCATCTCAAACCACATGAGACAAAAAATGCTTCGTTCAAAAACTTTGACGGGAATTGCATTGGCGGTAGCGGCCGGCTGCTTTTGGGGCACGATGGCAGTCAGCGGTCAATACATGATTACAGCCTGCGGCTTCAATGCCGAAGAACTCACGACGGTAAGAATTGCCGGCGCCGGTATTCTGATGCTTGTGCTCGGTATGCTGACGGAGAAGAATTTTTTCGGATCTCTCCGATATTTAGCTGTTTGCCGTGATGTCTGTTTCTACGGACTTTGCCTCTTTGTCATCCAGTACACCTTCTTTTTGGCAATTCATGCCTGTAATGCCGGAACGGCGGCCATCATGGTCGGCTTCGGTCCGATCTTCATCATTCTTTGGAATATTCTTGTGAAACGACAGAAGATTGTCCCTAAGGAAATCCTGGCGGTCATTTTTGCATTTGTGGGTGTGACGCTTCTGATCACAAAAGGCAATTTCACTTCTCTCAGTTTTTCAGCAATGGGTATTTTTTGGGGACTCGTTTCTGCCGGAGTCGGAGCAGGCCCAACGCGCAATATTAATAAAAAAATCGAATAGAACCCTCATAAATTTCTAATAATTCTATGAATTTATTATCAAAATTATTTGCCTTATATCG
>LARN01000033.1 GCA_000980495.1 Acinetobacter sp. N54.MGS-139 | reverse complement strand
GTTTGTACAAATCGACGACAAGCCTTTGTGTTTCGGCCCGTGTAAGTAGCGAACCTATTTGTGTTCCATACTGCATTATTTGACTCCTTAAGAGTCAACTTTTTCTAGGACAAGACACAGATTAGAAAATACGAAAACGTCATCGAACGGCGGCAATACTCAGAGCTTTCTTTGCCCGATATGCTCCATAGCAATGAAAAGGGTCTTCAAAACTGTATTGAATATCGCCTAGATCACATCCTCATAGATAACAAGTACGAGGTTTTTCCACTAGCAGTTGCCAGCATCGAAAAGCAATTGAAAGACCGGACGTAAATACAAAGAGGAATACTCTCTAAAGAAATCAAATATTGAAGATCTCTCGAGTTCTAGCTCCAAACGCTGCGGCATCTTCCTCAATGTTTTTTTGAACTTCAGCTAATAAAATTTGAACGTCGTCGGCAAGTATTTGCGAAAGGCCGGAGATTTTTCTCATGTCCAAAGTATGTTCGGGGCAGGCTTCTACGCACCGTTTGCAATCCACACATCTAAGCGGATCTGCAAGCAGTTTAAATTGACCGTCCTTCTCTCGTGAGGTTAAACAGCCGGAAGGGCAAAGAAGCACACAGATGTTGCACCCGGTACAAGTGTTTTTGTGAACAACCGGAAGCGGAAATATCTTCTCAGGAATTTCATACTCCGGTTTTTTCTTACGGATCAGCTTGATGCAGTCGATTAACATCTCTCGATCAAGCATTGGGAAAACTTTCTCAATTTTTGGGGCATTGCCTTTTAAGCTGGCTATTTCCGACTTTTCCAGCAATTCATTAGAGATCTTTCTAAAGATCTTTCTTCGCTTTAAATTCTCTAAGGCTTCAGATGCTGTTTCAACAATTTCAATATTCGGCTGGATTTTCAGTATGTCAGAGAGTCTGGAAATTTTTTGAGCCATGCTTTTGGCTGGGTCTCCTTCGGTATTGCTCGCGCAGTTTCTGCAGTTTTCGCAATAAACAACAACTTTGGCTTCCGTTGTTAATTGGGCTAATACAAGCAGGACTGGGTTCAAACCTCCTAAACAACCGATGGAAATTCGTTCTTTTGCTTGCGAAGATTTAGGACAAGCAAAGACGGCGGGTAAGTTGGTCAATTGATTTTTTTGATTCTGTTCAGTTATTTTTTTGATTTGGAACAGAGCGGAATAAAGAGGATATTTTGCAAAAGCAAATGCCTCAGTAGGGCAAGAACTCACACAAGCACCGCAAGACGAACATTTGCTATTTTCTAAACTGATCGTACTGTTATTTAGGAAAACAGCTTTTTCTCGGCACGCGTCAACACAGCGACGACAAGAAGATTTTGGGAAAAGCGTTCTAACGCATCGGTTTTGCTCAAATGTCAGCTTGGCTTTGTGAATGTCTAAAGCTTGCTCTCCGTACCTTTTTTCTATTTCAGAACGGCAGAGTCCAAGAAGATCCGTAATCACCTGTGCTTCGTTAAGGGCCATTTTCTTTCGGGTGGTTGTTATGACATCTATTCTAGGTGATGGCAGAAAGAACTGGATAAAAAAATCGCCCTCCGAAAGTGATTGGAGAGCGAGTAATTAGGAGAGATTTGAAGAATTGAATTTTGCAGGGACTATTCTGCTGGCTTCTCTTTCAATCGGGTTATTAATTCTTTCTTTAGTTCGTCAAGAAGAGGCGGTAAGGTCTCGGTGCATTTCCCATAAACTCTATGATTGAATTTGGAATATGGGTGGATGAGCGGATCTAAATCAAGATTGATTCTTAAAGATGCTTTAGTTTCTCTCACGAAATCAGCAGCTGGGTAGACGGTGCCGGAGGTTCCGACGGAAATAAAGACACGGGCTTTCTTGAGGTACGAAGGTATCCAATCCATGCCGTAAGGAATTTCTCCGAAAAGCACGACATTGGGTCTCACTGCAAAATTGTTCGCTCCGCAAACCGGACAAACTTGTTCCCGTTGGTAGAAGCCGATTCTGGGGAAGGTCTTTTTGCACTTTCGGCACTGGGAAGTTTGGAAATCACCGTGCAGATGGAAAACTCGCGGAGAGCCGGCTAATTCGTTCAGATTATCCACGTTTTGTGTGACATGGATCACATCACAAAAAGCAGCGACGTCTTTCTGAAATTCTGCAATCGCTATATGGGCCGCGTTAGGGCGGCAGGGTTCAGCGTTCTTGATTCTTTCGTTGTAGAAGTCGAAAACATCTTGAGTGTGTCTTTCAAGCGCTCCGATAGAAGCGAGTTCCTTAGGATCGTATTTTCTCCAAAGGCCGTTGGCATCTCTAAAAGTCGGGATTCCGCTCTCTGCCGAAAGACCGGCTCCGGATAAAATGAAAACCAGCGGCCGCTCTCCTTTAAATGTCAACTCTTTGAAATTAACTTCCATAATTTTTCTCCTGATTAGCTTATTAATCAGACCAATGAAATATCTGTCTTATAAGTAATCTTAAGCAGAGCAGCGTTATTATCTGTCGCGCTAAAAAGCGGAAGACCTCCGTAGAACCTAAGCAGCAGAGAAGAGCGGAGATACAAAAAGGGGATCGGAAAAATTCCGATCCCCGAACATGTTAGAGATCAAAAGATCTCAGCTATTGGAAAGATTAGTTTCCTTTAGCAGCATGTGTACCGGCGTCACGACCGAAAGTCATGATGTCAGCAATGGCGTTGCCGCCCAAACGGTTAGAACCGTGGATACCGCCTGTGGTTTCACCGGCAGCATAGAGACCCGGGATAACCTTACCGTTGGCGTCAAGAACCTGAGCCTTGGTATTGATTTCCAGACCGCCCATGGTGTGGTGAACAGTCGGAACCTTCTGGCAGGCGTACCAAGGACCTTCTGTCATCTGCTTGTCAGCCTTGTTGTTGGCGACGAAGCCCAGCGGATCCTTGTATGTACCGGCGACAACACCGTTGTAGTCTTCAACAGCCTTCTTCAGGTTGGCAGCAGGCATGTTGAGTTTCTTGGCCAGTTCGTCAAGTGTCGGAGCAGAAACAACACGACCGAGGTCGATCATGTCTTTCATCTTGGCGCCGTTGGCGTCAACCCAGTCAAGAGACGGATAGCGGAGGTGGTTAACCAGGACGTAGTAAGTAGAACCGGGCTGTGCAAAGATAGCCTTAGCCAGAACGTCACGAGGAGCACCTTCGTTGACGAAGCGGTTGCCTTCCTTGTTAATGAACAGACGGTTGCGGCCGGATGTACGAACCATTTCCATCAAACCGGTACCCGGTGTTCCGCAGGGATGAACCTGAATGTCGGACATACCGATAACGTGTGCACCGACTTTTTCACCCATGATGATGCCGGAACCCTGAGCGGACTTGTTGAAGTTCGTGCAGCCGATACCCTTGCCGAGGTCATAGTCTTTGAACACGCCGGTGTTGACTTTCTGACGAAGAGCAACGTTAGCACCGAAGCCGCCGGTTGCCAGGATGACGCCCTTGTCAGCCATGAACTTGGTTGTCTTGCCGGTGTGGTTGTCTTTAGCTATAACTCCGATAACACGGCCGGCCTTGTCCTGAATCAGGGAGACAGCGTCCATGTCGGTGTAGACCTTCATGTCATTGCCATGAGCGGCGATGTATTTTTCAAAAGAACGAATGTAGGTGTTGCCGGACGGAGTAGCAGGATAGTGAGAACGCTGCCACAGAGCACCGGTAGCGGTACCGACTTCATCTTTGAACTTAACGCCGATGCTTTCAAGCCAGTGAACAGACTCTAAAGCATGGTCAGTCAGGTAATGAACGAGTTCAGGATTGCCGATATTGTGGCCGCCCTTCATGGTCTGTTCATAGTGTTTCTGGATAGAGTCTTCGATACCCTGTTTGCCTTGACGCTGCGGGTCAGCTGCGTTCAAAGCGCCTTCGGAAACGTTAGTAGAGCCGCCGAGGATGCCGAGTTTTTCAAGAACGATAACTTTGGCACCGGCCTGCTGAGCAGCGATAGCGGAAGCCAAACCGGATCCGCCGCCGCCGACAACAACGACGTTGGTCTTGATTTCAGCAGGAAGAGCAGTGTATTTTTCGCTGTTCTTCATCAGCTTGGCCATGTCAGCCTTGGAAACCTTGGCTTGTTCGAGTGCTTTCTTAACTGCGCCCTTCAATGCGAAGGAAGTAATCGTTGCGCCGGTAACATTGTCTACGCCGAGAGACTGGCGATCGATAATCTTCTTGGACAGTTTATCCAGAGCGACTTTGCCGACACCGATGGTTTCAAGGTTGTCAGGATATTCAATCTTTTCAATCTTGTTCTTGCTGACGGTTACCTTGACGGTGAAGGCAGCATTATGACCGTTGACTTTTTCAGTATAAGTTCCGGGTGTATAAGTGACTGCATTGGCTGCGAGTGCAACGCCGGCAAGTCCGACAGCCACGGGAAGTTTGGTCAAAAGCATTAGTTTTCTCCTTTGGTAGGTACGGGAAAGGTCCATACCGTTGTCTTACAAAAGTACCTACAAGAGGTACTTATTACAAATTGTAAGAGTCAATAGGAGAAAATGAATAGGTATAAATACTATGAGTTATCGTCTTTCTGACTGTCCTTCTTTTTGCCAACCATTCCGGAGAGCTTGTCGCTCAGCTTCTGGAGCGAAGAGAGGTTCTCTTCCTCGATGTCATCATGAAGCCCCTTAATCTGACGTGATATAAGGAGGGCGATCGTTAAGATGAGAATTGAAACGGATGTAAGAAGAATCCACTTGCTCGTCAGATGTTCCATATTAATGATGAGGTAACGAGCAACGGCCACGACAGTGATGACCAGAGGCGTCTTGAGTTTTAACTCATGTTGGCCGAGAGAATACTGTCTGACCATCGACAAAATCTCGATGAATAAGAACAAGAGCAGTAAGTTGGCTAATCCGATGCTCTTGGTGACAAACATGTCATAGCCTTCAGCCACAATCGCGACTGCTGTCGCAATTGTGATAATGATTAGGGCCCCTGCCTGAATGATCAGAAGAAGGGTTTCAAATTTGTCGTTAATTTTGGCGATGATTGGCTTGTTCATTTTTTTTCTTAATTAATGTGGGTCCTGTGATCCGTGCCTGCATTATGAGAAAAAAAACATGGTCTGTGCGGGTTAGCAAGCAGCTTACTACCAAGAATGGGCGAAGTTGATTGCAAGTTTCAATGGCACCGCTGTCGATAAAACAAATTTTTGGCGTTAATCAATTGAAAATAAAGAGAAATCCATTCCACAAGAAGTCAAAAAACTGCCGCTGATTAATTTAGCTTGCGACATAACAAACAAAAAATACTTATTTCTATATTTTGTGAGGATTCCTTCGATTTGAGTGTTTAGAATTGGAGCACATTTTTGCCGACAAACGGCAACGATGATTAAGAGGAGGGGCGTCAAGTTTGTCACTCATTGATGAAGGAAACTTGTCCTCACAAAAGGATGCGGAATAACGAATAAACGCACTCGGTAAAAGTATGGAAGGTATTTCTCTCATTTCTACCTTAGCAATCGGTTTCGGTGTCGCTTTGGTTCTTGGCTTTTTGGCAGAAAAGTTAAAAGTTCCGGCGCTGGTCGGTTACTTGCTCGCGGGTATTTTGGTTTCCCCGTCGGTTTTCGGTTTTGATGTGGACTTGAACTTGGCCAACCAGTTGGCTGAAATCGGCATCATGCTGCTGATGTTCGGCGTGGGACTTCATTTCTCCTTGACGGATCTTTTGAAGGTCAAAGGACTAGTCGTTCCGGGCGCGATATGCCAGATGCTCTTGTCTGCCTTGATTGGGTTCGGTTTGAGCTGGCTATGGGGATGGGATATCGGACACTCCGTGCTTCTAGGGTGCTGCTTGTCCTGCGCTTCTACCGTAGTCGTGCTTAAGGCCTTGGAAGCCCGAGGCATGCTGGAGGGGTTCGACGGCAACGTTGCAGTGGGCTGGCTGATCGTGCAGGACATGGTCACGGTCTTGCTATTAGTTCTCCTGCCGCCAATGGCTTCTGTGTTCACCGGTCAGGCTCAGACTTCTTCTCAGCCGCTCTGGCAGCTGCTTCTTATAACCTTAGCTCAAGTTGTCGTCTTTATCGTGCTGATGCTCGTGGTCGGTCGCCGTCTGCTGCCGTACCTTCTCTGGCAGGTTGCTAAAACCGGTTCTCGCGAACTCTTTACGCTTTGCGTCTTGGCAGTGGCGATCGGCATTGCCTTCGGTGCTGCTGAAGTTTTCCATGTCTCCTTTGCCTTGGGCGCTTTCTTCGCCGGCATGGTGATGCGCGAATCCAAGTATGCGCATAGAGCAGCCGTGGAATCCCTTCCGCTGAGAGATGCCTTCTCGGTCATTTTCTTCGTCGGCGTCGGCATGATGTTCAATCCGATGGTGATCGTCGAACATCCTTGGCACCTGCTTTGCGTCCTGCTTTTGATCCTCTTCATTAACCCGATCATTGCCGCGTTATTAGTGATGTTGTTCCGTTATCCCTTGCACACTGCCTTGACACTCGGCGCGTGTTTGGGACAGATCGGTGAATTCTCGTTCATCTTGGCGAGCCTCGGAAAGTCCATGGGCATCGTCTCCGACGAGGGCATGAATCTCGTCTTGGCAACCGCGATTTTGACGATTGCGCTTAACCCGATTGCTTTTGCCACACTGCCGAAAGTTGCTGAATTCCTTAAAAAACGCAGCAAACTGGCTCGTATTTCGGCTGCTCGTCCGGATCCGCAGTCTCTTATGCCGGATGAAATCGAAAAGAAGAAAATCACCGGTCATATCGTGATTGTGGGTTACGGTGACGTAGGCTGCAAGTTAACCGCAGCCCTGCAGAAAGATGAAATCCCTACCGTCATCGTCGATAAAGACGATTCTCTGGTGGCTCAGCTGCGCAAAAACGGTTACACCGCTATTCAGGGTGATGCGATTGATCCTTCTGTTCTGCTTCAGGCCCACGTGCAGAACGCAGCCGTGATCGTTCTCACGATCCGCGATGAGATTTTAGAACGCAAGGTTGTCGAAACTGCCAAGCTGATCAATCAAGGTATTAAGGTTATCCTTCGAGCAGCTACCGACCAAGAAGCTAACCACTTCAGAGCGGATAACTTAGGAACCGTTGTTCAGGCATCGGTAATCCTGTCCCAAGAAATGGATAAATTGGTTCGCCAAGCAATCCTTAAAGGTGACTCTCCGGTTGACGAAGAAATCGCGGTCAATAGTGACGTCAACCCGGCGCCTCCGGCTCAGCACCCTGAGGTCAATCCTTGATGCTTTCTTTATCCGGAAGCAGAGATTCTCAGCTTCCTTTAGAGTCGCTCTAAACAACAAATGTGATTTGTTCTTTTATACAAAAAGGACAAATGAGCGGATTAAGAGTTTTTCTGTTTGATTATTAGAAGTTTTTTGCTGAAAAATTGGCGATTCTAAGATGGGCGGAGAGCTCCGATTTGTCAGCCTCAGAACTCTTTCCTAACAGTAGAATATTGCGTGAATTTGCCTGATGTTCTGAATAATTTCAACCAATCAGGAGAATCAATCGACTGACAACGCCGGCCCGGCTTAGTCAGGTTTGATGAAATTTTCGCAATCTGCATTAAATTTTTGCCCGCGTAGGACAAACTAACGATGAGTCATAGTTTTAGCTTGATTTCGACCTTGGCGATCGGTTTTGCGATTGCCTGGGCGCTCGGCTTCCTCATGGAACGCATCAAAGTACCGGCACTAGTCGGTTACTTGCTCGCCGGTATTATTATTTCGCCGGCAACACCCGGATTTGTGGGTGACGTCAATATTGCTTCCGAACTCTCCGAAATCGGTGTCATGCTGCTGATGTTCGGTGTCGGCCTGCATTTTTCAATGTCGGACCTCATACGGGTCAAGAATATTGCGGTTCCCGGTGCAATACTCCAGATGGGACTTGCCACCTGTTTGGGAGCAGTGCTGGCCCATTTCTGGGGCTGGCCATGGGGACAAAGCATTGTCTTCGGCATGTGTCTCTCGTGCGCATCCACGGTTGTGCTTCTTAAAGGATTGGAAAGCCGCGGTATTCTGGAGAGTGGCGACGGCCAAATTGCGGTCGGTTGGCTGGTTGTGGAAGACATCATGACGGTTTTAATCCTGGTGCTTCTGCCTCCGCTGGCTTCTCTTCTGGGTTCTCCGCTGCAAAACACCGAGGCTTCTTTGCCGCTTTGGCAGATTATCGGCATCACGCTGGCTCAAGTATTCGGCTTCATCATCCTGATGCTGGTGGTCGGGAAAAGATTGCTCCCTTGGCTTCTTCGCCAGGTTGCTAAGACGGGTTCCCGCGAGCTCTTTACGCTTTCAGTGTTGGTATTCGCAATCGGTATAGCCTATGGCGCCGCACAGATTTTCCATGTCAGTTTCGCTTTGGGTGCCTTCTTCTCAGGCATGGTGATGCGTGAAAGCCGTTATTCCCACAGAGCTGCCATGGAGTCGCTGCCGCTGAGAGACGCTTTCGCAGTGATCTTCTTTGTCGGCGTGGGCATGATGTTTGACCCGAAAGTTCTTTATGAACAGCCTTTGCATGTCTTGGCAGTGCTCGCCATTATTATTCTTGGCAAAGGTCTGGTTGCTTTCGGTTTAGTGCTGCTGTTCCGCTACACACTTCATACCGCTTTAACGGTAGCAGCCGCGCTTGCACAGATCGGTGAATTCTCCTTCATCCTTGCGGCTCTCGGTTTACAACTGAAGATTCTGCCGCAGGAGGGTATGAGCTTAGTTTTGGCCGGTGCCATTATTTCTATCGCTTTGAATCCGTTTGCTTTTGCAACGATCGGTTCGGCTCGTGATTTCATTAAGAAACGCTGGGCTTTTGCCAGAAGAATGGATGCACGAATTGATCCGATGTCTCTCATGCCGGACAGTGTCGGCAGTGACATTCTCCATGGCCATGTTGTCTTGGTGGGGTACGGAGAGAAGGGCAAGATTATTCTTGATGAGCTTCTGCAAAGACACCTTTCTGTCGTGGTCGTGGACGATCACCATGCGGTGGTTGAAGAACTGCGGGAAAAGAAGGTCAACTCCATTTACGGCGACGCGACCGATCCGGCGATTCTCATTCAAGCTCATATCCACGAAGCGGCTATTCTCGTTCTTGCCATCGATAACGAGATCCTCTGCCGCAAGATTGTGGAAACGGCCAAGATCCTTCGTCCGACGATTGAAACGGTCATGCCTGCTGAAAATGAGGAAGACGCTAAAGCTCTAAAGGCGGACGGTGTCGCTCAGGCTTTTGTGCCGGACGAACTCTTGGCGCAGGCTATTGTCCAATTCACAATGAGCCGATTCGGCAAAGAGTCTGAGGATCAAAAGATCCGAGAGGAGGAAGCAGAAGAGCAGAAAGCAATAGAGCGGGGAGCTCTATAGCACTGTTCAAGCTTTCTTGAATCATTTGAACCCGAACAGAAACAGGCGCTTTTGGCGCCTGTTTCTGCTTCAGTTAATTAAGTTTAGTACTCGGTTCCGGAAGTATCTCCGGCAGGTCTTGCCTGGGCAGGAACCACTAAAACCAAGTTCGGCTGGGTCTTAGAAGCCTGCGGAAGCGGCGCAACTTCGGCAAGTTTGCCGTGTTTTTTACGCAGCTCTTCGATATCTCCGAATTCGATGGCGCGGTTAGGACAGCTTTCTACACAGATCGGCTGAAGTCCTCTCTGTAAGCGATCTAAGCAAGCATCGCACTTACGCATCTTGTGAGCAGTCTCATCTAATACCGGTGCATGGTATGGGCAGGCCTGAGCACAAAGTCCGCAGCCGATGCACTTTGTCGCATCGATAACCACCAAACCGTCCTCAGCGCGTTTGTGATGTGCCTTTGTCGGGCAAACCTTGACGCAGGCCGGGTCCGAACAGTGGTTGCAGCCTAAGCTGACGTAGTAGCCGAACACGTCTTGTGCCCAGGATCCGTCAGCAGCCTGTTTCCAGTTTCCGCCGGCATACTCATGAACTTTACGGAAGTTCATGCCGACAGGAAGGTTATGTGCGTCCTTGCATGCCACGGCACAGGTCTTGCAGCCGGAGCATTTTGATACGTCAACAAAAAATCCAAGTTGTGTCATCTTATTCTCTCCTAGGCCTTACGGACTTCTACAAGGTTGGTGTGCTGAGGATTGCCTTTAGCAAGCGGACTCGGGCGCAGCGAGGTAAGCGTATTGATGTTGCCGCCAATGTCCACGACCTTGCCGTTCTTTTTGACCGGCGTGTACCAAGCGCCCTGAGGAATGCTCACAACGCCCGGCATAATTCTTGAAGTGACTTTTGCCGGAAGTTCGACGATACCGCGATCGTTAAAGATCTGAACTAAATCTCCGTTGTTGATTCCGCGTGCTTTAGCGTCCAAAACGTTTATGAAGACAACGTCCGGATGCTGTTCTCGCAGCCAGGGGAGGTTGTGGAAGGTGGAGTGAATACGGCCGTGATGGTGGAAACCGTAGCACTGCAGAGGATATTTCTTCTGCAGGTCGTCGCCATACATTTCCCAGTTTCTGAAATAGACCGGAATCGGAGAAATCACATCACCGGGCTTGAGTTTCCAGGTATTGGCGATATTGTTAAGACGTTCGGAATAAATCTCGATCTTGCCGGACGGTGTCTTAAGCGGGTTCTTAACCGGGTCGGCTCTGAATTCAGAAAGTGCGACCGGATTCTTTCTCCAGCCGTAGACTTGAGCAGGACCGCCTTTCCAGAACGTATCCCAATCAGGCAGCTGAGGTACTTTCTTACGTGTTTCGTTGTAGCACCATTCGAGCCACTGCAGCTGAGTTCTGCCTTCCGTGAATTCCTGTTCTTTGCCCAGTTCTTTGGCGATTAAGCGGCAGATTTCGTAAGAGGTCTTCTGATCCCACTGAGGTTCGACAGCCTTGTGCATCGGCAGCATAGAAGTCGTACCCCCGTTGGAGCCGCCTTGACAGGCAATGTCGTCGGTTTCAGGACCGAGGACGTCCGGAAGAAGAATATCCGCATAACGGCAGGTCGGAGTCATCATGTTGTCGCAGACAACGATGAATTCGCACTTAGAAGTGTCGCGCAGGATCTTATCCGTCGCGTTGGAATCGGAATGCTGGTTAATCATGGTGTTGCCGCCGGAGTTCACGATCATCTTGATGTCGTGATCCAGCTTCTTGACGCCGCGCATACCGTCAGTAATGTCGGTCATGTCTTTGCCGCGAACAATAGCATCCGTCCACATAAAGACAGGAATCGTCGCTTTGACCGGGTTCTTGCCGATCGGCAGATAAACAGCAGGAAGAGAAGAGTTGCCTTCTGCATCACCCGGGTTCGTACCCGGCAGGCCGACTTGACCTAAGAGAATCGGAAGCATGGCAATGGCGCGTGCGGTTTCTTCGCCGTTGGCCTGACGCTGAGGACCCCAGCCCTGAGAGACGAAGCAAGGCTTGGTGGTTCCCATTTCTTTAGCAAGCTGAACAATGGTCTCTGCCGGGATACCTGTGATCTTAGCGGCCCATTCCGGAGTCTTAGCGATTCCGTCTTTGCCTTTGCCGAGGATGTGGCTCTTATAGTCACTGCCTTTTGCGGCAGAGGCGGGGAGTGTTTTCTCGTCGTAGCCTACGCAGTATTTATCCAGGAAGTCCTGATCAACCCAGTTGTTTTTGATGAGCTCGTAGGCAATAGCTTCGACCAAGGCAGCGTCTGTACCTGGACGAATCGGAATCCACTGATCCATGCCCGCTGCAACAGTATCGTTGTACATCGGGTCAATCATGATGGACTTCGGATGGCCTTTATCTTTAGCGCATTCGAGCTGATAGCCTTTTCCGCCGCCGGAGCCGCGTGTGACTAACGTATTGCCGCCGAAAGTCACATAAAGTTTGGCGTTAGCGATTTCGCTCATATCGGAGCCGGGGCGTCCGCCGTAGGTGTAGGGCATCGCTGCGCCGATCTGAGCGGTGGAGTAAGAACCATAGTACTTGAGGTAGCCGCCCATGAGGTTGAGCAAGCGCCACCAAGCACGTCTGGAGTTCACCAGTGACTGCTGGCCGGAGCAATACTGCCAGTAAAGAGATTCATTGCCGTATTTTTCAACGGTTCTCTTGAGGTTGTCAGCCACAGTCTTGATGGCTTCGTCCCAAGTGATGCGTTCAAATTTACCTTCTCCGCGTTCGCTCACGCGTTTCATCGGATATTTCAGTCGATCCGGTGAGTACAGACGCTGTCTTAATGCACGGCCGCGCAAGCAAGCGCGAATCTGACGATGATCGCACGCGTCACCTGCAGTGTTATCGGTTTCAACGCGAATAACCTGGCCGCCTTTGACAAAGCAGCGCTGAGGGCAGCGCTGTCCGCAGTTGATCACGCAGGCGTTCCAATAGAAGGGTTCAATTTCTTTGACCGCTTAAGCAACGGCTTTAGAGATCGGGTTCATCAAGAAGCTGCCTGCAGCGACGCTAAGGGCTGAAAAACGCAGGAAACTTCTTCTTCCGAAAGTGCTCTGAGGAAGATTGAACATTTGTTCTCCTTGTTCTTAATTTGGGGTGGGTAAAACAAAGATTTTGGGACTTTGTTTAACCTAATTTTAGGTAGTCCCTTTAGATTAGGTCAATAGTATGAATTAGGAAGAAACGAGTAAGCGTTTTCTAGGAGGAAGAGGAAGAACGAGAATCCCTCTCAACAAATGATTAGCGAACAAAGATACGCAGCAATTAAGAAGAAAGAACCTAATATTTGTTTTTCTTACGGATAGAAAAAAGGCCTCGCAAAAGAGGACTAAGTGAAAAATAGTTTTAGGTGAAGTCCGGCCGGACGTAAAGTTCACCGGGCGTTGCCACAAAGCCCAAATGTTCGGAAATATCATCCGCAGTGTGTTTGATTTCGCTGATCCAGCCTTCCAAGAAACTGCTGGCCGGAGAGGAGATCGAAAGGCAGGCGACTAATTTGCCGGAGTCATCTCGAATGCCGGCTGCGACACAGCGAACACCCATTTCCAGTTCTTCTTCATCTCGTGCAAAGCCCAGCGTTTTAATCTTAGAGATTTCAGTCAGAAGGGTGTCGATATCTCCGATGCTGTTCGGTGTGGACTTTTCAAGATTGGTTCTTAGCGCATAAGCGCGGATCTGTTCAAAAGAATCTTCTGCTAAAAAGAGTTTTCCGGAGCTTGTCGTGTGCAGGGGAGCGGTGGCGCCGATCGTCCGTACGACCTGAATGCCGGGACGCTCACGCATAATGCGGTCGATATAGACGATGTTGTCGTTTTGACGAATCGAGAGATTGACTGTCTGACGCGTGAGATTATGAAGACGCTGCATTCCGGTTCTTGCCGTATCGCGAACCGAGATTCTTTCTCTTACCAAGTTTCCGAGCTGAAGAAATCGCAGGCCTAAGCGGTATGTGCCGGCAGAAGCGCCTTTTTCCACAAAGCGAAGGCGAACTAAATCGGAAAGGATACGGTGGCAAGTAGAGATGTGAAGGCAGGTTTCGTCAGAAATGACCTTCAAATTCACGGGATCGTGATGTTGGGTCAGGACGCGAAGAATTGCACTGGCCCGATCAAGTACTTGAATATTTGCTTTACTAACGGACTGATCCATGGGACTGCATCTGTTTTTATTGATAAATCAAAGGCGGTTATATCAACCGCCCCTGATTGTTATTTTAGATTTTTTGCAATAATTTCTGCGATATCTGAGATAGAAATTTCAGATAGTAATTTTTCCTGAGATTTCGCCGAATCAAACATGGATAAACAGAACGGGCAGCTGGTCGCAACCTTATCGCATCCCGTATCGTTGACAACCGCCTTCAGACGAATCACGTTCAGACGTTCCGGCGCATCCGTATCGGTCCAGAACTGTCCGCCGCCGGCGCCGCAGCACGTGGTGCAGGTACCCCATTCTTTAGGATCGACCGTCTCTAAGCCTTTGACTTTATTCAAATCAAATCTAGGCGCGTTCACAATGCCGTTGTAGCGAGCGTAGTAGCAAGCGTCATGGATAGCGACTCTTTCTCTTTCAGAAAGTTCGGCCTTGAGTCTGCCGGCATCCATCTGTTCCGCAATGAACTGCAGGTGCGAAATCACGTTGAACTGACCGCGTTCAAACTCCGGATACTCGTTCTTCAGTGTGTTGAAGCAGTGCGGGCAGGCAGCCAGCAGACGGCTGAAGTTGTACTGACGCAGATTATCAATGTTGGTTTGTGTCTGGATCTGATAGAGATACTCTTCACCGACTCTGCGGGCAAATTCGGCGTTGCACATTTCTTCCTGCATCACGGCAAAAGACAAGCCGGAATGCTTGAGAATCTTGATCATTGCCTTGGCAATCTTTTGATTGCGTTTGTCATAGGCAGCAGAGCAGCCGACCCAATAAAGAATGTCGTAATGAACGCCGGGTTCGGCAAAGGCGACGTCTAAACCTTCCAGCCAAGCCCAGCGGGCATCCGGGTCCAAGCCCCAAGGATTGCCGACAGACTGAATATTCTGAAGCGTTTTAGCCACGCCTTCGGCGAATTGGCCTTCTTCAAGAGCCAAGGAGCGGCGCATCTGCTGAATCGTATTGACAATTTCAATGCGGGAAGGGCACTGCTCGACACAGGCACCGCAAGTGGTACAAGCCAGGAGCGATTCTTTGGAAACGACATCCGGGACCAAGACTTCTTCGGTCTTGGTGTAGCCTTCCATCATTCGTTTCTTCAGAGAAAGAATGATCTCTCGCGGATCCAAAGGACCGCCGGCACGGTTGACCGGGCAGACAGCCGTGCATCGGCCGCATTCAACACAGGCATCAAAGTTCAGACGGTCGTGCCAGTTGAATTGACCGAACCTGGAGATACCGAAGCTTTCCTGTTCTTCGATGTTGTCGATTTTTTCCACGAGGCCGCGCGGCTTAGTCCGCTGCCAGTAGATGCTCGTCGGGCTCTTATACATATGGGCGAAGTACGTCATCGGAATGGCGGCGACGAACATTAAGGAAATAATGCCGTGGAAGATCCAAATATAGAGGTGCTGAGCTTCCAGCTGCTCCTTGGTCATGCCGGAGTAGAAAACTTTGGCAAGGAAGTTTCCGACAGGAGACCAAGAGGCATAGGGAGGATTCTCGGCAGCTAAACGGAGTGCCTCAACGATATAACCGGTAAGAATAATGACGGTAAGAGAGCCTAAGATCCACAAGAAGCGGACCGATTTCTCATACTGTTTGCCCTGCTTGATAAAGCGGCGGTAAAAGGCCATGCCTAAGCCGATCAAGCAGACGACACCGGCAATATCGAGAATGAACTTATAGAAGTAATAAACATTTCCGGCCAAGAACTGTTTGCCGAACATAAGCTTGCCGATGTCCCAGTCCAAAACCGCAAGACAAGTGCCGAAGAAGAGGAAAACAAAGCCCCAGAAGATCCAGAAGTGAAGCCAGCTTCCTAAGGGCTTGCGGATGATTCGTTTTTGCTCCAGACCTTCCTTAACGAAGAACCCCCAGCGGCGTTTGGTTTCCTTGTCCATGGCGTAGGGCTTGCCGGCACGCCAAAGGAGGTAGGACTTGCGGATGCCGATCGCGCAGCAGATTGCAGCCGCAATGCCGAGAACATAGATGCCGATAATGGCCCAGACGGGAATATTCCAAAATCCCGGGCGAGTGACGATGTCTACTCCGTTCATAGTCAATCTCTCTAAGTTATAGGGGTACGTACTCCCGACGACCGTCGGCGTTTAATCGAGATTCAAAGATTCTCGGACGCAAAATCGGCCATTCAAAAGGATGCTGAATGACCGGTTCCGCCAAATGCGATTTCCGAAGAATGGTGATATGCGGTTTAAAACGGCCTTTGTCGTAAGAGATATGGAGACGATCCAAAATCTCACGAGATTCCCTAGCCAAGTGTTCGATTTCGGGACAGGCGCTGCCGCCGACCCAAGCCACTTGAGGACGAATGAAAAGGCCGCTGTTGTCGATCAACCAGCTTTTGCCGGAAAAGTCCGTTGTCAGCGGCAGAAGCTGAGCGATTAACCGAGCCTTATCGGGTTCAATTTCCCCGATAAAAGCTAAAGTTAAATGAAAATTTTCTTTCGGCACAGGCCGCGCGCCCGCATCGAAACTTAAAGCTCTATCCTGAGCGTCCACTAGTTTATTAATGACGCTAGGCGCAGCGGGAAGTCCGATAAAACACTTCATAAAACTTATCTGCCTTTCTGGTCACGCCACTGAGCGATGGCTTCGGAACAATCCGCGATCAGTTCCGGACCTTTGTAAATGAAACCTGTGTAGAGCTGAACGATAGAAGCACCGGCTTCCATTTTCTCGACGGCGTCCTGAGCACTCATGATGCCGCCGGAAGCAATGATCGGCAGCGCACCCTGGAGATGCTCAGAGGCAATACGGGTGACTTCCGTAGAACGAGCCATCAGAGGTTTGCCGGACAAGCCGCCTGTTTCTTTGGCGAGCGGGTTGTGTTCAACCGGTTCTCTGGAAATGGTTGTGTTCGTGCAAATCACGCCGTTCATGCCGTGTTTAACGATGATGTCCAGCGCGTGTTTGACGCCGTCGTCTGACAGGTCTGGTGCAATCTTGACGGCAATAGGAACGACTTTGCCGTCGTTTTCATCGGCTAAACGCTGACGATGTTCGGCGATACCGAGAAGCAGCTTGTCGAGTTCTGCATCAGCCTGCAGGTCACGAAGGTTAGGTGTGTTCGGAGAAGAAATGTTGATCGCGATGTAATCACCGGAGGTGTAGAGACGATCCATACATTTCTTGTAATCCGATAAAGCTTCGCTGTTAGGCGTAACTTTGTTCTTGCCGATATTGATGCCTAAGATGCCGCCGCGATTTCGGAACGCTCTGGCGCTCTGAAGATTCTTAGCAACCTGAATCGCGCCGACGTTGTTGAAGCCCATGCGGTTGATGATGGCTTCATCAGGGATCAGGCGGAAGAGGCGGGGTTTGGGATTGCCGGGCTGTCCTTTAGGTGTTACGGTACCGATTTCAACGGAACCGAAACCCAAAGCGCCGAAGGCTGTGACATGCTCGCCGTCCTTATCCATGCCTGCAGCTAAGCCGACGCAGTTCGGGAAGCGCAGACCCATGATTTCAATAGGATTTTCCGGGAAGGATCGAGTGACAAGTTTCTGAGCGCCGAGCTGAGTAGCCCAGTCAAGGTTCGAAAGAATAATGTGGTGAGCTTGTTCAGGGGTAAAACGGAACAAAACTGACTTGGCAAGTTTGTAAATTGAATTCATTTTCTTTTTTCGCTTAGGACTTTAATAAGGTCATCCCGATATTATCCGCCGATAAGGACGGTTTGAACGCCATTGAGCTGCCGGAAGGCAAATTCAATATCAACGGAAAAGTATACCGAATCAATGCGGTGATCGGACTCAGAAGGCAGCGAAAATCAAACGAAAACGGCCTTGATATGGAAAACCAAGGCCGTCTTGCAAGTAATTAGAAGAAAAATATGCTTTCAGTGGTAATTAAGGTATTTTTCCTTGTTTGTGTCGCTCGATGTAGTGGAAAGGAAAGTTTCCGGTTTTGGCATCGTCAAAATAGAGCCTGAGGATTTTATCGACCGAGTTAAAAGCAATCTTGTCCCAAGGTATTTCATCTTCACTGAAGAGTCTGGCTTCAAAGGATTCAGGTCCGGGGTTTGCCTCAGGGCTTTCCATAGCCGCAAGAAAAATCACATGGGATTGGCTGGCGTGCGCTAAATCTAAATAGACATAGGGTTCGTCGGCAATTCTGAAGTCGATACCGGCTTCTTCTCTGGTCTCTCGAGCTGCTCCGTCTCTCGTGGTTTCCTTCATTTCCTGATGGCCGGCAGGTAGTGTCCAATAACCTTTTCTCGGTTCAATCGCTCGGCGGCAAAGAAGCACTTTGTCTTCCCATACAGGAACAGTCCCGACAATGTTGAGGGGATTTTCGTAGAAAATTTCTCCGCAGGCAGTACAAACATAGCGTTCGTGATCGTCGCCCTCGGGAATCTTCCTTTCGACTGGGGCGCCGCATTGTGTGCAGAAAAGAATTGGCTTTTTACTCATACCGATCTCCGAGTATGAAGGAGAAGCGGGCAAACAGAGCTTGCCCGAAGAAGCATTAGCGGTTTAATCGAGTAACCGGAATCGGCTCTCTGTAATTAAAGACGTTCATTCGAGTGAGCAGCTTCCCGAGCACTTCATATTTGTACTCCAGATAACGCGCATGTTCTTCTTCCGAAAGACTGCCTTCCTGGTGCTTGATCACTTCATCGGCCCACTCCTTAGTGAAGATATTGTGGTCGAAGCTGTAAGCAAAAGCTCTGTCTAAGTAGGCAACTTCAAAGTACATTGCTCCGTTGGCGGGCGTCTGAGGCGCAAAATCGGGCGCAATTGAAGTATCAACAAAGTACCTGCCTTTTAATACAGCCCGTGTCACTAATTCGATGCCGTCACGGACTTCATCGCCGGGGAAAGAAGTGCGGAAGCGGAAATATTCGCGGTGCGGGATCTCGTTCGGACAAAGATCCTCAAATGCAGCGCCAAGGAGGCGGAAAGTGACGCCGCTGGCAATCAAACCGCGGTTGCCGCTGTAGCGCATCAAGTCTTCACGCTGGAAAACAATCGGACCCTCGTCATCTCTGACCGTTAGATAAGTGGTAGGTATGTAATACATATTATTAATCGTTCAATAAAAGGCAAAACGGACGGTTTTTGAGGCCGTCCGCTGTGATTTTAGAGAGATTACAGAAAAGCGGGATCAAGTCGGATCATTTTGGTCGGCTGAACCTTTATCCTGCATGCGGCGATAAATAGCTGCGGCGATCGGGCCGGAAATGTTGTGCCAAACCGAGAAGATGGCGCTCGGAACCGCGGCGATCGGGTTGAAGTGTGCCGTTGCAAGAGCGACACCCAAACCGGAATTCTGCATACCGATTTCAAGGCTCAAGGCTTTGCACTTAGCCACATCCATACCGGTGATCTTGCCTAAGAAGAAACCGAGCAGAAGGCCTAAACCGTTGTGAAGCACGACCACTGCGAAGACGAGGAGACCGATTTCAGCAATCTTCTTCTGAGAGACGGCAACGACAGCACTCACAATCATGATGATCGCGATGACGGATATAGCCGGAAGGGCAGTCACGGCTGCGTCAATCTTGGACTTAAAGATGGCTTTGACGATCAAACCGAGAATAATCGGGAGGATCACGATCTGGATGATGGACCAGAACATTGCAACCGGATTCACGTTAATCCAGGAATGTGCAAAGAGATAAATCAATGCCGGAGTCACGATCGGAGCCAGAATGGTGCTCAGAGAGGAGACAGTCACGGAAAGGGGAACGTCACCGCGGGCAAGATAGGTCATCACATTGGAGGCTGTGCCGCCGGGGCAGCAGCCGACAAGAATGACGCCGACGGCAATGTCGGGCGGAAGATTAAAGACCAAGCAAAGCAGCCAAGCCAAAATCGGCATGATTGTGAACTGACCCAAGGTACCGATGGCAACTGCCATCGGACGGCGGAAGACTTCGGAGAAATCGCTGGCCTTAAGTGTCAAGCCGATGCCGAACATAATGATGCCGAGCAGCGGCGAAATATAAGGAGCAAAAAACTTAAAAGAATCCGGAGAGATATATGCAAGACCGGCAAAAACAAGAACCCACAGGGCAAATGTTTTGCCAAGGAATTGACTAACAGATGCAAGGAACGCCATTTTAATTTTCTAGTGTTAAGACAAAATTTCTTATAGACGTTCGAACGTCTTTGGGTAAAAGCGATTCGAATCGTGGATTGCAGCTTTTAGCTGCGTTTAACCGTTTTTCGGGATCACCGATCAACGTGATAAATAATTTAGCGCCAAAAAATATTGCTTTTAACTTTTCGAAATACAAAATTATTTTTCGTAACGTGATATTTTCATATTTCAATAAATTCAATTAGTTATAATTTATTTACAAGTTTCCTTGGCTACCTGATTCATGTTTTGAATCTCAAAATAGGTTTTTACTGCCATCGGGAATTTGCATGACTTGAACAAGAGTGATATAGTTACATTCCTCGTTACACGAGATGTTTCACATTGATTGCGGGGTGGAGCAGTCTGGTAGCTCGTCGGGCTCATAACCCGAAGGTCACAGGTTCAAATCCTGTCTCCGCTACCAATTCCTTTTAATCGGGATTGGTTGTTTTGGGAAGGCATACCAAAACGTAAAACGACGGTAACGTCAAACACACAATAATTGCGGGGTGGAGCAGTCTGGTAGCTCGTCGGGCTCATAACCCGAAGGTCACAGGTTCAAATCCTGTCTCCGCTACCAATTCTATTTTTGAATTGGTGATGTCAAAGGCAGCTGTGGAGCTGCTTTTTTCATGTCTGCTTTTTGTATTCCAAAACCTCGCCGATACCATCCCAAAAGTGTAATCAGGGGTTAAATTCCATCAGTCCCTCCTTTAATTACCGCCACTCACTATATAATTGCGCCGTTAACCATCTAAATTTATATGCAGGTTCTCCGCATATGTCCGTTCATATGCCTGCATAACTCGGTTGGTGCGAATTATGGATTTTTCTCACTATTTCCGCTGGCTTTTCGCAAATTTCCGTGAACGTTTCTTAAGTTCTTAGATTTTGGCTTCAGGTTTCTTTCTTTTTGACTTTGTCTCCCCGGCCTAAATCAACCGAGGCCGGAGGCCGAGGGTGATTTAGGCCGGGGAGACATTTTTTTTTTACTTCATAACCTTTTCACGTTTTTCACGCATTGAAGGCCCTTTAAGTTCTAATCGATGACTGCCGTTTGCAATGCGATCCATCATGGCATCCCTCTGATCTCCTCTTCCTCCGATATACTCGTACCATTGATCAAACGGGTACTGACTGGAGATGATTAGACCTCGTTTATTCCAGCGTCGGTCAAACAGCTCTAACATTGCCTCTCTTACCTCATCTTTCGCCTTTAAAAGATTGAAGTCGTCAAGCCCGATAAGGTCATAGCGGTCCAGCTGATCTGCTAATCGGCTGAACCGCTTCTCGTCGACGGCAATTGCTATGTCCTCCATTAAATCCCGAGTTTTTACATAACGGCACCTGTATTGACGTTCCGCTGCGGCCTTAATAAGACTTTTCATAATCCAAGTTTTGCCGGTTCCCGACTTGCCTGTGATTAATATCCATGAAGGTTCCTCTGCAGCGAGCCATTCGCATCTGGCCAGCTCCCGCACGCAGGTTTCGTCCATACCTCTGTCCGGAGTAAAGATAGTGTTGTCGAGACCAACCATGCTGTCGCAGATTCCACTTTCTTTAATGCGCCGCTGGATTCTTTTTTGCGTTCTGCTGGCCAGTTCTGCTCTAAGTATCAAGGCAACACGATCTCCGAAGTCCAATTTCATTGCACAGGGATCTCCAAGCTGCTGTTCGTATGCCTTAAATGCTGCCGGGAGTTTCAAATCACTAAATACTTTTGCGACCTCTGCCGCATCAATTTTCATTGTCATCACTACTCCTAATTTTTCATCAGTGATTGAAGCGGTCCTTGTAATACTCAGCTCCTCGAACTGAACGGCAATCGATAACATCTAAAGTTGTCCCATGTTTGAGGCGTTTCTTTTTATATCTAACCCCTTCGATTTGTTCCACTTTCTGCAGAGCATCGCGGTACCCCTTGAAGCTGATTATTGTTTTCTTCAAGAGATCCTCG
>LARN01000145.1 GCA_000980495.1 Acinetobacter sp. N54.MGS-139 | reverse complement strand
AGCAGGTTGTCTAAACCGCTGCGGGCTTCTTGGAGCGCTGCTCTGACTGTCTGAACTTTATCTGTCATAAAGACTCTTTGTACTTCTGAATATTGGCAATGAAACGATCAAACAGCGGCTGAATGTCGTGCGGACCGGGGCTGGCTTCCGGGTGTCCCTGGAAGCAGAAGACCGGAGCATCTTTCAGTTCGAAGCCCTGAAGAGAACCGTCAAACAGCGACTTGTGCGTGACTTGAACATTCTCCGGCAGGCTTGCTTCATCAACCATAAAGCCATGGTTCTGACTTGTGATGTAAACACGCTTCGTTGCCAAATCCACCACCGGGTGGTTAGCGCCGTGATGACCGAACTTCATCTTGAGGGTCTTTCCGCCGACAGCCAAACCAAGGATCTGATGGCCCAAGCAGATGCCGAAGAGAGGAATCTTGGCATCGATGGCTTTCTTGGCTACTTCAATCGCGAAGTCGCAGGGTTCCGGGTCTCCGGGACCGTTGGAAAGGAAGATACCGTCCGGATGAAGCGCCATGGCTTCTTCAAACGTTGTACGCGCCGGAACAACATGAACGTGGATACCTCGATCGGCCATTAAGCGAAGGATGTTTTCTTTTACGCCGAAGTCCCAAGCGACCACGCTGTAGGGATAGTCTTCAGGCTGGAACGAACCGGGACGGCCGAGGCCATTGTCCATAAGCCAAGTACCTTCGCCCCATTCGTAGCGATATGTCGTGCTGACTTTAGAAGCCAGTTCCTGGCCGACCATTCGAGGTGCTTCTGCAGCAGTTTTAGCCGCAACAGCGATTTCATGATCAGTGAGTTTGCCTTCAGCGGCAGCAACAATGCAGCCCGTCTGGGCGCCTGTCGTACGCAGAATGCGTGTCAGTCGTCGAGTGTCCACTTCGGCCAGTGCGACGATGCCGTTTTGTTTGAGATATTCCGTCAGGCTTCGCTGGCCTCGCCAATTGGAGACCACGGGAGACTCGCTGCGGATGACGAGGCCTGCCACGTGAACATCTGAAGATTCCACATCGTCTTGGTTTACGCCGACATTGCCAATGTGAGGATAGGTAAGAGTAACGATTTGTCCTGTATAGGAAGGATCCGTGAGGATCTCTTGATAGCCCGTCATTGCCGTATTAAAAACGACTTCGCCC
>LARN01000032.1 GCA_000980495.1 Acinetobacter sp. N54.MGS-139 | reverse complement strand
GTTTGTACAAATCGACGACAAGCCTTTGTGTTTCGGCCCGTGTAAGTAGCGAACCTATTTGTGTTCCATACTGCATTATTTGACTCCTTAAGAGTCAACTTTTTCTAGGACAAGACAGAATAAGAATTTCCGCAGCCGAAAAAGCAAAAAGGCGCTGAAACAGCGCCTGCACAAGAACCGCAGAGCTTGTCTGCGGTGTTCGTTCCGAAGTTTTCAAACAGCGAATTAATGCGCTGTCTGGTGGAAAAGATCATTCAATTCCGGATGATCTTTTAAATCCAATTTTCCGCGTGTCTGATAACGCTGAAAGCCCAACATAAAGAGGCAGCGTCTGCGGCTGCAGCTCAAAGAGACAGATGTCTGATGGGGCGTAAACTTGGGGCAACGATGCTTGGCTCCGATTCTGTTCACAATGATCTCCTAAATCACGTGCAAATCATAAACACTTCAAATTTGAAAATACGACAAGCTTGATGCAGAAATCTTTTCTAATTATGTCACTTTCATGACACTTCAAATTTAATCAAGCAGTTAGAAAATCCTTAAGAATTGCAACCAAATTTTTAAGGATTAACAAGCCGCAGTTGTTCTCTCGAACAAGAGTCGATTTCAAAAAAATTAGCCTCAGGATTAACGAGTACAAGTTAAGAGGATGACGGAAAGATTATCAGCTCCCGGAAGTCATGCTAATTATTCCTCATAAGACCAAGAACTTAAGGCTTTCAGGCAATTTTTAGTCCTCTAATCATATGGACGCTGTGTTTTCTCTTCGTTAGAATAGCGAAAATATTATCGTTGTTAACCCTGACAAGAACAAAAAGGACTGATCGACCGAAATGCATTTCCAAGAGATAAGGCGTGCTGCCGCTCAAGGTACTATCAGCCTGCCTCCCCCAGCCAATTCCGAAGGACTCGAAGATTTAGCCGTCTTAAAGTCTTGTTTGAAAGTTATCCGAGAACTTTCCGGTTTCCGTTACGCCTTTGCCAAAGACGCAATGGCAGAGACTTTTGCGCCCTTAATGGCTTCAGTCGAAGCTAAAAATGAACTTGAACGACAGGGTTTAAAAGTCTCTCTGAAGTCTTATTTCTTATCTTTGATCCTCAAAGACTTAGAAAATCCCGACATTCTCCTTATTGATAATTACATCAATGCGCTTTTCAACTCTGCAAATGAGGCTGCCAACGGCCCTATAACGGTTCAAACCGTTGTGAATGTAGTAAACAGCTTCCCCCAGGACGGAATTAACTGGAGAGAGAATCCACAGACCGATGAAGAGCAAATTCTTCTTCAGCCTGACACCTTTCCAGACAGTAAGGCTGTGCAGGTTGAATTGGCTAGATGGGAGAAATATTCAAAAGAACTCAGGGATCTGGATCCTTTAGTTCACGCTCTTTTGACGAATTTGTACTTTATGGCGATTTCTCCTTTGAACCGCCATAACGGAAGAGTGACGCAAATTCTTCTGCAGCTCTCCTTGATGGGCCAGAACATCAACTCTCCTGCGCCATGCTTGATGCTCGGACGCGCTTTGATGACCAATGCGCACTTCGGCATTGAAGAACGTTTATACGGTTTGAGAACCCGTCAATGGTCCCCGTACCTTCAATACATGCTGAAGACATTATCGAAAGCGATTTTGCTTTCCGGTGAACTGCTCGCCTCTCTGCAGCGCTTATACGCTCAGACAGAGGCTTACCTGAAGATGATCGGGCTGGCATCCCATGCCGCATTCCTGCCTGTGATTTTCAAGCATCCTGCATGCCGTACAGGAGAATTCTCCAGTATCTTCACGACAAGACGACAAGTTGCCAGTCACATTCTGAATGACTTAGCTCGTGCAGGAATCCTGGAAAGAGTTGAAGACGGAAGGGATCGTGTGTTCTACCACACGAGATTAATAGAACTGCTTGAAAGCGAAAACTATAGCTTCTCGCCTCTTCCTGCCTCTATCGATCCGTTTGTTCCTTTGTATCAAAAAGGAACGCCGGGACGAACAAAACGAGAGCCCCTTCCCACAAGAGAAGACGGGCTTCCGAAATTCTCCGTTACCGGCGATTAATTCAATTCGAAGTTTTCACCGAATCTCTCCGTGGACTTCCTGATGCTCCACGGAGGTCACCTCGTTCGATTCCGGATCGACAAAAACCACTGTCGGTTTATGTTCTTTCAATTCATCTCGGGTCATTTGAGCGTAGCTCATGATAATGACCAAATCGCCCTCAGAGACTAAACGAGCAGCAGCTCCGTTTAAACAAATAATACCGCTTCCGGGTTTTCCGGCAATGGCATAAGTGGTTAATCTATTTCCGTTATTAATGTCAACGACATCAACTTGCTCATATTCATTAATACCGGACTGCCTTAAAAGATCTTCATCAATCGTGATAGAGCCAACATAGTTTAAATCTGCCTGAGTTACTTTTGCACGATGAATCTTGCTCTTGAGTATCGTTAATAGCATCTATTATATCCAAAAATCATTCAAAAGGTAAATAAATTATAGTCTTTATGAATAGCTCCAAACACAATTATCAGAAATAAATATCATTCACAAAGGATGATAAGATGTTGTTAAGAATACATGCAGCTTAGATATCAATAGTAATTGATAGGAAGAAAAATTTAGAATTTAGTTATTACCATAAATAAAACGATAAGTTACTTTCCTCATTTTCAAACCTAAGATTCAAAGATATAAATAGTATATCTATGCAATCTATATGAAAATATTTTTTCTGAATAGAACTCTTATATATTGTTTACTAGAACTTAATAACAATTTATTTTTAATGATTTTTAAAGCTGATTTTTACATGGTTTAGATTTGTACTTTAACTATTATATCTATAATATTTAACGTAAATTCAGACAGTTAATTACAATACATAGAAGTTGAATCATCTCTTTAAGTGAGAAAAATTCAAGATCGTATATCTATAGGCTTAAACTAGATTTATATATCTAGATAAATAATCTTTGAACATACTAGATATACACTTTTGTAAGTAATAATTCATTTTATCTAACACGCCTAGATAAAATTCAATAGTCTGTCAAACTAGCTGAACATTGAGAATTTTAGGTAAAAAATAAGGATCTGCTTTAAAGGCAGAACCTAACTAATAACTTTATATTAAGTTAAAGGATTGTAATTTTCTTTCCTGCAATTCTCGCTAAAAGATTCTTAATTCCTCCGGTCTTGAATTTTACGATCAAGACCAAGTCATCCCCTGCCCCCTGAGTATCAAGGATGACACCGGGACCAAATTTTTCATGATTAATATTAATGCCTGCTTTAAAGGGAGAATCAGAATTCTGCTTAGCTCGTATTTTCTGAGTCTGCAATTTTTCTTTCTTCATTTCAATAATTCCCCTCGCCCATTCTGGAACATTTGAAGCGAATCTATGGCCGGACGGTTTTGTAGAACCACCGAAAGAAGAATTGCGATATGAACTTGAATAATTTTTACTCGAGCCGGATCTGCTTCCCCAAGAGTCCTCATCCTCGACTTCGTAACGTGACTCAAACGGATTTCTGCTCAGCCACTTGAGTGTCTCTGCCGGAATTTCTGTGAGGAAGGAACTCGGATAGCTTGAGAAAGTTCTGCCCTGGAGCATGCGTTCTTCGGCAAGCGTCAGATAAAGTTCTTTTCTTGCACGAGTGATTGCCACGTACATTAAGCGGCGTTCTTCCTGAAGAGCTTTCTTATCATTTTTGCTTCGGAAGTGCGGGAACATGTCCTCTTCCAAACCGGTAATGAAGACAATGTCGAACTCCAGACCTTTGGATGCGTGAACGGTCATCAGCTGAACAGCATCTTGACCGACCTGCGCCTGGTTTTCTCCGGCTTCCAAACTAGCGTGCGAAACGAATCCTGCTAAAGCAGGAAGATTCTCAACCGCAGTGCCGTCGGAATTTTCCGTATCGATCGCTTCTTCTTTAATGAAGCCCTGAGCCGCAGAAGTTAATTCCTGTAAGTTTTCAATACGCTCGCTGCCGTTCGGATCCATTTCGTACATGTTCTTCAATCCGCTCTTCTCAACCGTGAAGTCAACGAAGGCAGGAAGCGGCATCTCATCCTTGGCAACGCGCAGGGTATCGATAATCTCCTTGAAAGCAGCAAATTTATTGGCTGCTGCTCCGCGGATGTACTGCATGGATTCAAACAATGAAATTCCGTTTGTCGTCGCAAAATCCACAAGATTTTCAATGGACTTCGCGCCGATTCCGCGGGCCGGAACGTTCACGACTCTCAAGAATGCAGAATCGTCTGAAGGGTTCTCTGCCAAGCGCATGTAGGCCATGGCGTTCTTAATTTCAGCACGATCGAAGAATCGGAGACCGCCGTAAACCATGAACGGTATGCCGCGTCTGGTCAGTTCAGTTTCAAACAAACGTGACTGAGCGTTAGAGCGATAAAGAATTGCAATATCTTTGGGAGAGACGCCCTTGTCGATGTATTCTTGAATCGTAGAGCAAACAAAGCGGGCTTCATCAAAGTCGTTATCCGAACGGTTAGCTCGGATTTTTTCGCCCTTGCCTGCATCAGTCCACAAGTTCTTGCCCATACGCTCGGAGTTGTTGGAAATCAAAGCGTTGGCAGCATCCAGAATGTTGCCTTGAGAACGGTAATTCTGTTCAAGTCGAATCGGTTCTCCGATTCTGAACTCTTGGACAAAGGACATCATGTTGCCGACGTTGGCGCCGCGGAAAGCATAAATCGACTGGTCATCGTCGCCGACAGCAAAAACTGCATTCGGAGGATTCTTTTCTCCCAGACCTGCCAAAAGCTTCAGCCATTCATACTGAAGGACATTGGTGTCCTGAAACTCGTCAACCAAGATAAAACGAAAACGTTCCTGATAATGATGACGAATCATTTCGTTGCGGCTCAAAAGCTCATAAGCTCTTAAGAGCAGTTCAGCAAAGTCGCAGGCACCTTCTCTCTGAAGCACGGCTTCGTACATGGCATAAATCTGGATATATGCCTTGTCTTTAGAGAACTTTGAATAGACCTCAGAGGCGCGCTTGCCTTCTTCTTTGCAGCGATTGATGAAGTTTTGCACTTCACGAGGCTTGAACTCTTCCGTATCAATGCCGTTTGCCTTCATCACGCGTTTGATCACGCCGAGCTGGTCGCTCATATCCAAAATAGCAAACGTCGCGGGAAGGCCGGCTTCCTGATGATGCAGACGCAGTAAGCGATTGCATAAGCCATGGAAGGTGCCGACCCACATAGCACGCGGGTTGATCGGAATCATGTTCTGCAGGCGAGCCAGCATTTCTTTAGCGGCCTTATTGGTAAAGGTAACCGCAAGAATCTCGCTCGGATGAGCCATATTCTGTTGAAGCAGGTAGGCAATGCGGCTTGTTAAGACACGCGTCTTCCCCGAACCGGCGCCTGCAAGAATCAGTGCGGACTTAGGTTCGGCAGTCACTGCCTGGGCTTGTTGCTTATTAAGCGATTCAGTAATGGATTGCATTCTTTTCTTCTCATCCAAAGGAGTGAGAAGTCTAGCAAACGCATCTGCACGTTGCAGACGCAGTGACGAACGCTTACGACTTAAAAATTTGTTCTAGATTTCCTCTCTCTAATATATAGAGGCGCCCGCCGCGGCTTTACTTGCCGCAAAGCCGAAACTTTCGGCTCCATCACCTATAATTGACACATTTTCCAGCTTCTTTAACTAAAGAACTCTCATGAGAGAAACATACGATCCGGCGGAAGTTGAATCCGTCCAGCAGGCCCACTGGCGTGCTAAAGATATCTACCGCGCCGTCGAACACGCACTCGACGCCAACGGTAACGAAAAACCGAAATTCTATGTTTGCCCGATGCTTCCGTACCCAAGCGGAAAACTGCATATGGGCCACGTTCGTAACTACACCTTAAACGACGTCCTTTACCGCTACCTGCGTATGCGCGGCATGAACGTCATGACCCCGATGGGCTGGGACTCTTTCGGCCTGCCGGCTGAAAACGCCGCCATTGCCAAGAAAGTCGCTCCGGCTAAATGGACGTACGACAACATCGCCGACATGAAAGCTCAGATGGAGCCGCTCGGCCTGGCCTTTGACTGGTCTCGCGAAGTTACGACCTGCAAACCGGACTACTACCGCTGGAATCAGTGGATGTTCCTGAAAATGCTTGAAAAAGGCGTTGCCTACCGCAAGACCCAGACAGTAAACTGGGACCCGGTCGACCACACCGTGCTGGCAAACGAACAGGTGATCGAAGGACGCGGCTGGCGAAGCGGCGCTATTGTTGAAAAGCGTGAGATTCCCGGCTATTACCTCGGAATTACTCATTACGCCGAAGAACTCTTGAAAGACCTCGACCAGCTTCAGGGCTGGCCCGAACAGGTCCGCCGTATGCAGGAACACTGGATCGGCAAGTCCTACGGTGTCAACCTCGCCTTCCCGTACGAACTCGACGGTAAAAAGAAAGAACTTCGTGTTTACACGACTCGCCCCGACACGATCATGGGCGTCACGTTCGCTGCCATCGCTGCCGAGCACCCGCTTGCTCTTCGCTTGGCAAAGGACAAACCCGAACTTCAGGCCTTCATCGACGAATGCCGCAAGGGCTCAGTTTCCGAAGCTGATATGGCCACGATGGAGAAGAAAGGCGTTCCGACAGGTTTCTGCGTCAAGCATCCGCTTACCGGCGCCGACGTTCCGGTTTGGATCGGCAACTATGTCTTAATGACCTACGGCGAAGGCGCTGTGATGGGCGTTCCGGCTCATGACGAACGCGATTTTGCTTTCGCGCTTAAATACGGTCTGCCCATCAAACAAGTCATCGGCAAGAAAGGCGAAGTCTTCGATGACAAAGTTTGGCATGAATGGTACGGCGAAAAAGAAGGCACCTTCTGCGTCAATTCCGGCAAATATGACGGAATGGATTTCGAACAGGCTCGCGACGCCGTTGCGAAAGATCTTGAAGCCCTCGGTTTAGGCAAACTTCAGGTTCAGTATCGTCTGCGCGACTGGAGTATTTCCCGCCAGCGTTACTGGGGCACTCCGATCCCGATGATCAACTGCCCGCACTGCGGTCCGGTTCCTGTCCCTGAAAAAGATCTTCCCGTCATCCTGCCGGAAGACTTAATCCCGGACGGCTCCGGCAACCCCTTGAATCAGGACGAAGCCTTCCTTAACTGCAAGTGCCCGAAGTGCGGCAGAGACGCCAAGCGCGAAACCGACACAATGGACACCTTCGTCGATTCCAGCTGGTATTACATGCGTTATTGCTCGCCAGACTGCGAAACTTCCATGGTCGACGAACGCAATGACTACTGGATGGCAATGGACCAGTACATTGGCGGTATCGAACACGCTGTGCTTCACCTGCTCTATGCCCGCTTCTGGACCAAAGTCATGCGTGACCTGGGCCTCGTCAAATTTGACGAACCCTTCAAGCGCCTCTTCACCCAGGGCATGCTTACCGCAGAATGCTTCTATCGTGAACTTCCGGACGGAAGAAAACGCTGGTTCTACCCGAGCGAACTCGATATTGTTTACGACGCCAAAGGCAGAATCGAAAAGATCACTGCCAAGGAAGACGGTCTACCCGTCAAGTCCGGCGGTATCGAAAAGATGTCCAAGTCTAAGAACAACGTTGTGGAACCGTCTGCCATCATCGGCAAGTTCGGTGCCGACACCGCCCGCGCATTCGTGATGTTTGCAGGACCTCCCGACCAGAGCGCCGCCTGGAGCAATTCCGGAGCCGAAGGTACGTTCCGCTTCATGAGAAGACTCTGGAACTTCGGATTCACGCATCAGGATGTCATTAAAGAAAATGTCAAACTGGATGCCTCCAAGCTGAATCACGAAGAAAAGGCTGTTCGCCGCGATATTTACACGGCGCTCAAACAGGCCGAATTCGACTTAGACCGCATGCAGTACAACACCGTTGTCTCGGCTGCCATGAAGATGCTCAATTCCCTTGATACCCTCAAGGACAACACATCCGAAGGCACACGCGCCGTGATCAACGAAGGCATGTCCATCCTGCTTCGCACGCTCTACCCGATCGCTCCGCACATCACGGCTCAGCTTTTCGAAGATCTGGGCTACGATCAGCGTTTCGGCACTTCCATCGTTGATGCACCGTGGCCGAAGATTGATGCTCAGGCTATGGTTGCCGATGAAGTGAAGTACGTGATTCAGATTAACGGCAAACTGCGTGGAGAAATCAACGTTCCGGCCGAAACACCGAAATCTGAAATCGAAGCCGCAGCTTTGGCCAACCCCGACGCACAGCGATTCATTGACGGAAAACCTGTCCGCAAGATCATTGTTGTGCCGAAGAAATTGGTCAACATTGTGGTCTGATAAGGCTTAATGCCGCAGGTCCTCAAGGGGCCTGCGGTTTCATTCTTTTAGTTTTATTCTGTGCTTATGAATTACAAAGGACTGACTCGCCGCAGTTTCATTCTCGGTCTTTCGGCCCTCGGCCTGACAGGCTGCGGATGGCATCTGCGCGGCAAGCAAAACGTTCCTTTCAAGACAATCTATATTGCTCTTGGCGAGAACTCTGCGGTTCGGGCAACCATCCGCCGCAACCTTGAAGCCCAAACAGAAGTCAAGGTTGTCAATGACCGCAAAGAAGCCGAAGCGATTTTTGAGCTGCTGGGACAGTCCCGCGGCTCCAATGTCCTGGCTTACAACACTGACGGCAGAGCCCGTATCTACAGTCTTCGCTTAACGAATACATTCCGAGTCGTTTTGCAGAACGGCGTCGAACTTCTGCCCACAACAACGGTCAGCGCCACTCGCGAACTGATTCGCGACGAAAGTGACGAAAACGGCAGAGCCAATCAGGAAAGACTTCTTTACGAAGAAATGGAACAGTCTTGTATCCATCAAATGGTCAGCCGTATGACCCACATTTCCGAAGAAGCTGTCCGAAAAGGTATGCATGAGCTGGAGTAGTCTTCTTGCGCAAAAATTAAGGCCCGACGAAAACGGTAATCTTCCTCGGCTTTGGTTTTTATTGGGCTCGGAACCCCTGCTGGCCATCGAGGCTCAGGACGCCATCCGAGCCGCTGCTTTTAAAGCAGGTTATTCCGAACGTAAATCTTTTGTTTTTGAAGGCAACGCCGATTACTCGCCTCTTTACGAGGCACTCGGCGATCAGAGCCTTTTCGGCGAAAAAAATCTGATTGAGGTTGTTTTCCCCAGGGCAACGATCGGTAAAAACGGTCCTGCGGCAGTGGAAGCCATCATTGAGCATGCCGACGAAGACAAGATGGTCGTTGTCTCGCTCTTTGATTACGACTGGACCGCGACAAAAAAAGACTGGTTTAACCATCTCATGAAAGCGGCCGTTTGTATCCGTACGGATCCGATCGACCGTAACGCTCTGCCGCGCTGGATTATGGAACGCGCCAAAGAGAAAAACGGTCAAACGCTCACACCTGATGCAGCCAACCTCATCGCTGAAAGAACCGAAGGAAATCTTTTAGCGACATCGCAGGAAATTCAAAAGCTCGCCTTGCTCGTCAATAAACCGGAAATTGATGTCAGCGATGTGCTCGACGCTGTTTCCGACGTTTCCCGTTTTGATCAGGAATCGCTGTTTCTTGCGATGCTTGAAGGCGACGCCGGACAGGTATCCAAAATTATAGATTCCCTGCAAGGGGAAAATGTCCAAATTCCTTCTTTCCTCTGGATGCTGACGGATGTTGTCCGCAATCTGCTCCTGCTTAATCGCGGACTTGCCGCCAGAACATTCGGACTCTCTGAAGCTCACCGCAGTGCGCTCAACCGAGCAGCGCGCCGAGCCAATCCCAAACTCCTTGAACTGATGCTTCATCGCTTGAGCGATGTGGATCGAATGAGTAAAGGACTCTTTGTCGAAAGCAGTGACGGAGACGCCTGGCAGGAATTAAAGGCTGTCTGCCTCATGCTCTCCCTAAAAAGGAAGTAATAATCTATGGTTTCTACGAACGTCAGCCAAACGGCCCATGACAAAATCGCCGCCATCGGCAAAAAAGCACGCGCAGCCTCTTTGATCATGGCTAAGGCCTCCTCCAAACAGAAAAACGATGTTCTTCTGACCTTGGCGGATTTGCTTGGCAAGAATCTGGAAGATCTGCTCAAAGCGAATAACCTGGATATTGTTGAAGCAGAAAAGAACGGTCTTTCTAAAGCGTTTATCGATCGTTTGACAATCACAGTCGATACGGTGGCACAAATGGCCGCCGGACTTCGCCAGATAGCCTCTCTAAGAGACCCGATCGGTGAAATAACTGATGTTCGTCCGCAGCCGAGCGGTATTGAAGTCGGCAAAATGCGCGTGCCTCTGGGTGTAGTCGCCATTATTTATGAGTCTCGACCGAACGTAACCATCGATGCGGCTGCACTTTGCCTCAAGAGCGGAAACGCTGCTGTGCTCCGCGGAGGCTCGGACGCTAAAAACACCAACGCTTTCTTAGCAGGCCTTGTTCAGCAGGCTCTCTCGAAAAACGGTATTAACTCCGACGCAATTCAGATCATCACAGATCCGGACCGCGATCTGGTGGGCGAGCTGATTACTGCCCGTGAATACATCGACGTTTTAATTCCCCGCGGCGGCAAAGGTCTGATTTCCCGCTTAATGCAGGAAGCAACCGTTCCGATGATTAAACATCTCGAAGGCATCTGCCACACCTATGTGGATGAGAGCGCTGATATCGATATGGCGGTTTCCGTCTGCGACAACGCCAAGACTCAGCGTTATTCTCCCTGCAATGCGATGGAAACTTTGCTGGTCAACAGTAAAATTGCCGGAACGTTCTTACCCAAGATCGGCGCCGTCTATTTCAAGAAAGGCGTGGAACTTCGCTGCGATCCTGCTTCTAAGGCCATTTTGGAAAATTTCGGTCGGGTGAAAGACGCGACCGAAGATGATTGGTCTGAGGAATACAACGCTCCTGTTCTTTCGATTAAAGTCGTCGATACGCTGGAAGAAGCTATCGATCATATCAACACGTACGGTTCTCACCACACGGATGCCATCATTACGAATAATCTTGAGCATTCCGAAAGATTCCTGCGTGAAGTGGATTCTTCATCCGTCATGCTCAACACCTCGACACGTTTCGCAGACGGTTTTGAATACGGCTTAGGCGCCGAGATCGGAATTTCTACGGACAAAATTCATGCCCGCGGACCCGTGGGATTAGAAGGCTTAACCAGTCAAAAATATGTTGTTTTCGGCCACGGCGAACTTCGCAAGTAAGAGTTTCCTTGTGGTAAACCATCTTACGGCCGCAGGCCGAAAGGCCTACAATTCAATTCAAATAAAGAAGGAATTCTTGTGAATACTTTGCTTAAACCTTTTTATGCAGTCGTTCCTCTCTCATTAGAAGAGCTCTTCGCTGAGGAACTCACAAAGCTCGGTATTGAAAAATTCCGTTTAGAGAAAGGCGGCTGCTGGTTCGGCGCAGAAATGAGCCAAATGATGCAGGTCAACCTTTGGACTCGCTACGCCTCGAGAATTCTCTTGAAGGTGACCGAAGGACCTTATCGTACGGAAGAAGATATCTATAAATTAGCGAAATCCTTCCGCTGGGAACAGTATTTCACACCTGAAAATACCTTCAAAATCGAACTTTCTTCCCGCCGCTCTCCTCTTAAAAGCGTCGCTTTTGCCGCGCTTCGCGTCAAAGATGCCGTCTGCGACTATTTTCGCGAGACCGACGGTCAGCGCCCGGACGTAGAAAAACACGATCCGGACATCCGCATCTATGTCCATTTAACGGACAAGAACTGCATTATTTATTTAGACACTTCCGGTGAATCTCTCTTTAAGCGGGGCTGGCGCGAAGCCAAAGGCGAAGCCCCTCTGAAAGAAAACCTCGCCGCAGGCCTTCTCGGACTTGCCGGCTGGACACCGGATACACCGCTGCAGGATCCTTTCTGCGGCTCTGGCACCATCATCATTGAAGCAGCTACAATTGCCTGCAATATGGCTCCCGGACTTAACCGCCGCTTCGGTTTTGAGCGCTTCCGCGGATTTGATTCCACAGCTTGGCAGCGCATCAAGAAAGAAGCCCGAATGGCAGTGAATTTTGATGTTCCGGTTAATTTGGCCGGAAGTGATATTTCGACATTAATCGTCGATCGCGCTCAGAAGAATGCCGTCTTAGCCGGTATTTCTCAGTGGGTCAACGAAGGAAAAGTTCGCTTCACGGCTTGCGACGCCCGTGAAGTTCAGCCCTCCACCGAGACGCCGGGTTTAATCGTGACGAACCCGCCGTACGGTGAACAATCCAATCCGAAATCTGCCAGTGTTGCTTCCATGATGAAGAACGTGGCCGATAACCTTAAACGCAATTTCGCGGGCTGGACGGTTTGGATGCTCACAAGCGACCGAGAACTGCCTCGCCAGATGCGGCTCAAAGAGTCTAAAAAAATCGTTTTTTTCAACGGCCCCCTCGAGTGCCGTTTCTTCCGCTTCGCCATGACAGCGGGATCCAACCGAAAGGAAGATGTCTCTCAAAAGGAAGCTTCTTCTGATTTATAAATCTTCGAGGATAACCTCAACAAGGAAAATAAGATGGACACTAAAGATTTTGATGTAGTAGCCATGAGAACCGATCTTCACCAGATCCCGGAACTCGGCTTCAACGAACACAAGACCAGTGACTACGTCGCGGCCAAATTGAAGGAAATGGGGCTTGAGCCGATCCGCGGCATCGGCGGAACCGGTGTCGTTGCCTACATTGACGGTACAGAACCCGGACCCACAGTCATGCTGCGTGCCGACATGGACGCCCTTCCTTTTGTCATCGACGGAAAGGACGCCTGCATTCACGCCTGCGGCCATGACTCTCATACCGCTATGGTTCTTGCGACAGCTGCCAAGCTGATCGGTCACGTCAAGAAAGGCCGCGTAAAACTCTTCTTCCAGCCAGCTGAAGAAACCCTCTTCGGCGCTCTGAAGTCTTATGATGACGGCGTCTTAGATGACGTTGACTACGCCTTCGGTGCTCACGTTCGTCCGATCCAGGACATTCCTGACGGCACCGTCTGCGCAGCTGTTCGTCATACTTCCAGCACATTCTGCATCGTCGAACTTAAGGGCAAAGTCGCTCACGGCTCCCGTCCGCACCTCGGCGCCAGCGTTGTTGAAGCAGCCGTTCTCGCAACTAATGCTGTGAACTCCATTTGGGTCAACCCGAACAAGGCCTGGTCTGCTAAAGTCACTTCCATTGACTGCGCTTCTACAGCCACCAACATTATCCCGGACAAAGGCAAGATGATTCTTGATATCCGCGCCCAGGACAATGAAACCATGAACGAGTTGCTTGAAAAGCTCAAGACAGCCATCACCAATGCCTGCGCCTGCGTCAACGTCACCTGCGAAATCACATTCCCGGGCGGCGTGATTCCTGCAGCCGTTTACGACGAAGACTTAGTCGACCAGGTTCGCAAGACCATCGGCGAAGTACTCGGTGAAGACAAAGTTGCTAAAGACTGCGGTGGCGGCGGAGAAGACTTCCACTACTTCAAACAGAAGAAGCCTGAACTTCATGCTGCATACATCGGCGTCGGCACTGGCGTTACACCGGGCCTTCATGATCCGCGCATGACCATGAACCCCGAATCTCTGAGAAACGGTGTCAAGGTTTTGGAAAGATTGATTCTTAATGTTGTCGGCTAATTCGAATAACAGATAGGATTCGGAAGGAGGCTCCGGCCTCCTTTTCTTTTAGGAACGTTTGACGCTTCGAACCGAGAAAGAAAATCTTTCAGCCATGTGGAAAGACTCCGAAGCGACGATTGAGAGGCCTCTCGAGTCGTAATAGTTTCGAATGATTCTAAGCGACGGGCTGTTCTCTGGAACATGGAAAATATCCGAGACTTCTTTGGGCATCGTTGTCGCTGAAAACGCCTGCTTCACTTCCACGCATTCCTGCCCTGTCACTTCTTCTGCCAAAGTAATAATGAGGTCATCGGATCGTTTTTTAATCAGATCCAGCACTTCCAAGGCATTCGGATAGATATAAACGTAGGTGACGACCACCGCTTCCGGATGGCGTTCTGATGCTACGCGGATATTCTTGAATCGAATGACTTCTTCACTGGGGATTAAACCCAAACGATCCGCGGTTTCTTCATTGAGAACCAAACGTTCGACGTTTTGGATGTGCCGAGGATAGAGATTGCCGTAATGATCGATTCCTCGAATATCGTTGTATTCATTTAAGAACCGACCTGTGCGTGTTCTAGCTTTTACGCGGGTTCCAACGTGTGCTTTGCGCTCAAACAATCCTTGCTGAGAAAGGTACGCCAGCGCTTTGCGCATGGTATCCCTGCTCACATTAAATTGTTTGGCAAGTTCAATTTCTCCGGGGATGATCGAGCCAACTGGCCATTTACCTAAAGAAACTTGGAGCGAGATCTCTTCTGCAACCTTGTGCCAAATTTTCTTTTGCATAGAATAATTGTCGGTATCAAAAACTACAAATACATTGTAACGATACCGCCTGAAAGTTGGCAAAAAGTTTACGAAAAAGCCCCGTCCGAAAGGCTTAATCCGCTTGGCTTACAGGATTTTTAGGATCTAAGCAGCCGCCTGAAACACAACTTGCAGCCAGCCAGTGAGACCGGCGGCTCCGGCAACCACAAAGATTAAAAAGCAAACAAAAGTGATCTTTCCTATTCTTTTCCTCGCAAATAGGTATATCAGCCAGCAAAGAATGACTAGGCTAAAAGCCGCCCACAAATAGGTGATGAAATCAACCATGACCGGATCCTCCGGTCAGTTAATATATCCACGCACTGTTGCGGAATGCGCAAAATCTCTCCGAAATAAGTACTCAAAAACAAACTAAAGATTTAGCGATACGATTTGGTTTTATCGATCTAGGTCAGGAATGACTTTTCCATGACTATTTCACGGTAGTTCTTCCCGCCAATCTCAACATCGGTCTCTACCATTATCCGGAAGCCTCTCCGTTTGTAGAGCGCAACGGCAATCTCGCTTTCAGAAAACGTCGATAACCACGCTTTTTGAAAATCGTTTTCTTGGATGTATTCCATTGCGGCTCCAAACAAAAAGTTTCCTAGATTGTTTTCTCTCCAATCCGGTCTGACGGAAAACCATCTGAGCTGCGCAGAGTCTCCTCGATCCATTACTCCGATGGTGCCGACAAGTCCCTGCTCGTCTTCCACCATCCAAAGACGATTTCTCGGTTTCGGATCAATAACGTACTCAGCGAAAGTTGTTGCCACATAGCCTTCAAACGCGATCGGATAATCGAAATCCGAATGCCCGTAGATTCCGGAAAACTCAATCAGTCTGCCGAGGGCACCGGCTTTTAGCTCATGCCTCAATGTAAGTCCGGGAACGTCAAAAATTTCCATGTTTTTGAAAAAGAAAAAACCGCAGTACATTTTATTGTAACTGCGGCTGGGGGATAAAAGCGGTGTTTTTACACGGCTCATTGCCCTATTTCATTACGGTCGGAGCCTGATATTCATATTCCTTCTTCAGGATTTCCATCTTGTAGAGCTTTTTCAAGCCTTCATAGAAGGAAGCTTCATCGGCTCTGGACTGAGCTGTCAGGGCTTCTCCGCGAATTTCATCGACTTGGCTGTCGTCAGCTGCAGGCATCTTGCTGGATTCAACATAGCTGATCACATAAGCACCGTCAGGAACGGTGGTACCTGTGAAAGCAGGAAGACTCTTAGCAGGAACCGCCATCTCAGCCTGGATCAAAGGCATTGACTGAGACTGAGGATTGATACGGGAAACAGTCAGTTCGTGACCGAAACCTTCCAGATCCTTCTTAGCCTTGAGTTCTGCCAGCTTAGCTTCACCGGCTTTCTTAGCCAAGGCAGAAGCCTGTTCCAGTTCAAGCTGGTCCTTGATATCACCCTTCACTTCGTCAAAGGACTTAATGTGAGCCGGAGTGTGTTTAACAATACGGGCAGAAACCAGTGTGTTGGCAGCAACTTCCACGGCCTGTGTATTTCTCTTTTCCTGGAGGCAGTCCGGAGAGAACAGGTCTTCAATGACACGCTTCGTGATGTACTGAGCATCCGGAGATGTCTTCGGAAGACCGGACTGAGTCAGACCGTCAAGCGTATGAAGTGTCAGACCGTATTTTTCAACTGCCGGGTCTAAGCTGTCGCTCTGCTCGTAGACCATGTTGGTAAAGCCGTCGGCATTTTCAGCAAACATAGACTGACGGTGCTGGTCTTGCCAGAACTTGAGGATTTCACCGCGAACTTCTTCGAACGGACGAACGTGAGCCGGATTGATGTCGGTCACATGAATGATGTGATAGCCGAACTCGGTTTTGACCGGTCCGACGATTTCGTCTTTCTTAGCTCCGAAAACGGCTTTGTCGAATTCAGGAACCATCTGACCCTGAGTGAAGAAGTCAAGATCGCCGCCGCTTTCAGCTGTTCCGGGGTCGGCAGAATTTTCTTTAGCTAACTGAGCAAACTTAGAAGGATCGGCTTTGACTTCGGCAAGGATCTTTTCTGCCTTAGCTTTGGCATCCTGGTCAGCCTTGGCTTTATCGGCCTCATTGGCATCCGGAGCGATCAGGATATGGGCTGCGCGTCTGGATTCTTCGACTTCATATTTCTTACGGTTCTGTTCGTAGAAATCTTTCAGTTCCTGCTCAGAAGGTTCAGCTGTCATCTTGACGGTTTCAGGGGACATCACAACGAACTGAATGTTCAGGGATTCAGGAGCGCGGTAGTCGTCCTTGTGTTCGTCGTAGTATTTCTTGATTTGTTCTTCAGAAACCTTGACGTCTTTCATGTAGGCGGACGGATCAAAGCTCATCGTACGAACAACGCGGGTTTCGCGAAGAATGTCGTTTAACAGAGCAACCGTCTTCTTAGGAACAAAGGTTGTCTGAGCAACAGAATTAACCAGCATATCCTGAACGAGGTCTCTTCTCAGTTCATAAACGAACTGCTGGTCACTCTTACCGCGAGCGGCAAGATAGTTTTCATACAGCTCAGGAGAGAACTGTCCGTCTTTCTTGAAAGCGTCTGCGTTCTTAATCACGTTGATAGCATCAGCTTCGCTCACATTCATATAGTGGTGAGCCATCTGTGCCTGGAGAGCGCGTCTGGTAGCAAGGTTCTGAAGGATAGCGGCATTGGCTTCCTGTGTTTCGAAGATGCTCGGATCAACGGCACCTCCTTCCTGCTGGCGCATACGCTCAATATATTCGCGTTTCTGGTAATCGAATTCTTCAGGCTGAATACCTTTACCGTCAACCTTGGCGATTGCATTTGCATCCGGATTCAAACGGCTGTAGCCATTAATACCGATAAAGACAAATGCAGGAATAATCAGAATCATGGCGATAAGCATCAGCCAACGTTTCTGGTTTCTAAAAGACTGGAACATTATGATCCTCAAGCTCTTAGCGAGCGATTCTTATTGGAATACAAAACAAAGGTCTAATTTTACCTTCCGCGGGAAATTTTGAGTAAAAGTTCACGTCAAAAACCTTGAATCTTGGTTAACTTTTGGAAAAATGCCGCTCGAAAAAAATAACTCTGTACATTGCACCGGGCAGAAAATTAAGAAAAACCGAATTGCGATCGAGCCGGAAAATATTTTTTCCCGCAAAATCAGGCTACTGCTAATTTTCGATGTAACAGAACGCAAAAATTTCCGATTTCGAGTTGCACGAATTTTTAATCTATGTAGAATTCGTTTCACTTCGATGACGCGTAAGCGTTTGACGAGAAGGAGTGGTAGTTCAGTTGGTTAGAATACCGGCCTGTCACGCCGGGGGTCGCGGGTTCGAGTCCCGTCCACTCCGCCAAAATTCTAAAAGCCTCGGTTTGATTTCCGAGGCTTTCTCATTTTCAGCGGCCTTTCGACCACCTCCAAAAAATTATTCCAGGGCTCCCTGAGCAAAAGAACTGCTCAGATAGTTATCCAGGTCCTTGTCGCCTCTTCCGGAAATATTGATCACAACGACGTCGTCTTTTCCGAACTTTCTCTTTTCCAAGACAGCAAGCGCGTGGGACGATTCAAGAGCGGGAATAATGCCCTCTTCTCGTGTCAGCATGAATGCGGCCTTTAACGCCTCATCATCTGTCACTGCTTCAACTTCCATTCTTCCGGTCTTTGCCAAATGAGCATGCAACGGTCCGATACCGGGATAGTCCAAGCCGGCAGACAGAGAATAAGCCTCCTTAACGTTGCCCTGTTCGTCTTTCATCAACATAGTCTGAGAACCATGGAGGATTCCTTTTTCGCCGATAGTCAGAGTGGCGGCAGTTTCTCCGCTGTCAACGCCCTTGCCTGCTGCTTCGGCTGCAATGAGATGAACTGACGTCTCGTTGATAAAGTGGTAGAAAGCGCCTGCCGCATTGCTTCCGCCGCCCAAACAAGCGACGACGTAATCAGGATTTTCTTTACCGGTCTTCTCTTTGAGCTGCTTTTTAATTTCTTCGCTGATTACGGACTGGAACCGAGCCACCATTTCCGGATACGGCTGGGGACCGACAGCTGAACCGATCAAATAGAAGTTTTCGGGGTCTTTCATCCAGGCTTCGAGGGCTTCGTTGACGGCGTCGTTGAGTGTTTTCGATCCGCTGGTCGCCGGAATCACCTTTGCGCCGAGCATCTTCATTCTTTCCACGTTCGGTCTTTGACGCTGAATGTCAAGCTCTCCCATATAGACAGAGCATTCAAGCCCCATAAGAGCACACACGGTAGCGGTAGCAACGCCGTGTTGGCCGGCGCCGGTCTCGGCAATGATTCGCTTTTTGCCCATGCGTTTGGCTAAGAGTGCCTGACCGATTGCGTTGTTGATTTTATGTGCACCGGTGTGATTCAGATCCTCTCTCTTGAGATAAACATTGGTGCCGTATTTTTCGGAAAGGCGCGGAGCAAAGTAAAGAGGGGACGGACGACCGACGTAATCTCTTAGAAGGTCATTGAATTCTTTCTGGAATTCGGGGTCATCAACATAACGAAGATAAGCTTCCTGCAGCTCATCGATGTTTTTCTGAAGCTCGGGAGGAACAAAGCTGCCGCCGAATTCACCGTAAAAGCCCTTTTCATCAACCGGAAGAATAGATTTATAGAGATTCATTTGAGGTACCTATTTAATAAAAAACTGGAAAATAAAAAACCACCGAGTTTTTTGCTCGATGGTTAGATTGGTTCTTTAGCTTCTAGGCCGAAGATTTTAGTAAGCATTACTCCAGCACCATCGAGTGAAATCGATGGGCCACCACCAACTGTGAGAAGCAACGCTGAAGTACATGGCTGCAAAATGAACTAAGTTATATCCGTAAGAAAAATATTATCAAGAAAAAAGTGAAATTCGGTTCTTTAGAAAAGTTTTTTCGTTTTATGGTCTGAGGATTTTCCCGAACTCAAGAACGACAGGACTACTGAAGTAATAGTACAAAAACTCAGTCATCCAACCGTCCGGGTAAAGAAAAGTCTCGGAGCGAAATCACGGGACTTTTGGTTTTTGGCTAAAACCATTTACGCGGTTTCAGCCTTTAGCACTCAAATACTTGCTTTTGATTAGTACAAGCCGATGAACTTCCACCAGGTCATACCGATGGTGAGCCAAATCACTACATTAATTGTTGTGATGATGAAGCCGTTGCGCCACCATTCACCTTGAGAAACATAGCCGGCACCGAAATAAACCGGGCCGCAGCCGTTGCCGTAGTGAGTCAGTGAAATCGGCAGGTTAGCGAAGCAGCCGAATGTGATGGCAACCAGCATGGCCGGGACACCGCAGGCGGCGGCAACTGCTACGAATGCTGCGTACATCGCTGAAATACGTGCTGTTACGGAAGCGAAGCAGTAGTGCGAATAGATATAAATAAGCGAAATAAGCACGAAGGATGCAACCCAACCCATATCAGCGGCAGCAACTGCTGTACCGATAAGTTTGGCGATCCATGCAATGAAGCCGGACTTAGCAAGTGCAGTAGCCAAAGCAACCAAGCCGCCCATCCAGAACATTGCGTCCCAAGCACCTTTTTCGGAGAGGATGTCTTTCCAGTCCAAAACTTTTGCAATCAGCATGATTGCCACAGCGAGCATGGCAACCGGTGTTGCGCCGAGTTTTGTCCAAGAGCCTGTAGCCCACAGAGCCAAGCACATGACGAATACGAATGCGAGGACTTTTTCCTGAAGGCTCATCGGACCCATCTTTTCGAGCTCGTTGATAGCTAAGTCGCGAGCATCGGGAATGTCTCTGATTTCAGGAGGAGAAAGTTTGAGCATCAGAACCGGAACCAGGAACAAGCTGATCAAACCCGGAACGATAGCGGCAACTGCCCAGTTCATCCATGTAATTTCGACACCGACAGCGGTAGCAGCCAAGCCGACGCACAGCGGGTTGCCGGCCATAGATGTCAGGAACATTGTGCAGGTCACTGCGTCAGTGTGATAACCGACCTGCATGAGGTACTTACCGATTTTGCCGGCTGTGGGCCCGGGCTGAGAACCGAAGGCATTCGCCAAAGACTGAACGATCGGGTAGAAAACGCCGCCTCCTCGAGCAGTGGCAGAAGGCATAGCCGGAGAAACGATCAGTTCGGACAACGAGATGGAATAACCAAGGGTCAGCGAAGAACGACCGATGTATTTAATAATAAGGAAGGCAATACGACGGCCGAAACCAGTTTTGATAAATGCGCGGGAAAGAAAGAATGCGCAGACGATCAGCCAGATCGTGCCGTTGCCGAAACCCATCAGAGCCTGACCGGTCTTTAAAACACCGGTGATCGCGCAGAATGTGAGTGCGATAAATGCAACCGCACCCATTGAAATCGGCTGAAGAATGAAGCCGGCGATGGTTGCAGCAAAGACAGCAAACAAGTGCCAGGCATTAGGCGTCAAACCTTGCGGCGTTGGGCAAACCCAAATCACAAAGCCTATCGCCAGAACTGTGATCCAGTTCCTTAGACTTTTACTCATAAGAATTCCCCTGAGGTTGTTTTAGTGACTTCTTTTGGAAGTTTCTTTTTATTGCGTTTCTAACCCTAAGTTAACAATTAGAAACACTCTTGATTCTAGGCTTTATCCTTTAAGAATTCTCCCTTAGGACCTTTTCTCTAAGTGAAACCACTAACGAAAAGGAAGGTTATTTACTTACCGCTGAACCTCTTTTACAACAATTTTCTTTGAGCATTCTTTCGTCTTTGCTCTCTTGTTTCAAAGGACTAAATCGATAGGAATGCATAACTGGCAATAAACTTTTACAAGTGAAATTGATTCTGAGTTGCACCTTTTCGAAATTTATGTAGAATTTCGACTTCTCCGACAGCGCGAGCGAACGGAGAGACGAATGGAGTGGTAGTTCAGTTGGTTAGAATACCGGCCTGTCACGCCGGGGGTCGCGGGTTCGAGTCCCGTCCACTCCGCCAAAATTCCAAGCCTCAGATTTTCGAATCTGAGGCTTTTTCGTTTTTCCGAGAAATTTGGTTCCAAACTAATTATCTCTGAGATTTAATGACATGGAACCCCTTTGCTCCCAACGAAATAGAGAGAGCAAAATGAAAGTGACAAAGTTCTCATTAGAGGTGATTCCATGTCAGTTAGAAGGATACTCGCAAAAACTATCGATACAGATCTCGAATACGAAGCCATCGGTATAGATTTAGCTAAGAATTGTGTCAGTGCTGCTCTGTTAACAACAGATGGTGAAGTGGTCTGCATCGACCGGCTTGACTATTCTGAGCTCGAGAAAAGTGCCCAGGCGCTTAGTCCTACGACGTTCGCCATGGAGCCGTGCACTGAAATGAATTATTTAGTTCAAAAGTTAGAGGCTTGGGGGCATCGTTGTCTGGTTATCGGCGGCAAGAATGTACAGAACTACGTTGAAAATCATTATTCAGGCCAAAAAACTGATTTAAATGATGCTCAAGCTCTGGCTTTTCTAGCCCAAGATAAACAGCTGAGGACAATCAAAGCCAAAGATATAGAGCAACAAAAGTACGCGAGCTTAACAACGCTGCGGGAACAATATATCAAACAATATAGACAGACCATTGTGTCTTTAAAAGGGATTTGCCAAGCCTGGGGATTGAATATATCGAAAGGAATCAGCGGGAAAGCTCAATTGAAAGATCTGATTGAAAATCACGCAGCTTTTCCGGAGGAACTGAGGGAAAGTCTCGTTGACATGGTCACACACGCACAAACGACTCAAAAGGTCTTGAATAAAATCACCAAAACTCTTGAGGTGTTGGCTAAGAACGATAAAGTTTGCCAGCTAATTCAAACGATTCCGGGACTGGGAACAATCTGCAGTTGTAGACTTCGTGCAACGATTGGAGACATCAAGAGATTTAAAAATCCCAAAGATTTTCCTGCCTATTATGGCTTGGTACCAAGAAGCATTGCCACAGGGCACAATGAGAAAAAAGGAAAAATCACCCATCGTGGAGACAGGACAATGAGGTCTTTAATGGTGCAAGGGGCCGGATGTGTGATCCGCTTGGCCACTTGTGGAAAATTAAAATCCAAACAGTTAACGAAGTGGATTTTGAAGAAGCAAAAAGAAAAAATGCCGTGGGGAAAACTAGTATGCGCCGTTGCCGCAAAGCTTTTACGGATCGTTAGAGCTATTCTTATCAGTAGCAAACCATATAACCCAAAAATAGCGGGGGTCGCGAAATGCTCATTGTCCAAAGGGAGCTAAAGATTTAACTTACAGTTCGAGCACAATCGTCTACAACTAAGCATGAGAAAGCCGAAAGGCCCGCTCCACAGCCCGAAAAACGCAATTAGCGTTGCAGCTATCAGATTTTAAGGGGCACGAGCGGACTGATCTTGAAGTTCATGGTAGGCAAATAGAATCAATTGAGGTTCTTGAAACAGCCTGGAGAGATTGGTAGATTGGCCTCTTCTGTATGCAACAGCAGACGCATTTAACCTCGAAAAAGATACCTAGACAATCAAAAAATTATGCAAACAGGTCTTGCTTCGCAAGACTAAAGGAAAACTTTATCCTAAAGTGCTTGACAACTGCAGGGGTTCCAGAGATTGCGTTTTTCAGTGATCTAGCCGGAGTTCGGCTCCGGCATCCTCGTTAAATTTCAATATCCGTACCTAATAACGGTTCAACTTCTGGTTCTTCCTGAACATCTTCCGGCGTCTCGGGCCCGGCTCCCGGAACTCCAACACCTAACGCTTCAAAGTATTTAATCTTTTTACCGGCAACT
>LARN01000144.1 GCA_000980495.1 Acinetobacter sp. N54.MGS-139 | reverse complement strand
ACGACTGCATCAGAATCTAAAAGGTGCCACGGGTTAGGTCTCCGATAAAAGGAGACCTATATCGTGGTTCGTTGCTCAATTTCTGGTGCGTCCGTCCTGATAACTTCAATTGTCGGATCAATAAGCGCCTTATTAATGCTGTGCTCGGCAAAGGAAGATATACCCAGTCTTAATGTTTCAGCAGCGAGTGAGGACCAAACGGCGGTTGCCAACAAGAACGAAACAATGAGTCTTGAAAATGTTCTGTTAAATTTCAAGCAAAACATCATTGGTTCTCCTCTGGGCAGCCGCCCCTCTCTCCTTGAGCCTTTCAGCCTGTCTTTTGTCGTTTACTCCGGTGACCAAAGAGAGTGGCGCTCCAACGCATACTCTCTGTCCACTTTACCGGAGAACATTGCCGGCAAAAGATTTCGGTTGGCCTTGATCACTAAAGCCGCCATGTGCCCGACAAACAAGAGAATACACAGCACGAAGCCCAGGTTATGGAACTGGGCGATGTAAAAAGTCTAACTGAACGCCCGGGAGGTTTTTATAGGTTTTCAAAAGGCCGGTGACAATCAGAATTAAGAACATCACTGCAAAAGCCGCCCATGCCAAACGCTGCTCCGGAAGGTATTTGGCGCTCGGAGGTTCTTTCTCTCCTCACTGCTGTCCAAAATAATTTGCTCTTTGACTTTGGCCTCAACATTTACAGTTAATCCAGGCCCCAGAAAGTTAAAAGTCATAAACAAGCCCCTGCTAATCAAATAAAGAAAGCTGTGCAAGCTTCGGGGGCTTCTCCCACTCCTTGATATCAGGCTGATTAAGCCAGTGGAGTAGGCATTTACAGGTCATGAGGTTTAGTTTGAAGTACCTAGCCAGCCTACAATAAGTCCATTTATAACTTGACCCCCGCCGCATCAGCTCTAACAACAAGATCGCTATGGCAGCCGTCCATCTCTGGAACACGCCTAATTGTCAAGAACAAATTGCCCTGCAGCACTGACTGCATAAGTTTTAGGTTTAAGGAACCTCTGCACAAAAGGTGGGTGATATGCTATAATTAGCACACTACCGAAAAGTGTGACTATGAAGATTAAAGCCCCCACATTCGCTGATTTATTTGCAGAAACCTCACCGCAGCTGGGCGGTGCCAGAAGAACAAAGTTCCTGGAGACTTTAGACCG
>LARN01000029.1 GCA_000980495.1 Acinetobacter sp. N54.MGS-139 | reverse complement strand
GTTTGTACAAATCGACGACAAGCCTTTGTGTTTCGGCCCGTGTAAGTAGCGAACCTATTTGTGTTCCATACTGCATTATTTGACTCCTTAAGAGTCAACTTTTTCTAGGACAAGACAGCGTGCGAGAATTCAGCCGGGCAGAATGTTGCCTAATGACGCTGTGCAAAAATCTTTTTCAGTAATCTCCAGCATGATGGGGGTATCGCCTGACTCGATGGCATCTTCATACTTTTGTTCTGCTTCTTTCTTCGGATAAGCCTTGCCCTCACGAACCACACCATTGATGTTGGCCCTGAACTTTGAAATAACACTCTTTCCATAGGGCAGCGGAAAACTATAGTTGATCTCTACAGGGTCTTTCCTATCATTGTGATATTGCTGACTCGACGTGTAACTCATGAGCGGGCCATCGATAACCGCCTGCCAAACCACTTTCTTTAAAGGAGAATCTGATAATTTTTCTCTAGACATTTTCGTGCTCCTTATTCTTGAATTCCTCGATGAATCCACAAAGCGCAGCTGCGAATTCTTTGAATTTCTCTCCGGACAACTCAGAAGACTTATGGTCAACAACCAGTGTCAAACCTGCGCCTAAACAAATGTGGGAGCACACGGTGACGCTCCCGACTGGAAGAGCTGGCTTCTCGTCCTCTGTGTCTGCCTTCCGAATCTCGTTCAAAGGAATATGCTTTTCCGTCATTCGCTTAATGCGAAGCAAGTCCTCCAAATGCTCCGTCGTGTAATAAGCGCCTCGCTTTTCTCCCTCCGGTCCGTTCATTAATCCCTTCTGAATGTAAAAGCGGATGGTTCTTCTGGAAATACCCGTAAGTTCGGACAATTCCTCCAAACTGAACTTTTTCTTGATCTCCATCAATTCAGACATATTCATTTCCTCAAACTTCGGATTTTATTGTACACTTGTTTGCGCCACTATAACTGTCATATAAACTGAGCGACAGAAAAAAGAGGACGGTTTTTAGTCGTCCTCTCATTAACTTGTGGAAGCTGATCTTCTGCTTAGTTTTGTTTCTGCGGCAAGATCTTCTTCATATTCCACAGAGTGGCAAATGCCGGCGCCATATCGACGTCAATCAGCTTGCGCTGGAGATTTAAGAGATCTCGATATAGTTTGGTGTTTTCTGCGCGCGGTTGGTAAGACTGATCGATCTGTAGAATCTTCGAAAGTTCGGGAATGATTTCCGGAACGTCTTTAACGGCGTAAGCCGCAAAGATGCAGTTTGTCACAACTGCTCCGCCTGCGTTCTTATAACGGACGACTTCGGCGTCGAGCATGTCGGACTTGATTTGGTTCCAGAGCGAGCTGCGGCTTCCGCCTTCAGCCACGGTCAATCGCTGGAGATCGACACCGGCAGAGCGGTATAGACCGCAAATTTCCATGTAGTCAAAGCCGATAGATTCCAAAACCGAACGCCACATCACAGACTGATCGTCATCGAGCGTCAAGCCCAAGAAGCAGCCGCACTTCTTGTTGTTAATGTCCTGACCGCCTGTAAGGTACGGAAGGAATAAAACACCGTTGGAGCCCACCGGAACCTGAGCGGCACGATCATTCAAATCGTTGTAGTAAACCGCGTCATTGGCCTTGTGGCAGACATTGTCCTTAAACCAGCGAAGTGCCAAGCCGCCGGTACGAATCGTGCCCCAATAGAAATAGGTGTCGGGAAGTGATCCGGAATTGAAGATGAGGTTGTTGCCCTTCTTACTTAACTCCGGAATGATGCCCTTAGTCGAAACACAGAACATCGCGCAGGTACCTGCAACGTCCACGCCCTTGCCTGCTTCATAGTTACCGCAGCCGATCATGGACTGCATCGTGTCGCCGGCGCCGGCACAAATCGGCGTACCTTCGGGCAAGCCGGTCTTTTCAGACATTGCCTGGGTGAGGCCGCCGATAATGTCCCAAGGCTTCAGAATACGCGGCATGTATTTTTCGCTGATGCCGAGAATGTCCAGCTGTTCCTTGGACCATTCTTTCTTCATGACGTTATAGCCCAAGCCCCAGCCGGACATGGCGCCCCAGTCGATGAAGGCATCTTTGCCTTTTAATCCGGCCAAGTGAGAAAGAATGTACGGAGCGTTGTGCATGAACTTAACGCCCTGCTGTTGGAATTTGGTGTTGTTTTTCAGGAACCAGCGGGCAAACATCGCCGGGAACATCGTGCAGGCTTCCGGATTTCCGGTTTCTTTGACCCAGATGTCCAGATTCAAGTCGTTGATGAAACGAACGTCATCATCCGTACGGGTATCGAGGTAATTAATATAGGGCGTGATCGCGTCGCCTTCTTCGTTCACACCGGCGATACCGCAGATAATGCCGTCGCCCATCACTGCGCGAACATCTTTGGGATCGTAGCCGAGGGCTTTGATGTCATCGACACAGCGCTTAATGCAGCGAACAGTAATGTCCAAAAACTCATCCAGGTCCATTTCAACCCAGCCTGCGTGCGGATAACGAAGAATGGTGGGCAGACTCTGAGAAGTGATGCTCTTGAGATTCTCGTCATAGACAGATACCTTAACGCTCTGAGTACCCGCATCAAAGCCTAAGTAAAGTTTGGACATTACAGACTCCTTCTTATTAATTTCGTTTTCTAAATAAGTCCGTCAGCGCGGCGGTCAATTCTTTCCAAAGCATTCAGGCTCAGCGCGCCAGCGAAATCAAGATGACTCCTGTCATCATAGCAAGAACACCCGCCGTCTTTAAAGGCGTGACCTTTTCATGAAGGGCTTTTGCCCCTATAAATAAGGCCAGCATCATGGAAACCTCTCGGGTTGGTGCGACATATGCGAGCGGTGCGTAGAGCAAGGCAAACAAAACCAAAAGATATGCGGCCGGATGCGCAATGCCGATGTAAAGTGCATATTTCCAGCGCTTCTTGATGTCTTCTTTAAAACTTTCCCGGCCCGATTTCTTAGAAAGAATTCCAGGCCCGAGAAGCAGAAGTCTGACAGCCATTCCCGGCACGTAATACATCAGAGGTGTCAGTCCGATGAGCTGGATCGCAAACCCGTCCAAACTGGAATAAGAAGCAATAAACACTCCGGTCAATACACCCCAGAAAAATCCTTCGGATAACGAACTCTTAAGCTGCTTGTCTTTACCCGGCATTGCGAGAAGCACAATGCCTAAAAGCACGCAGACAATTCCGGCAAATCCGAGCGGTGCGAGTTTTTCTCCGAAGAGAAAAACCGCGACTAAAACCGTAAACGCGGGACCGGTACCCCTGGCGGTCGGATAAACAACGGAATAATCTGCCTTCCGATAGCCCGTCTGAAGAACAATCGTGTAAATGACATGAAGCACTGCGCTGAGAATAATCAGCAGCCAAAGCTCCAGCGGAAGAGACAAAAGCCTTTTGAAGTCCACTAAATATAAAAGCGGCATGTAAATCAAAAAGGCAAAGGTCTCGTAAAGCAGAACGAAAGATGACCCTCCTCCGCTCTTCTTAGAAACGAAGTTCCAAGAAGCATGCAATACGGCCGCGAAGAGAACCAGGGCAAGTGCTATAGCATTCATTTGAAGTATTCGATAGGATCTTTAACACCGTTGGCTTCAAATGCGGCTTTGCGGTCAATGCAGGTGCCGCATTCTCCGCAGGCCTTCTCGCCGCCGTCATAGCAGGACCAGGTTAATTTATAGGGAACCTTTAACTCCAAGCCCTTGGCCACGACCTGTGCTTTGTTCCAGCGGTTCAACGGAGCACGAAGTGAAACCAGACCGTAAGTTCCGATGTTGATCGCTTGATCCATGGCATTATTGAAACCTACAGAACAATCGGCATAAGCGTTGCCCGCTGCATCATCAGCGTGCGCTCCGATCCAGATTTCGCATTTCTCTTCGGGAAACAAGGATTGAGCTAAAGCTGCCCCGGCAGAAAGCATTAAACCGTTTCTAAACGGCACGTATGTAGAAACTTTGCCCTCGCCGTTTTTAGCAATCTGATCGGCATAACTTTCATGGACGGGCTTTTCTGTACTGTTGGATAACAGCGAACAGTTGCTGAAAGAAAAGATCTGAGTCAGATTAAAAACAACGTGTCTGACACCGTAATAATCCGCGACTTTCTGAGCGCTATCTAATTCTTTGGAATGTCTCTGTCCGTATTCAAAGGACAGAGTGACGACGTTTTCTTTGCCTAATTCATGGACGGCCATGGCAAGACATGTCGTGCTGTCAACACCGCCGCTGCTGAGAACAATGGCTTTCACCGCATTTCCTCTTCTAATTATTAATAGCTGTTTTGTATTCTAATCAACACAACAGCAGATTTCTTGCCGCAGAAACATTTCAGTCCGCCATAAGGGCGGACTGAAAACATATCTAATTGTTTGATTTATTTAATTTTAAATTGGATTTCAGCTGGGAATCCTCTGACCAAGTCGCCGGCCTTTACTCCTCTGAAAGAGTTTTCTTTATCGACACCGGCTTTGACTGCTTTTTCGATTAAGACTCTGTTGTCGGCCTCGGGTGTCTTGCACATCGCCGTGTTGACTTTAAAGGCTGCATCTCCGGCAATCGCATTCACGGTTGCACCGCCTTTAAAGTCGGTAACTACGGCACAAGGCAGCGCTTTTTCAAGTTCAAGCACTGCTCGGCTTCCGGCGTGAACGGCATTGGTGTTGCCGTAGTTGCCGTTAGAGTGACCGCCGGGACCGGTAATGAAGACTTCATAAGTTGCCGCTGAAACTGCCGATGCTGCAAAGGCGCAAACCAACGCTGCTAATAATTTATTCATTTTCTGCCTCCTATTTATACAGCTCTTCGGTTGTGCGATTGGCTTTAGGGGACACCAGCGGCGGAACGACCTTACCGTCAGAGGTGTGGTACCCGGCCGCCATGAGGCCCATCAAAATCATGCGGTAAACCCGCTTGCCTTCATCCTGACCGTTTCCGGGGATACCCCATTCGTACCAAGCATGTCCGCCGCCACCGCCGGCATTTGTGCCGACGTTAAAGTTCACTGTCGGAACGCCGACCGCTGCCGGCACGTTGTCATTCAGCGAAACCGCTCGTTCGTTGAGTTTTTCGCGGATATCAATACCTGCCGTGCGAGCAGACTGCCAAAATGCCTGCATGGCTGGATCATCATAATTCTTGCGTTTATGCGCAGGGCGATCGCCGAACCAGACCAGTTCCATCTTCACGGCTTTGGCGTCGCCGTTCTTCAGGCCGTACTTCGCGTTTTCTTGTTGAAGGGCATTTGTGAAAGCGGGTTCGATCTTACTGCGAATGTCTTTCAGAGGTCCGGGCGTCGGGCTTCTCATATCGACAAGAAGCGTGCACTCCCTGCTTCGCTCACCTTCCGGCGCCGGAGTGCAGGAACCTACACCGACCGTGTATGTGGTTCTTTCCGCTTTTTTGTCCAAGTCGTAAGGAGTCTTCAGATTGGAAATCATTTCAATGGCCCGGTTCATCGCCATTAAAGCAGACGGCTGTTTCGCACCGACCTTTATGCCCGCCGGTTCTGAATACTTGATTTCAAACCGATAAGAACCCAAGTAATTAACCGTTCCGGAACCGGGAGACGTACTGTCAGCTCCGAAGTTGGCAACAAAATTAAGGGCATTGTTGCCTTTTCCGGTGTCTTGGTTATAACCGTAAAGCTGTTTCATGCCGCAAAGATTGCCTTTGCCCTCTTCGCCCGTAGTACCGCAAACCCAAATGTCGTAAACCGGCTTGATCTTATATTTGTTGAGCATGTAGGCTGCCTGCATGACAGCCGCTGTGTTAATCATCGCGTCGTTGTAACCCGGAACATAGATTCTCAGAGCGCCGCGAGCCAAAGCGTCCTCGTAATCGTTGTAGCGCTGATAGGCTTTTTTGTAGTTGGCGTCTTCAATAATCTTTCCATCTTTATCGAAGTGCAGTTCATCCGGCAAAGCGGCAAGTTCTGCTTTAGTCTTGACCAATGCGTCAGTTGCCTTTTGGAGTTTGACCGGAACATAGGGGGCAGAAGCCGGCGGAAGCTCTGCCGGATTGACCGTGTCAATGTGACCTTCTAAAAGGACTTTCGGGAACTGGCCCTTGTATGACTGAGCATCTTTTTGCTGAGAATACGTTCCCGGAATTCTGACGCAGGCGTTATAGACCGGCAGTCCGTCAACTTTTTGAAGGCCGGCACCTTTGATAATGCCGTCCGTCCGAGTCATGACTTGAGCCGACGGAAAGCGCCACTCTTCTGTGAACCGGCGCATCAGCTCCTGCTGGCGTCTCATTTCAGATCGGGATGGCGAAGCAATGCGAACGATTTCCATTTGTGTGTTGAAACGCCACTTTTGCCCCTGCGGACTTGTAAGCTCAGTCAGCATTTTCTGCATCGGAGCATCGGCGTTAATCATGTCGGCGGCTTTTTTTGCTTCCGGACTGACTGTCGGAGCCGCAGCCATAGCTGACAAGGAAACAGCCGACATGACAGTAAGTAAAGAGAGTGTTCGAATGCGCATTTTTCTCCTCAGTTGGGTTTTTGCTTTTCCATATATTTTACCCCTCAGGAGCGGCCTCCGATGTGCAATTTTTATGCATCTTTCCTGATACTCATGGTTTTTTCGGGAAATTCACCACTCTCGGGCTATTGAGAATACGTAACTGATACTTGGGACGCGGCTCAGGATTGTCCTTTTAGCCTCAAAAATAGACAAACTGCACTGTTTGAAACGTTCTATTATTAGTAGGTTATATCCGAAAAACTTTCTAGCGAATAAGGAGATAAGAAGTGAGCGATTGTTGTACTGATGCCTGCTGCTGCGGCAAAGTGATTGACGCCCCGGTCGTCACACCCGTTATCGGTTCTAAACGTGTTGAGCCCGGCAAATACAAGGGATCTGCGGCGAAAGTCTTCTTCTCGCCGATTATTGACGCTGAACACCTCATCAAGCTCTACAACCTTGTCAACAGCGAAATTTACGGTAGAGTTGCGATCAAACTTCACACTGGTGAAAAACACGGTCCGAACATTCTTCCGCGTGACTTAGTCAAAGCGCTTCAGGAAACGATTCCTGACAGCAACATCGTCGAAACCAACACACTCTATGAAGGCGACCGCTACACAACCGAAGGCCACCGTGAAACCATAAAGGTTAACGGCTGGACGTTCTGCCCGGTCGACATCATGGACGAAGAGGGGTCCGTGAATCTTCCTGTCAACGGCGGCTTCCATCTGAAAGAAGTTGCCATGGGCAAGAATATTCTCAACTATGACTCCATGCTCGTTCTGACTCACTTCAAGGGTCACGCCATGGGCGGCTTCGGCGGCTCCATGAAGAACATCGCTATCGGGTGCGCCTCCGGCCAAGTCGGCAAACGTCAGGTCCATGGTGTTGAAGGCGAACCTCCTGCCGATTGGAATGCTTGGCCCGCCAAGGAAAGATTTATGGAATTGATGGCTGACTCTGCCAAAGCCACAATTGACCACTTCGGCAAGAGAATCACTTACATCAACGTCATGCGCAACATGTCCGTTGACTGTGACTGCGCCGGCCTTTCTGCTGCTAAACCGACGATTGCCAACATCGGTATTTTGGCTTCTACCGACATTCTTGCCATCGATCAGGCTTGTGTTGACTTGGTTTACTCTCATACCAAAGACAACCATGACTTGGTTGAAAGAATGGAATCCCGTCACGGTCTGCGTCAGCTTTCCGCTATGGCAGAACACAAGATGGGCAACACAAAGTATGAATTAATCGAAATCGACTAATTTTCTTCGATTGATGCAGTACGAGGGCTCCGATTTCCGGGGCCTTCATCGTTTTCATCGGATGCTGTCAGTCGATTCTTGTCGACGCTTCCTTCCATAGCCTGAGTAAATCAATTTGGTGCATCACCTCAGGATTTATAGCTATCATCCGAAATTTAAGACACTGATCAGTTAAGATAAAGAAAATTAATCCCGATGGACTAATTGAAAGCTTTAACGGAAGAATATTAAGAATGCTTGCACCGGTTCGTATGATTGTGACCTACCCTCTTTACATGGCAATGGAAAGGGCTATTTTTCATTCTCAGACTTTTGAGAAAACCTGGTCAGGCCTTCGTCCGAAACTCGAAAAAGGCGTTGAACTCATCGCGCAGGAAGTTCACCCTCAGGGCCGCAACTTCATTCGCCGTTATGTCTATCAAGAACCTGCGACCCGCAGAATTTGTTCCGAATGCTTCGAAGAGATGTTCAATAATGAAGTCATGTCTCTTCTCGGCTTAGTCAAAAATGTCCGTAAAGATATTCGCGGCCGTCAAAAACAAATCCTCGAATGGGAAAAAGATTTAATCGCGGCTCCGAAAAAGACCTGGAACATTCTTAACAGCACGCAAAGCAATTTAAAGGACAAGATCAGCCGCTACAAAAGCAAGATCGAATACGACGAAAAACAAATCGTCGTGCTTTTGGATAAAGCGCTGGATTCTTTGAAGACACGCGGCGTTCGCATCGATCGCGAGCAGCTGGAAAGCCTGATTGAATCGGCCGAAGGCGAGAACCTTGCCGCCATTCTTTCTGTAGCTGACTGCGTAGGCCAAGTGTTAAAGCGCTTGGAGTCTCAGCTCGGAGAATCAAACCCGACACCAGAACTCTCTAAGACGTACGCCGGTTTTTATATGATGTGCAACCGCCTTTATTTAGAAGCCGTCGACCGTGCTTTGCAGCAGATCGGCAAAGTCTATATGAAGCGCGTCGCCGGCATTGAAAAAGAAGCCTTTAAGCAAATCAACACAGCTGAAGAAAAACTCACCTCTCCTAACCTTTCTGACGCTGCGCGCGCCACGCTTAAAAACAACGTCAAGATCAACCATGAGATTCTTGAAGTCGTTAAGTTCTACACACGTCATTTAAACAAGCGCACAAAAGAACTCTTAGAGATCCGTGAAAAAGCCGCTTTGAATTTCGAAATTTCTTTGAATACCTTCATGACGATGAAGATCGGCGCAGATTTAGCTGACTGCATCTCGAACGCAGAAAAAGACATCTCTAAGATCTTTGCTTTTGAGCCGCCGGCCCTTTCTGCGCTTTATGACGTCGGATTCAAAGAACAGTTCAGAGCCGTTACAAGACAAATCCGTAACGAGTAATAAGAAAACCGGAGCCTAAACGGAATCCGGTTTTCTTACTTTTGGAGGCCCTTCAGGAATTTCTTCGAAGGGCCTTTATTTTGATTAGCCTAACTGGATCTTCTTCCACACATGTCGGATGGAAGGAACGGCAGGCGTCTTGCTTCGATCGTCGTAAGAAGTATGAAGCAGCTGATGAGCTTTGTGAGAATTCGGCTCTCCCAAGAACTCGTCATAAAGCTCTTTGACCATCGGATTGTTGTGAGACTGACGAACCGGACTGTTTTCATCGGCGCGTTCCAGGACTTCGAAGCGCTTAGAAGTAGCGTTCAAATAGTTGCCTCTGAAACGAATCGTGCCGCCGCCGTTGACGCATCCGCCCGGACAAGTCATCACTTCGATAAAGTTATAGTCGCAGGTTCCCGCGGCCACTTCATCACAGATCTTGTTGGCGTTGGCGAGACCGTAAACGACTGCGATTTTCAACTTCACGCCTCCTTCGTCCATTTCCGCTTCTTTATAAACATGCGGGTGGTTGGAAGGCTTAAAGGGAACGTTGTTCACCTCTTTTCCCGTGAGGACATGGTAAAGCGTTCTTGAGGCCGCTTCTGCCACACCGCCGCTCTTACCGAAAATCACACCGGCGCCGGAGCCTTGACTCATAAACGGAGTGTCAAACTCGCCGTCATCGATTTCTTTGAGATCAATGCCTCGGCTCTTAAAGAGCCGCGCCAATTCGCGAACCGTTAGGACGAGATCCGTATCCGGCACGCCGTCCTTAGCAAGCTGGGGACGTCTGGCCTCAATCTTCTTTGCCGTGCAGGGCATGATGGAAATCACACGAATCTTAGAGGGCCCGCAGCCGATTTTTTCCGGCAGCCAAGTTTTGGCAAGGGAACTTAGAACCGCCTGAGGAGAACGGGTCGTTGAAAGATGATCCAGCATATCCGGACGATGCTGCTCTACGAAGCTAACCCAGCCGGGACAGCAGGAAGTAAACATCGGCATCACAGAGTGTTTATCCTTGACGCGGTTGAGCAGCTCGGTACCCTCTTCCATGATCACGACGTCCGCCGAGAAGTTGGTGTCTAAAACATAATTGGCACCCATCATCTTCAGGCCGGCAATAATGCGTTTTTCAACATTGGTGCCGGAGAGTGTTCCGAAGGCATCGCCCAAGGTAGCGCGAACGGAAGGAGCAAACTGAACCACGGAAATAACGTTTTCGTCTTCCAGAATTTCACGGGCTTTCTCCACGTTGTCGGTCGACATTAAGGCACCCGTCGGACAGACCATAATGCATTGTCCGCACCGCACGCATTTCGTGGAATCCACCCAGTCTTTGCTGCCGTTCAGGCAGACACCGGCTTTCGTGCCGATTTCATCAATTCGAAGGGCGCCGATGCCTTGGATCTGATTACAGACCTCTACGCAGCGCATACAGCGAACGCATTTATTGACATCCAATTCGATCGCCGGATCGGTATGGTCCACTTTGCGTTCGGCAATAAACTTTCCCGTGTACGGCGCTTTTTGAACGCCCAAATTACGGGCCAGCTGCAAAAGCTCGCAGTTGCCGTAGCGGCCGCAGGTAACACAGTCCATATCGTGGTCTGCAAAAATCAGAGCGACTTGGGTTCGCTGCATCTTTTTAACTTGGGTGGAAATGGTGTCCACTTCCATGCCGTCTTCAAGCGGTGTCTTGCAGCTGGTCAGCGTCAATTCCTGACCGTCTGCACGTTTAACACGAACGATGCAAACGGCGCATGTGCCCGGAGTATGGCAAAGCGGTTTAAAAGCGCAAAGCGTAGGGATAAAAAATCCCATTTGTCTTGCCGCTTCCAAGATCGTGATTTCTTGATCAAAATCAAAGGGTTTGTTGTTGATATAGGCTCTCATTTGTTTTCTCCTTTGTTCTTATTGAGCCTTTTGGTTAAAACCGGGGATCGGCAGCTGAGTCACAACACCGAATAAGCGGTAGCAGCGCATGCAGCGCTCGGCTTCTTTTTTAGCTTCTTCCGGTGTTAAACCAAGCTCGACCTCTTCGAAATTATGGGCACGAATTTCGGGCGGAAGCTCCGGCATCTGCTGACGGGCCTGATGGAGTGTGGGAAGAACCGGTTCCGTTTCCTCAAGAAGATTGCACTTCTTAATCATCTGAGTCATGCGGGATCTCGGTTCAAAGCCGACAGAACCGCGTGTCAGGTATTCATGAATGGACTCGGCAGCCGTCTGGCCTTGTGCCATACCGCCGATCAGTGTGGTCGGACCGGTCGCGCAGTCACCGCCCGCAAACACACCCGGACGGCTGGTGGCCAGAGATTCCGTGACGGAAATATTGCCGCGTTTGTCGAAAAGAATATTGTCTTTCTGTTCAAAGATACTCTGATCGATTCGCTGACCGATGGCACTAATGACATTTGAGCAGGGAATCACAAATTCCGTTCCCGGAATCTCGATGAGTTTTCTTCTGCCGTTGGCCTCCGGCGCGCCTTCGCGCAGCTTGATGCAGCGAAGACCGACAACTTTGCCGTTCTCGATAACCAGTTCTTTCTGGGCGGTCAGGAAATGGAATTCAATGCCCTCTTCCTTAGCCGCTTTGATTTCCAACGGGTCAGCAGGAGCCTGCGCTTCTGTTCTGCGGTAAATGACATGGACTTTTCCGTCCGTCACACGAACAGCCGAGCGAGAGCAGTCCATGGCTACGTTGCCGCCCCCGACAACCACAAAGTCGCCGGAGAAAGAAGGCGCTTCGCCTTCAACGACGCCGCGTTCCACTTGAAGCAGAAAGTCCAAACCGTTGGAATATCCTTCAATCGGTTCATTGTCTTCGGGGAAGCCGAGTTTCATGCCCTTGGCACAGCCCACGCCGATGAACACGGCGTTAAAGCCTTCGTTGAACAGATCATCCAATGTGAAATCTTTTCCTAAGCGCCTTCCGTAATGGAACTTCCCGCCGAGCTGTTCGATCGTATTGGCTTCCGCTAAAAGAATATCTTTAGGCAGGCGGTATTGAGGAATACCGACCAAGGCCATGCCGCCCGCCTTGCGCTGGGCCTCAAAGACTTCAACTTTGTAGCCTTTCAGCAGCAAATGGTAAGCGCATGTGAGGCCTGAAGGACCGGCACCGATGACCGCGATTCTCGGAGAGAATTCGCTGGGTTCGGCGGCAGCTCCTTCGAACATCTTGTCGACGGTGTAACCCAAAGAATCAGCACAATAACGCTTCAGATTCTTGATATCGACTGCGCCTTCCAGACGATTTCTTCTGCAGGCTTTTTCGCAAAGCCGAACACAGACGCGGCCGCAGGAGCCGACTAACGGATAGTGCCGAAGAACCACACCGGTCGCGTAATCCGTACGGCCCGCTTTAATGTAGTCAATGTAACGCGGGACATTGACGTGTGCCGGGCAGGCTTCAATGCAGGGAGCGGTCATCACTCCATAGTCGCCCCAAGGCATATCGGGCATCGGTACAACTTTCATATCTTCCGGAAAAGCTTTGATCGCTTCGATCAGTGCCACGGGAGAAGTTTGACCGACGCCGCAGAAACTCGTATTTCTCATCATGCGGGCAACATCGAGAAGAGTTTCCCAATTGATCGGCTCCCCTTTCAGGGCCTTTTCCAGGGCCTGAGAAATAATGATAGAGCCGCTTCTGCAGGGCGTACATTTGCCGCAGGAATTGTCTTTTACCCTTGAATAATACTTATTCATGGCAAAAAGCAGATTTGCATGCGGATGGAAAACCAAGAAACCGCGATGCGAGATAAACGTCATAACGGGGTTGCCGTTATTGAACTGGAGAAGATTTTTAAGATCAAGACCTTCAGGTTCTTTGTAATCAGCCGTGCCGCGGTTGTCATAGACGACACCGTCCCACACGCCATAGTGAAGCCGCATATTCTTTTCCTTGTCTTGAGAGCAATTGTTTTATCGGAATGGGTACCATTTTAGGCAACCGATGCCCTTATTTTTACATCTGGACATGTCTTCTATCTTAATAGTTTGAAAAAAGCGCCTCACTTTCGGAATTTCACTGATTCAAAAGGGGTGATTCATAGCAGATTTGCCACTAAAAATAAGATGTACTACTTTGAGAAGGAGAAAAGAAAGATTTTCAGATTTGCTCGCTAGAATCTGAGTGAAAGCGAGGATTTTATGAAAGTCGGATTAGCACTCGGCAGCGGCTCGGCCCGCGGTTTTTCCCATATCGGCATCATTGATTGTTTATTGGATCAGGGGATTGTTCCGGATGTCGTCGCCGGAACTTCTATCGGTTCGATCGTCGGCGCCTGCTACGTCACCGGTCATTTGGATCGATTGCGCAAGCAGGCGCTGGCCATTAATCGTTTAAATTGGACGACCTTTTTCAATCCGAGTTTTTCCATTGACGGCTGGATCAATCTGCATCAAATGCAGATGTTCCTCGTAAAGAGCGGCGTGGAGCGCAAACAGAAACGCATTGAAGACCTGAAAATTCCTTTTGGCACCGTTACCTGCGATCTGATGAGCGGTAAAGAGATCTGGATTACCAAAGGACCGGTTTTTGATTCCGTTTGGCCGTCTATGGCAATGCCCGGTGTCTTTCCGCCCGTAGAAGGTCCCGAGGGCCGCTGGTACATCGACGGCGGCATCGTTAACCCGGTTCCCGTCTCTTTGTGCAGAGCTCTGGGCGCCGACGTTGTCATCGCCGTAAACCTTAATAACGACCTTCTGAGGCGCGTTGACATCGAAAAGCAGGAAAAAGCTGAACACAAGAAAAAGCCGAGCGAGGTCGCAAAGATCTTCGCAAAGGCAAAGAATCTCATTCCTGCAATTAAAAAAGAGGTTGAGTCCGATAAACCCAAACCTCCTGATTTCTTTGAAACGATTTCGCGCTCTATTAATATTACGCAGGATCGAATCACCAAAACTCGACTTGCCGGTGATCCTCCTGAAATCATCCTTTGCCCGAAAGTCTCCGACATCGGTTTGCTGGAAACTTACCGTGCCGAAGAAGCCATTCGGGCCGGCTATAAATGCTGTGAAGCAAATATTGCCGCAATTAAGGATGCGATTGGTCACTAAAACAATACGTCTTAGGCCTTTTTAATATTGGCGGCAAGGTAGAGCATTCCCACCAATACCGAGCCGCCGATAATATTGCCGATCGTGACCGGGATTAGGTTGCCGACGGCAAAAGAATAAAAGTCTGCTTTAAGTGCTGCGGCCTTCCCTGCTTCTACTAATGCGATGTAGCGGGGGTCGGTTCCTGTCAGAAGTCCGAGCGGGATGAAAAACATATTGGCAATGCAGTGCTCCATGCCCAAGGCAACGAAAGCCATCGTCGGAAACCAGAGAGCCGAGATCTTGCCGATCGTTTCCGTTGAGGCTGCCGCCGCAAAAACGGCTAAACAGACGAGCCAGTTACAGCCGATTCCGCGAAGAAGCGCTTCGGTAAAGCCCAGCGAGCATTTGGCATTGGCCAAATTCACAACCGCAGTGGCCCATGGCATCGTTCCGCCGGCACTCTCAAAAATCAGCCCCGAAAGATACGCAATAAAGAAAGCGACAAAAAGCGCTCCCGCAAAATTGCCGAGCCAGGATGTCGCTAATGTAAAGACCGTCTGGCCGAAAGAAATCTTTTGTTTGGCTTGGGCTGTCGTCAGCGTCATGCAGCTGCCGGTAAACAAATCCGCACCGCAAAGCACCACGAGCATTAGTCCGAGCGGGAACACAGCACCGAAAATCAGCTTAGACATTCCGCCCCACTGCTCCCAAGGAAGCGCGAGTCCGATACGAATTGCGAGGAAACCGCCGATCGCTATATACATACCGGCAAGCAGTGTGTTCGCTGCTCGGGCAATCCAGCATTGATTGGCTTTGGAGACACCCATGCTCACGGTGGCATTCAGGATTTCTTGTGAAGTAAGTGTGGCCATAATCTATGGAAAAAATAGGTCGGAAATTGAGCGAAATTCTAAGTGAAAAATTTCGCCTTTTTGAAAAAACCGAATGACTAAAAAGAGGCCTTTGCTCGGTCGTTACCTTTAATTTCCCGTACACTTATATCAAGTATGTTTCATTAAGAATAAAACTATGAAAAAGATTCAATTGGCTGCTGTCCTCGCTGCTGCCGGCATGATGCTCGGCTCAGCCTACGCTGCAGGACTCGACGCCCCCGTTCCCCCTTCCATCAACGACGCGCCCGACAACATTCAGAGACCTTCCAAGAGCGGTGAAACGGTTGAGGAGAAAGTTACGGATTTGAATATGAAAAATCCGGACATCGTGAACTCCAAGGCCGGTAAAAGAGACATGAAGGCCGAAGAAGCTCAGTCTAAAAAGGACTTAGAAGCCGCACAGAAGCGCTCTGATAATCCTTCACTGTGGCCGAAAACCAAGATTGAAGAAACGGTAGACAACCACAACCAGGTTACTGAAGTGAAGGTCACTCCGATGTCCACCCAGGTTCCTTACGTCATGACACGTGAAGCTCCGAGCAACAAGACCGGCGGAAGCGGTCCCGGAACCGGAAGCGATAACACCATGAGCGTTCCCAAATTCATTAACTTCGGATTCTAATCAGAGGATCAAAACACAAAATGGCGGTATTTACTGAGATTTCTAATGCTCAGCTCGATGAACTGCTGTCTCATTACGACATCGGGCAGGCTCGTTCCTTAAAAGGCATAGCCAGCGGTATTGAAAACAGTAACTTTTACTTGGACACCGATAAAGGTAAGTACGTTCTTACGATTTTCGAACGTCTGAATAAAGATCAGCTTCCGTACTACCTCGAGCTGACCAGTCATCTCGGTAAAAAAGGCCTCGCGGTCAGTTACCCCATCCCCCGCAAAGACGGCGGGCTGCTTTCAGAAATCAACGGAAAGCCCTGCTCAATTGCACCGTGCCTCAGCGGGACTTATGTAGAAAAACCTTCTGCCAAGGCCTGCCGTGAAATGGGAGAGATGCTGGCCAAGATGCACAACGCCGTTGAAGATTTCCCGTTTTCGCAGGAAAACACCAAAGGCTCGGCATTTTGGCTTTCCTCCATGCCGCTGCTTAAACCTTATATCCCTGAACGTCTTTACCAGATGCTCGAAGAAGAAGTCACTCGTCAGCTCGAGCTTCAAAAGTCTCCGGAATACCAAGCCCTTCCTGCCGGCGCCGTTCACGCAGACTTGTTCCGCAATAATGCTCTGATCAACCAGAACGGCGACGACGAATCTTTGACAGGCGTCATCGATTTTTATTTTGCGTGCAACGCACCGTTCCTCTATGACCTCGCCGTCACATTAAATGACTGGACGATTGATTTAGAGACCGGAGAATTCGAACCCGATCGTGCTCAGGCTATGCTTGAGGGATACAACAGCGTTCGTCCTTTAACCGAAGAAGACCACAAACTTTGGCAGGACATTCTCTCGGCTGCGGCCCTTCGATTTTGGGTTTCACGACTTTACGATTACTATATGCCGAGACCTGCGTCGCTTCTCACCCCGCATGATCCGGCGCATTTCGAACGTATTCTTAAACTTCGCCGCGAATCCGCGCCTGAAGATTTACCTTGGATCTAAAACTTACCTTTTATGGAAAATTATCACCTTCCTTTTAAAACGGGAATGGACTGGCTGCGAAGCGCATGTGTTGTTGTCAAACGTGCGCCCGCAACTGTTTTCGGCATTCTCGGCTGTTACGTACTGGCTTTATTCGTCGCCAACCTGCCGTCTGAACTTCTCGGCTTGTCCTGGCTCGGCGCGATCCTGAGCTCTCTGGTGACACCTTTCGGGGCCTTGGCTTTTGCCGCCTGCGGCAGAGAGCTGGCCAGAGGATGCCGTCCGACACTCTTCTCCTGCTTCGGTGAAGGCTGGAACGACATGGAGACACGCAACAAGCTGGTTTTATTGGGCCTGATTTACGGGCTATGCGTCATCGTTATCGGCTTGATCGTCAGCCTGCTCACTTCCGGAGACATTGCTCAATGGAAAAATGCTCAAGGCCAGATTGATCCGCAGAGCGTGCTCAGCCATATTCCTTGGCTGGGCTTCATCGTGGGCGCCGTCCTCTACGCCATGCTGCTGGGCATCACATGCTTCTCTCCGATGCTGATTGCCTGGAAAAAACAACCCATCGGCAAAGCTTTCTTCTTTAGCCTCGTGGTTTGCTTCAGAAACATCGGTGCGATTGTCTGCCTCGGCCTGCTGCTCTTCCTGCTGGCTTCCGGCGGCGCAGTTGCCTTCGGCGCTTTAGGCGATTTAGGCCAGATCTTGGTCATCTTGTGGGCACTTTTTGTCACAGGACTTTCCTACAGCGCTCTTTATCCGATGTGGCGCTCGATTTTCGAATCCGAGGTTCCGCCGCTTCGTTAAAGATTCGTTGCACATTCCAGGGCCTGCATCCGCAGGCCCTTTTGCTTCTCGATTAAGCTATCGAAAACAAAAAATCATTTGGAGTAGAAATGCGTAACTTAATTCTTTGTCTTGCTCTCGGCGCAGCCGCCTCTTCCGCCTTTGCGCTGACTAATGAAGATCTGGCTGCCAATACCTGGATGCCGCTTGAAGAACAAACCGAATCTTCCTGCGAACTTCCGGCCATGATTGATTTCCATAAGGACGGTACGCTCTCTTCCGAACCCGGCTGCAACACTATGTCCGGCCGTTACAAGATCGGTGAGGACGGAAAGATTGAATTCACCGAAATGGCAATGACGCAGAGAATGTGCGCTAAAGAGTACATGGATCAGGAAATGCGTTTCACTACCATGATCAATGCTACGCACTTCATTAAAAAAGAAGACAAACAGCTGATCCTTCTCGATGCTGACAAGAAAGAAGTCGGCCGCTTGGTTCCCGAAAAAGCCAAAGCCTGCAACTAATTGATATTTAGGCGCTTTTGGCGCCTTCATCAAAAAACGCCCGGTTGATCCCGAGCGTTTTTTGTTAATGAGCAGCTTCCCAATTGTCTCCGACGCCGACTTCAGCGATCAGCGGAACGTGGAGTTCGGTCACCGAGTCCATGATCTTCGGAAGGTTTTCTTTCACCAAGTCAACTTCGTCTTCCGGCACTTCCATGATCAGTTCGTCATGAATTTGGAGAATCAATTTACTCTTGAGTCCCTTCTCTTCAATCCATTTTTGAACGGCAATCATGGAAAGCTTGATCAAGTCAGCTGCCGTGCCCTGCATCGGCGCGTTAATCGCAGCTCTTTCAGCCGCGGCACGACGAGCGCCGCCCGCATGAATCTCCGGAAGCCACAATCTTCTGCCGAAAGTCGTCTCAACATAGCCTTGGCGATCGGCTAAAGCTCTCGTGCTGTCCATGTATTCATGAACGCCCGGGAATCGAGCAAAGAATTTATTGATGTAATTCTTCGCCTCGTCTCTGCCGATGCCGAGATTCTTTGCTAAACCGAACGGGCTCATGCCGTACATCAAACCGAAGTTAATGACTTTGGCAATCCGACGGTCATTCGGTGTGACTTTGTCTTTTTCCTTACCGAATACTTCCGCAGCCGTTGCTCGGTGAATATCTTCATTGTTTTTGAACGCTTCGACCAAACGCTTGTCTGCGGACAAATGCGCCATGATTCGTAATTCGATCTGAGAATAGTCAGCGCTGATCAATTTGCATCCAGGTGCGGCTATGAAGGCTTCACGAACCTTACGGCCTTCTTCTGTTCGGATCGGAATATTTTGAAGATTCGGATTCGTGGAGGACAAACGCCCTGTCACAGCGACCGCTTGTTCGAAGGTCGTGTGGACTCTTCCGTCTTTGGGGTCGACCATCTTCGGAAGTTTTTCCGTATAAGTCGTCACGAGTTTTGTGATCGTGCGGTACTCCAAGGCGATTTTTGCCAAAGGATAATTTTCCGCTAGCTCGGAAAGGACTTCTTCGCTGGTGGAATAGTTACCGGAGACTGTCTTCTTAGGCTTAGCTCCGTCAAGCACAACACCCATCTTGTCAAACAAGATTTCGCCGAGCTGTTTCGGGCTCGATAATTTGAATTTCTCACCTGCAGCTTCAAAAGCCTTTTCTTCTAATTTTTGAGCTTGGGCATTAAGCTGTACCGTTTGCTGATCCAAGAGCTTGGTATCGATAAGAACGCCGTTTTGCTCCATCTTGAAGAGAACGTCCGACAACGGCATTTCGATATCGCGATAGATTTTCTCCAGCTTGGCGTCATCAGACAAAGCTTTCTTAAAGAGACGATTCAAACAACTGACAATAAAGACCCTTTCAGAAGCAAAGTCGGCAGCATTTTCTACGGAGATCTTAGAAAATGACAGTTTTTTTGCACCTTTTCCTAAGAGATCTTCCTCGCCTCTCAGTTCATACTTGAGCCAGTTGGCTGCAAGCTTTTCAATCGTATGGGGACGATGCGCCTCTAAAACGTAGCTTTCGAGCATTACGTCATCGGAAACGCCGGCAAGATTAATGCCGACATTGGCAAAGACGTGCTTCATGTACTTGGTGTCATAGCCGCATTTAATCGGTTTCTTGTGTTCAAGCACCTTCCCGAAAATCTCTTTGAAGGTTCCGAGCGTGAGGCCTTGAGCCAAAAGAACGTCGTTATCAATCGGGACGTAACTGGTCTTGCCGTCCGTGGTTCCGAAAGCGACACCGACCGGGATATATTCCTGCTGGGAGGAGCCGTCCGATAAGACATAGAATTCAAAACCGTCTTTGGTCACTAGTTCTTCCAAGTGGAGCGCCAGCTCTTTGGCTTTAGTCTCGTCCGTGACGATTTCAAGCGTTCTTTTCACTTCGGATTCTTGTTCCTGAGAGAATAGATCCAGAGTATCGCCTTCAATCGGCGCGGCTCCGACCGCGGCTCTCTTTTGAGCTGTTGTCGATGTTTCCAACGGCTTCACTTCGCCCGGTACATCGGTCTTCTTTAATTCTTTAGCCCAGCTTCTGAATTCCAGTTTGTTGTAGTAATCCAGAAGTTCTGCACGATTCGGCGTCTTTAACTTCAGAGACTCTAAAGAAGGAACTTCGGCAGATAAATCAGCATCGGTCTTAATCGTGACCAGCTGCCGGGCAATCGGCAGGAAGCCCAAAGCAGAGCGAAGGTTTTCTCCGATCTTGCCTTTTACTTTTTCGGCATTTTCGATCACGCCGTCCACGGAACCGAATTCAGTGATCCATTTAGCAGCGGTCTTTTCTCCGCATTTCGGAACGCCCGGAACGTTATCGATCTTGTCTCCCATCAGAGCCAGGAAATCGATGATCTTTTCAGGAGGGACACCGAACTTCTTCTCAACGCCTTCACTGTTTAGCCAGCTGTTGTCCTTGCCCATTGTATTCACAAGGAGAACGTTGTCATTGACGAGCTGAGCAAAGTCTTTGTCGCCGGTGGCGATAACGACATTAAAGCCCTCTTCAACGGCTTTTTTCGTGAGGGTTCCGATGGTGTCATCCGCTTCAATTCCAGGGACCTGAAGGAAAGGAATACCCTCTTTTTGAACACCTTCAAAAATCAGAGGAATTTGCACGGAAAGGTCTTCCGGCATCGGAGGACGATTAGCTTTGTAGTCAGGATAGATTTCCGAGCGGAAAGTTTTGCCTTTTGGGTCTACGACACACGCAACGTAATCCGTAGGAACATCTTTCATCAGCACTCTCAGCATTGAGAGGAAGCCGCGAATCGCATTCGTGGGCGTGCCGGTCGAAGTCGATAAAGGCGGAAGAGCGTGATAAGCGCGAAAAATGAAGTTTGAACCGTCAATAAGAAGAAGCGTTTTTTTCAAGATATGGTTCCTTTTCCCTAACTGCTATGGGTTCTCCAAACATAAGTTAGAAGAGTACCAAAGGATGGTGTATTCGGCACGAATTTCTGCCAATTATGGACAGTCCTTCTATTGGTTTTGAGCGAAGGTTCAACTTCGTCGGACGATTGAACAAACCAGAGAAAAAATCCCTAAAGGAACTGATTTGAATTGAGAATTTCTTTGATGCACGAAATCTAATTTTTTTTCACGAACTTTGATCATGGTATTGGTAATTAGTTATGGAATTTTTCTAACGAGAACTAAGAACTGGAATTCAGCTTCCAATAAGCTAACCGACGGAAAGACAAACACTATTTCCTAAATAAATTTCAATATCTAGTTGTTTTTATGAACTATTAGAATAAGTTCCTTAAAGAGAGGAATAACCTTAAATCGGACAAATTGACCCTTAAAAAATTATTTTTGATAAAATAAATAACCCTATTTCCCTTTATAATTGATTTATAGATAATCTTCTTATCTAATTTTATTTTGTTATTTCTTTTTATCAATCGGTGTCCAAATGGCAACTTTAGAAGATCTGATTCGTCAAAAACAAGAATTAGAAAAAGAAATTGAGGAAGTTACTCGTCGCGAACGTATTAACGCAATTAATACCTGCCGTGAATTGATCCAGAAATTTGACCTGCAGCCTGCAGAAATCGGACTTAAAAAACTCATGCGCAAAGGCGCGATGATTCCGAAATTTATGGGACCCAAAGGCGAAACTTGGACGGGACGCGGCCGCAAACCCATCTGGCTTCAGCAGGCTGAGCTTGAAGGCAAGAGCCTTGAAGATTTCCGTATTACCTCTCCCGTAGCTATGGAAGAAGATGAAGATGCCCGCTTAGAGGAATTGACACGTCCTGACAACGTTAAAGCCTAATTAGGTCATATCATTTCGTTTTCAAAACCGCAGCGGAAATGTTCTCTGCGGTTTTTTATTGCCCGATTGAAAGCTTTGATTTCTTCAAAAAACATCATAGCCAAAAATGGCTCCCGAATACCATTCGGATCCCAATAAATGAGCTTTCACATTCAAATCCAATCTTGACGTTGAATATTTCAATAATTAATTTCAATGAATCTAATTTAAATTTCTAGTTCTCTCTTTGAGAAAATCCTCAATAATCCGAGATAGATGTTGGACAATAGGAACCTTATTTTTTATTTCTAAAAATTTACGAAAGACTATCCCATTTTAAGATCTTTCCTGTTCTATTCTCTTTTTGTATTAGCTAATTCGTTGAGTTGTGAACCGACTCCTCCCATAATTCCTTTATCGCCTCCTTTTCATTTAAGGCAAGGAGTTCTTGGAAGAATATTTTCTTGACCGAAAAAATCGAATATATAACCAAATAGGAATAAAAGTTTTCGAAAGTTGTGGCCAAAAATATTTCCTCGTGACATTTAAATAATTTGCTCAAAGACGATTTTTCGGAGTTTCTTGCTGATTAGGTGGTAATACTATTGATTAAAAGGCAGTTCACGACTATGCTCGGTTCGTTACAAAAGGAGGATAAAAAATGATTGAACCCGTTTCCAAAGATAAGTGCCTTCCGGAGATTCTTGCCCTTTTCCCGGATTTGATTGCCCATCGTCACGATATTCATCAACACCCCGACTGCGGTTTCGAAACTCAGAGAACCATCGGAAAAATCAAGGAATTCCTTGAAAAACACAATGTTTCCTCTAAAGACATGGATGACGCCACTTGTCCAGGCTCCTTATTTGTCGAGATCAAAGGCAACCTGCCCGGCAAAACCATCGGTTTCCGCGCCGACATCGATGCTCTTAAGATGAAGGACAAGAGCGAAAAAGAATGGACCTCTAAGATTGACGGCCACGCACATGCCTGCGGCCATGACGGTCACCAGACATGGCTGATGGGCGCAGCCGCTTATATGGCTGAACACCGTGACTTCCCCGGTACACTCGTCTGCCTGTTCCAAGGCGCCGAAGAAACCGGCAAAGGCGCTGAAAGCGTCGTCAAATCCGGCTTCTTGGATAAGTACAACATTCAAGAAATGTATGCTGCGCACGACGAACCCTTCTTAAAGAAAGGTGAAGTCGGTTTCAAAGTCGGACACCTGCAGGCAGCCTCCGATTCGTTCGCTGTTAAGTTTATCGGAGCCGGCACACACGGCGGTCGTCCTCATCAAGGGATGGATCCGATTCCCGCTCTCTCCGAAATGTATTTGGCTATGCAGACAATCGTTTCCAGAAAGGTTGACCCGCTGGAAAGCGCTGTTGTTTCGGTCTGCTTTATGAATGCAGGTACGTTGGGAACTTATAACGTTCTGCCGGGTGAGGCTGTCATGGGCGGTACAGTACGTACATTCCTCCCTGAGGTTCGCGATTTGGTTGAGAACACCATCAAACGTATGGCAGAAGGAATCGCCCTAGCCCATGGTTTGAAAGCTGAAGTCACCTACGAACGTCTTATTTCTTCCGTAAATAACGACGAACGCTTGACCAAGGAAGGTGTCCGCATTGCTCAGGACCTTCTCGGAAAGGACAAGATCTACCCTGACTTCAAACCGTTCATGTCCAGCGAAGACTTCTCTGTCTATCAGGAAAAAGTTCCGGGTACCATCTGCAGAATCGGCATTTCCGATGAAAACCATACCGTTCCTCTGCACAATCCGAAGTTTGATTTCAATGATGAAGTACTTGCCCTAGCAAGCACCTTGTTCGTGAAGATTGCTCAGGAACGTCTGAATGCACTGAGTAAAGAGTAATCCGGCTCGAATGCAAACAATTAGGGCTCCGTATTGAGAAATATGGAGCCGTTATTATTTTGGAGGATGTCATTTCCTAAAAACGGTTGACTTCTTTTTGTTTTAAACCTGTGTTTAGTTGACTTTGATTGGGCTAAGCCTGGTAACAGTTGACTCCTGGCTGTCCTTATCCCTGCGGTCGGTTGTCCGGAAGGCGTAGCCGGAGGACAACCGACCGCAGGGATAAACAAATTTTATGCTATTAATTTGTTCCTTAGGTGGTCCTCTCGAAGTGATCGCCAGAGCTTCTTTATCTCTCCACTGACTGTAGAAGCT
>LARN01000001.1 GCA_000980495.1 Acinetobacter sp. N54.MGS-139 | reverse complement strand
TTCAAGCAAGGATAGAATGGTGGGATGAGCGAAAGCGCCGGAGGGGCGGTTCGCTTGTTCCACTACGTTCCACAAGCGAACCGCCCCTCCGAAGAGCAACCTAAGTTATGAATTTAGGGCAGACACAAAATTTGAGACACTCCCCAACATGTTCATCGGAAATTGCTTCGAAAATCGAACTAAGGTGAGCTTCGTCTAGGATAACTGTATCTATTGGGGAGGAAATTGATTGATTAGGCCCCAATCAACTCCTCCTGAATGGAAAATTTCGGCCAGATCCTTTGAAAATTAAGTCTCTAAAGGCCATTGGGAAGAATCAAGCATTTTACAGAGCTTCCATAAATAATGAGGACAAATGAAAACAGTTGTAAGCAAAAGCCCCGTGAATACGGGGCTCGTGAATTTTCTCCTACATGTCGGCTTCTTTAAGTGGTTTCCTTAACTCCGCCCGGATATTATCCATCGCAGAGTAGAAATCCTTCATCATCACGAGGCCGAGCAGCTTGCCTTTATCGGTCACAATAAAGCGATCATGATCTTCCGGATTCTCTTTAATCGCCCCCGCAAGTTTCAAGGCAAGAACTTCCTTAAACAACGCACGATCCAGATCAACACCGTGAACGTCCTTAAAGTATTTACGACTGATTCGGCCGGCAAACAGCTGCAGCAGGAGACGATATTGGAGAATGCTGCGTTTGCCGAAGACCTTTCTTCTCTCTACCCCGTTATTTCCCGATCCGATGCGTTCGTTGTAGCGGCGAAGTGAGAAAGTGTTGACGTAAAGCGAGTCGCCCAAGAAACTAAAAGCACCCGAACCGACGCCCAGATATTCATCGTTATCAATGACATACTCATCAAAGCCTTCATTATTGGACTTTCCGAATGCCCAAGAGGAAAGCTGTGTGTACTCTTCTGTCAGCATGTCGAGAATCATGCGGTACTGACCCGCCATCACATCGTGGGGTGCAGCAATAGAGTCTTTAACACTGCGCTTTGTCTGACTCGTCACCATCAGCGGATAAGTCGTAATCTGGCGGGGAGAGAGCTTCAGCAGTGTCTCCAGATCGCGCTGAAGAATTTCATCGGTCTGGCCTCGGAATCCGAAGATCATGTCGACGTTGCAGATCGGGAAAAGTTCCTGCGCTTTTGCAATGTTTTCAAAGACTTCCTGACCGGTTCCGAATTTATCGCGCTCGGTCATTTTCAGAATGCCGTCATCAAAGCTCTGAACGCCGATCGACATGCGGTCCACCAGACCTTCAAGCATGTGAATTTGCGGATCCCCCATGATCTGAGGATCTGTTTCGACAGAGACTTCCTTGATGGAGGGAAACAACTTTTTAGCCAGCTCCAGCGTTTTGGCCAACTCGTCCATCAGCACTGTGGTCGTGCCGCCGCCGACGTACATCGACGTAAAGTCATAACCCATGGTATGAACGGCCTCCATCTCTTTGCGCAGATTCACAAAGTATTCGCGGGCCTTGTATTCTTTGAAAAGGAATCGATGGAAGGTGCAATAGGAACAAAGCGTTTTACAGAAAGGAATATGCGCATACAGCATATATTTATGGCCTTCCTGCGGAAGCGGAAACTTCTCAAGAACACAGCGGTCAAGCGTTAAGTCCCGATCCAGATAGTACTGCATCACCGCTTCGGTACTCTGCAGCATCCACTTCGGCGCAATCGCCTCCGACTTTCCATGCTTGATGTTGCCTTTATAGGCATTGCGAATAGTTTCGGTGGAACGTTCTTCCATTGTTTCTATCAGTGTTATTTTGTAGACAGAAGGTCGATTATACGGAGGTCTCTTTTAGATACGGCTCTTCTTTGCGCCTTTATACATCTCTTCGATCAGGTGTCCGTACCTGGCCTGCATCGGAGAACGCTTAAGCTTCAAGGTCGGCGTGAGAAGTCCGTTATCAATTGTCCACTCGTCCAAAGTGAGCGCAATGTTTTTGGGCACAGCGTAGGCCGGGAATGTGCGGCACGCTTTCTTGACCATTTCCAGCACCTTCTTGCGCACGACAGGTGCATGAATAGATTCCGGGTCCTTCGGATCAGCACCCTGCTCTGCAGCAAATTTTTTCCACAAAGTCGGATCTAAAGAAATCAGCACGGCAATGTAAGGCATTCCGTCGCCGACCGCATAAGTCTGGCGGAAAAGCGGTATCGTTTCCAGTGCACTTTCAATATCTACGGGAGAAATTTTTTCGCCCGTAGAAGTCACCAGAATCTCTTTGATTCTTCCGACAATCTTCAGACGACCTTCTCCATCATAGGCTCCCTGGTCTCCCGTCTTCAGCCAGCCGTCTTCAGTAAAGGCATTCTTCGTATCTTTTTCCCGATTCCAGTAGCCTTTCATGACGAGGTCGCCCTTGATCTGAATTTCTTCCCGCTCACCTAGTCGAATCGACACATCTTTCAGAGCACGGCCGACAGTGGCCGGATCGTTATCGGTCACATTATTCCCGCTGATGATCGGGGATGTCTCGGTCATGCCGTAGCCTTGAATGACCGGAAGGCCCAGTCCGCAGAAAACCTTAGCAGCCTCAGGGTTAAGAGAAGCACCGCCGCTGATGGCCACACGCAGCCTTCCGCCGAACTGGGACTTCAGTTTTTCCGATATCTGCTTGCCGACCGTCGCATTGACCAAACCGTCAAACACCGAACCTTGGGATCCGGCCGCCCTTATCGAATTTTTTCTGCAGAAATTCTGCCATCCTGCGTTAACGGCCATATGGAACAACGCCGCCTGGATTTTGCCATTCTTGGCAAGCGCGTCATTCAGCTTGGCGTAGATACGCTCATAGACTCTCGGGACAGAAATCAAAACATTGGGCTTCGCAATCTTGAAGTCTTCTGCAAGGTATTGGAGAGAGCGGTTAAATACAATTGTTGAACCTGTCGCTAACGCCAGATAATAACCTGCCGTTCTTTCAAACATGTGAGACAGCGGAAGGAACGAAAGGAATATGTCGCCTATCTCCGGCTTAACATGAGCGAGAGTTGAACGGACGTTGCTTGTGATGTTTTTATGAGTGAGCATCACGCCTTTGGGCTTACCGGTCGTCCCCGATGTATAAACAATGCAGGCCAAATCGTCGACCTTAGGCTGCTCGGGCAGAAGAATGTCTTTGGGCGCTCCCATGAGCCATTCTTTTACTCCTTGAATGAGCCCTGTCGCTTCTGTCAGCTCTTCTGTGATAATGACTTTTTTAATCGCAGAAAGGTCAAACCCGGCCTCCTGGATTTTTTCCCATTTGGACTTCTTGTCCGTCACCAAAACGGATGCACCGCAGTCTTGGAGAATGAAAGCGCTCGAGGCAGGGGTGTCAATCGCGTGAAGAGGAACCGGCACGAGAGAGTTGGCCATGGCCGCCTGATCGAAACATACGGCGTTCACACCGTTGGGCAGAAGCATCGCGACACGGTCTCCCCTGTTCAGCCCCAAATCAGCAAACGCTCTCTGCCAATTTTTTACTTTCTCGCCAAGCTCTTTGTACGTGACTGAGACCCACTCTTTTGTTGCCCGATTAAATTCTCTCAGTGCTTCGTCCGACGGTCCTTTCAGAACACGATTCTGAAAGAAATCACAAAGTGTGCTTAAGCTGTTGAGTGCCTCAGCTCGTTGTTCTTTCGTTTCAGTCAACTCTCTCTCCACACAAATATCCCATAGTACTTTCAGCGTAAAGCTGAAATTCTATTGAAAACGATCGAAATTTTAGGTGTTTTCACTAATGAAAAAGCCTTCGCCGGTTAGGAACGAAGGCTTTGAACTTCTGCGATTAAATCAAGGCATAACGCGGGCTTCCCAGCCGCTGGTGCACTCCGTCACGTAAGGATAAAAATTCTTACTGGCCTGGCACCAGTACATCGTCTTACCCGGAATCGCTGCTGAGGTGACGACAGGAGCCGTCACAACCGGAGCTGCGACTACAGGCGCGGTGACAACCGGCGCCGTCACCACAGGCGCAGTAACAACCGGAGCTGTCACGACCGGGGCGGTATACGTCGGAAGCGTATAAGTCGGAGCGGCGTACGTCGGCGCTACATAGGAAGGCGCCACATATGTCGGAGCTGTATAGGTCGGGGTCGTGGCGTTTGTGATCGCATTGGCCAATCCCATGCCTAGGCCGAGCACCAGTGTTCCGCCAAGGACGTCTCTTCCGAAATCGTGCCATCGATTATGGTGATGATAACGCGGCGGAGGCGGTCCGCCCCAGCCGGGCCCTCGGAAACCGGGTCCGGGTCCGAATCCCGGTCCTCCGGACGGAGGTCCGGGAGGACGGGCGTCAACAGCTGTACAAACAGCCAGACCTAAAGCTGCTAAGCAGGCTGCAGTTCTTATTAATTTCATTCTCATCGCAAGAACCTCTCAATTGTGTTCTTACGTTTATTTTGACTGCTTAGAAATCCTTTGGGAAGACTTTTAATCGCCCAAAAAAACTAATTTGCAAGCGATTGTTTTTCTTCCAGCTCTTCCCACAAGGCGTACTTCTCTTCGAGCTCTTTAGAAATTTTCTGCATCTCATCGCCGTCAGCCCGAATTTGCTCGGGCGCTTTGCTGCCGTAGGACGGCTGCTGCATGAGCTCTACAAGTTCATTCTGACGATTTTCCAATGCCTCTATCTGTCCGGGGAGTTCCTGGAGGAGTTTATTTTCTTTGTAGCTGAGACCGGGCTTTGCGTTCCGACGCCTCGTCTTCTGCGACTTATCGACTTGAGCTGCAGCCTCTGCTGCGGCAGCTGTCTCCGCGGCTTTCTGCTCTTCTTTTTCTCTCTTGTCCCGCCACTTGAGCCATTCCTCATAGCCGCCGACATAAGAGGTCCAAACACCGTCTTTATCCGGAGCAATCGTTAACGTCGCGACGTTATCCATAAACGAGCGGTCGTGTGTCACCAATAAAACCGTTCCCGGATATTCCGCCAGCGTCGCCTCAAGCATTTCGATTGATTCGATGTCCAAATCGTTAGTCGGTTCGTCCATCACGAGCAAATTGGCCGGCTTTGCGAAAAGTTTTGCCAGCAGCAGGCGATTCCTTTCTCCGCCCGACAGGCTGGATACCTTCACGTTGACACGATGCGGCGGAAACAGGAATTCGCCAAGGTATCCGATCACGTGCTTTCGGACGCCGCCGACTTCTACCCAGTCAGAGCCGGGAGAGACGGTTTCCTGCAGCGTCTTGGTCGGGTCAAGCTCGCTGCGCAGCTGATCGAAATAGGCAATTTGCAGATTCGTCCCTAGTTTCACGGTACCGGAGTCCGGCTGCATCTGCCCCAAAATAATTTTAATCAGCGTGCTCTTACCGACGCCGTTAGGACCGAGCAAGCCCAGCTTGTCACCGCGCATCACGCGAAGCGTTAAATCTTTAATCAGGCAGCGGTCGCCGAAACTCTTACTGACACCCACGAGCTCGGCCACGACTTTGCCGCTTCTCTCTCCGGCGTCCAAGTTAAGATCGATTTTGCCGATCCGATCTCGTCTTTGCTCACGTTCAATACGCATTTGCTCCAGACGTCTGACGCGACCCTCGTTTCGTGTGCGGCGCGCCTCGATGCCGCGGCGAATCCAGGCTTCTTCCTGAGTCCAAACCTTATCAAAATCAGCCCTTGCCTTGTCTTCCGCAGCTAATTCCTCTTCTTTTCTCCGCTGATAGGCTTCAAAAGAGCCCGGATAGCTGCGAACTACGCCGCGATCCAGCTCCCAAATCGTATCGACGATCCGATTAAGAAACGCACGGTCATGAGTAATCGTCACGAAAGAGCGAGACTTTTTGAATTCGTTCAGAATGATATTTTCAAGCTGACGGATCGCGTCAATGTCCAAATGGTTCGTCGGCTCATCTAATAGAAGAAGATCTGCATCCAATGCAAAGGCAAGAGCCAGAGCGGCCTTCTTCTTCTCACCGCCGGAAGCCTTCTTCAAGTCGAGATTCTCGTCCAGCCCGAATTTATGGAGGAACTCGGACAAGCGGCTTTGAATCTGCCAGCGCATTTTTTCATCCGGCAGTTCATCCAGCTTGCCTCTAAGTACTAACGAATCCATGACGGTCGGCGCTTCCGGAAAGTACGGCTCCTGCTCTACGTAAACGGCATGCAGGCCGTTCTGTGTATGAAGTTCTCCGCCGTCGAGTTTTTCTATGCCTGCAAGAACTTTAAGCAAAGAGCTCTTGCCGGTACCGTTGCGGCCGATCAAACCAATTCTCTGTCCCGGTTCCACCGCGAGGTCAGCATTATCCAGAAGCGGTTTGTCTCCCCAGGCCAGATGGCCCTCCATCATCGTCACAAAACTCATAGACCGGCCTCCTCCGCGCTTTCCGTAAACTGCACTAAATCTTCCTCGGAGGTTTTCCCCGTCTTATTAGGGCTGACGACTGTTTTTACAAGCTCTCGCTTCACTTTGCTTCCGTTGTCCTTGTCAAAACTTAGGCGTCCGGTTAGTCCATTCGGCACTTCGATGCGGCGAGCCCAGTCGATCCACTTTGTACCTAACTGCCAGGCATCCACACCGACAGAAAACATTTGCAGATCTTCCGGAGAGAGCTTTTCTCTGTCACCCTTGTATTGGGCCACCAAAGTACTCGCATTCTCTTCTGCCGGGATTTCTAACGTGATCATGCCGTTTAGGTCGTTCGCCTGTGTTTTAGCGAGCATCGAATCTTTTTGATGCATGGGGTTTGTGTAACTCGTCCCGAAAACCGGAAGCTCCGGCGGCAAATATGGACGAAGCAGACTGGCATTCTGAGCGTTCATGGCAAAAAAGACGCCCCGGAAGGCCTTACCCCGCATTTCCTGACGAAGATAAGCAATTTGATCGGAAGAAATATGGCGCCTTTCTGCTCCTGCCCCTGCTTTGATCAGAGCCGCCTCCATGGCTCTTGCCAGACGCTCGTCATAAGGATCCTGAGTCGTGAGAATCACAAAATTATTGGCTGCCAGATCGGTCTTTTGAGCAGTGTTTTCCACTGCGATCTTCGCAAGCTGATCGACTTCGCTCTCAGCGGAAATATCGATACTTAAAAATAATTCCGGCGCTGTTTCTCCTGACGGACGATTGATCGCTACGACCGGAAGAGGAAGATAAGGCATTTCAGATATGGTTTGAACAGCATCCCGTGAGACAGGACCGATAGCCAGTACCGCCCCGTCATCCGCAGCTTTCTTTAAAACCGCACCGGCATCCTGCGGACTGCTCAATTCATACTGAATCAATTCACAGGCACCCGATGCGGTTGCCTCGCGGCTCGCTGCGAGAATTCCCTGCTGAATAGGAGCAGCCGCTTCGGACAGAACGGATCCTTTAGGGGATACAATCAGAGCGATTTTAGTTTTGTTCTGCGATTGAACCTGCGCATCCGTTGTCGGCCCGATCTCGGAATGCTGAGCCGCCGCAGTCGTGACTGCGGCTGCCGTAATAAGGCCCAGAGATACGCGACACAAAATTCTGTTTACCAACGAGGTCAAGATGGACTCCCGAAAATTCCTCTACGACAATAATGAACTGTTCCAAAGCATCTTGCTTCCCTCCCAGGATCTGCCTGCCTCTGCACTTTATGTCGTCGGTCTTCCGATCGGGAATCTCGGCGATATTACCCTCAGGGCGCTTTGGGTTCTCAGCAAGGCAGACTGTATTGCCGCTGAAGACACTCGGGAAACTAGAAAACTTTTGGAGAAGTTTAATATAGAGTCGCACTTGTTCCCTGTCCATCAGCATAACGAGCACGAGGGGGCAGAAAAGGTTTTGACATATCTGGCCGAAGGTAAGAGAGTGGCGCTGGTTACGGATGCCGGCACCCCGGCGGTTTCGGATCCCGGAACCAAGGTTGTCGCCGACGTCAGAGAGCACGGTTATCGAGTCATTCCCATCCCCGGAGCCAGCGCTTCGGTAACAGCGGTTTCCGCTGCGGGGATGGCGCCTGAGGGCTTCACCTTCCACGGCTTTTTAAACGGCGGAAAGAAAGAACGTGCAGCTGAGCTTCAGAAGTTGATTAATAGCGGCCGCATTTTTATTCTGTACGAAGCGCCTCACCGATTAGAGAAATTAATAGATGAGCTCAGCGAGGCCGTCCCGGCTGATCGAAAAATCACAATTGCCCGAGAGCTCACGAAAAAATTCGAACAAATTGATAGTCTTTATTCTCCTGATTTACACGAATGGTTATCTCACAATCCTCCCAAGGGAGAATATGTGATTGTCGTCGACGCCGCTTCAGCCTCAACGGAAGAGACGCTAACGGAAGAAGACAGGCAATGGATAGACGAATTGATCCCGCTTCTTCCGGCCGGACAGCTCTCCTCAATCGCAAGTAAAATTTCCCGCTTTCCCAAAAAAATCATTTACAACTACATAGTCAGCAAGAAAAATTCACAAGCCACTGTGGATTAACAATTTGCCTCATCGGGAGTATCAACGTGTCAAACAGCAAAAAACAGAAAGATCAAAGCGATCTGGTCAATGAGAAGGTTGAAGTCAGCCCCGTCTCTGAGTCTGACGCTGCAGCCTCAAAAGAAGAGGACCCTTTCCACACTGCCGTGGAATCGATTACTTCTTCCCCCGTTACCTCGGAAAAAGAAGCCGAAGAGTACGTCTCCAATCAAACCTTCGCAGCTGCCAATGAGCATGAGATGCAGGCTTTAATCTCCATTCTCGAGGGCGAGGCTCCTGCTGACCGCAAAGCTATCCTGAAGGCCCTGGTTCAGCGTGAAAAATTAAAAGAAGGCGCCGGTAAAAAAACAGACGTTAATGAAAACGAATTAAACGAAGATTGGAAACACGGCGGTTATCCTTATAAGAACCGAATGAGCCGTAAGATTTACGAAAAAGAAAAGTATCTTCTTCAGGTCGAACTTCTCAAGCTTCAAAACTGGGTTAAAGAAACCGGACAAAAAGTTGTCATCCTGTTCGAAGGCCGCGATGCTGCCGGAAAGGGCGGAACCATCCGTCGCTTTATGGAACATCTCAATCCTCGCGGAGCCCGCGTGGTTGCCTTGGAAAAACCGACCCAGCGCGAGCTCGGCGAATGGTACTTCCAGCGTTACGTAAAACACCTGCCCACCGCCGGTGAAATCGTATTGTTCGACCGTTCTTGGTACAACCGAGCCGGCGTCGAGCGTGTCATGGGTTTCTGCACCGATGATCAGTATCTGGAATTCATGCGCGAGTGCCCTGAATTCGAACGCTTCCTGACCCGCAGCAGAATCTACCTGATCAAATTCTGGTTCTCCGTCAGCCGCAAAGAACAGAGAAGACGCTTCAAGGAACGTCAGGTTCACCCGCTCAAGCGCTGGAAACTGTCTCCGATCGATATGGCTTCCCTCGACAAATGGGATGACTACACCAAGGCAAAAGAAGCCATGTTCCTCAACACGGACACTGTGGCAGCACCTTGGACCGTCATTAAGAGCGACGATAAAAAGCGTGCCCGCCTGAACGCCATGCGTTATGTTCTTCAGTCTCTGCCTTATACCGGCAAAGATATGAATGCAATCGGCGCTATTGATCCGCTGATCCTTGGCCGTGCCAACACGATCTATGAAAAGGGCGAACACAGCGACATTCTTCTTCAGCTGAGTACCCATCTCGCAGAAAAAAATTCTGAGACAAAGAAGAAAGCGAAATAAATCTGCTGCTGCTTAAGCGGCGCAGAGACGCCAAAGGCCGCAATCGCGGCCTTTTGGTTTTTCCGGAGACGGACTTCTAGAACTGAAGTTTGTACGTTCCCATGGTCTCTGCCATTTGAACGACACGGCCGTCAATGGCATTAAACACGTCCTTAAGTTCCGGCGGTTCGTTGAAGCTGAGGACCGTATCAACCGCAAATACTTTGAAGAAGTAACGGTGTGTTCCGATCGGAGGCTTCGGACCGATGTAGCCCACAGTGCCTCTGCCGTTTACGCCTTCGCAGGAGCCGGGGAAAAGACTTTCAAGGTCTGCGCCTTCCGGGATGGAAAGCTGCTGAGCCGGAAGATTGTAGGCCACCCAGTGGACAAAAGTCAGCTTCGGAGCCTCAGGATCCGGCGCGTCCGGATCGACACATACCAGCACTAAAGACTGTGTGCCTTTGGGAATATTGGTGATATCCAGCGGAGGAGACATGTCGCTTCCCTGCTGAGTAAATTCTTTCGGGATCGGTGCCCCCGTCGCAAATGCCGGAGACTGAATTTCAAGTTTCTCCATCCCTCTTTTCCCTCTTAAGGTCTTTCGGACTGTTCTCTAGTCTTAGAAGATTTAATCGCGCGAACAATGCTGTCGAGCTGCTCGGAAATTTCTTCAACGATATTGTTTGCGGTTACGATGCCGCACAACTTACCTTCGCTGTCTACAACCGGCAGTCTGCGAATACCCTGTTCGCGCATTCTTGCCAAAGCATCAACTACGGTTTCATCGGCGCCGGCAGTGCAAACAGGCGAGGACATAACATCCTCAACCTTGAGTCCCTTCGGATCTTTCTCTAATGCCACGACTTCAATGCAAATATCACGATCGGTGATCATTCCGACCGGCTGTCTTTCATCATTAATGACAACCAGACTTCCTACATGAAGAGCTCGCATGGCTTTAGAACAATCCAAAACAGAAGTTCCCAGCGGAATTGTGGCAACTGTATGTACTGACAAATCGATAATTTTGATAGAACGAGCTCTCATCTATACCTCTTGCTAAAACCTATTGCCCATACGCTATGTATTTGATCTTTATAAGGGTTCGGGCACTCACCCTCAACACGGTATCATACCAAACCAAAGCGGCCCAAAAGCCCTGCCGGACCGCTCGAAAACACGGATCTCCGCGCTAAGCTTCCTCCGATGTTTCAGGAGAGAGGCGCTCTTTTTCGAGGTCCTTAAAGTCAAAAAGTGTCTGATCCAGTAAATGTGACGGAGCGACCCGGGTCAAGCTGCGGAAAATGTTCTCTACTCTTCCCGGCGTCTCTCGATCCATCCTTTGAATGATTTCTTTCATTTCACGGCGGCAGACGTCATCAGCCCCACATAATTTGGGGATCACATCGTAGCCTTTGATGCGGCACCAGCGGGCCAAATCTTTCTCGCGCAAATACACGAGCGGACGAATCACAATGTGCTCTTTGGCATCGCTCAACAGCTTCGGAGGCATGGACTTAAGGCGCCCGCCGTAGAACATATTCAGCATCAGCGTGCTGACCACATCGTCCAAATGGTGTCCGAGCGCAATTTTTGTACACTTCTGCTCTCTTGCTACGCGATAAATAATGCCTCTTCTCAAACGCGAGCATAGCGAGCAAAGATTTCGATTGTCCGAGTATTTCGACTTTACGATGGAGAAAGTGTCCTGATCCTCAATGTGATAGGGGACTCCGATCTTCTTCAGATGCGCAATAAGACGATCCAAAGGGAAGTCAGGAAGATGCTGGTTCAGACAAAATGCCAGCAGCTCGAAGTGAATCGGCGCGCGTCCCTGCAGGCGCACGAGCGCATCCAGCAGTGCATAACTATCTTTCCCGCCGGAGACACATACCATCACTTTGTCTCCGTCTTCGATCAGGTTGAAATCCGTAATCGCTTGGGCGCAGAGTCTGACCAAGCGCTTCTCGAGTTTTCTGTTTTCAAACGACAAACGCTCTTTCTTCTCTTCGGAAGCTGCCTCTGATGCAGTCTCCTCCGCAGTCGAAATATTTTGTTCTGTTTGATCTCTAAGCTCTTCGATTTTGACGGGTTCCATTATTGATTCTTTGTCCTTTCCTTATCTTTACTAAAAAATGCCTCAACGCCGATAGATTCGGCTTTTGAATATGCATCAGGTTTTTCGCTGCCGATCTGAACTGCGGCCACTTCGGGGTATTTCAGCAGCCGCTCCGCCGTTCTCTCTAACAGGGTTTCCTGCAGATCAATGTGACCTTCCTGAACGACTACTTCGATCGCTTCAATGATTCTGTCGTAGTTAAAAACTTCCGAGAGCTCATTGACCGGCGCCGAACCCTTCTCTACGTACACGGAGACGTTCAATCTTAATCTTTGAGGAAGAAGTCTCTCGTGCTGATACGCACCGATCCGAGCCTTCGTTTCGTAGCGATTCAGTTTTATCTTCCAATATTTTCCTGAAATAAGCATTGGATCCAAATCCACTTTGAACTTCCTCTATTCGTTATTAATGTGTCAAAATCTTTCCATGCGTTGGATATTGACTATTTTCATCGGACTATGTGTCCTTACTTCTGCCATTCCATGGCTTCAAAAGCTTGGAATCGGTCGGCTGCCCGGCGATCTTTATTTCAAACTCTTCGGCCATCCGATTCAGATCCCGTTAGCAAGTACCATTCTCATTGCCGTGGTGTTAATGCTGATCGGTAAGTTTATCTAGTGTCTCATCAATCGCCCGAACGGACGCTTCTTCTATTAGCTGCGGAATGCGAGATTTATCCGTCGCACTCTCTGAGATTGACCTGAAGTCAAGCGATCGAACCGCCTCGACAGATGTCAGCCATTTTTCATCAGAGTCAATACGATGCGCTGCTTTCAGCAGGCGCAAAAGCTGAGCAAATCGCTCGGGGCGCCGCAAAGCATCTTTACGGCGAAGAACAGAAAGAACGCTTTTGCCGTCAGCGGCATTCTCAAAACCGTCCCGCAGACTTTCTGAGAAAAGCTGCGCAAACTCAGTCAGCTTTTTAGGCATTCTGAGTGACTCAAGCAAATTCAGGAGTTTATCCGGATCTACCGACGCAACCGAAGCCGCAAATTTTTCCTCCTCCGTAAAGCCGGATGCCAAACGATCCAGCAGACCGCGGGAAAAGTCCGTTTGTTTCCATTCAGGATAGACGCGCGCTATAAAACCGTTCGCTTCAAGTTCGTCAAAAAAGATCGAGGGGTTTGCTTCCTTTAGCGCCTTACGAATCTCGGCAGTGACACGCTCGGGCACTAGAGCATCCACTTCGCCGCTTTCTACCATGCGCCTTAGCATCGCCTTTGTTTCTTCAGCAATACGAAACCACGGCAGTTTTGCCCGAAAACGGCTCACTCTCAACACCCGCAGCGGATCTTCTTCAAAGGCTGCGCTGACGTGCCGCAGGACACCTTTTTTCAAGTCTTCAAAACCGCCGTAAGGGTCGATAAGGCGTCCGTCTTCTGCCATGGCCATCGCATTGACGGTGAGGTCTCGCCGCAGGAGATCCTGCTCCAGCGTGACGGAAGGGTCAGCAAAAAAAGTAAAGCCTTTATACCCGTGTCCGCTTTTTCGTTCAGTCCTCGCAAGGGCATATTCTTCGTGTGTCCTCGGATGCAGAAACACCGGAAAATCACTGCCGACCGGAACAAACTTTAATTTGAGCATCTCTTCCGGCGTCGCCCCGGTAACGACCCAGTCTTTGTCGTTGCTCTGCATGGGATGTCCAAGCTCGCTGAGCAGCTTGTCCCGTACCCAACCGCCTACAATGTATTTTTTAAGAGACATAACTTAGTTCCTAGGTACTGCAGGATCGATCATAGTATGGATAAAAAAAGTGAACGCGCCCGAGTGTTAAAAGAGAGGAATGCCTTAAGTTCTGCAAAATACGCGGAGCTTAACCGTGCCTTGTGCGGATTCGTCAGTCGTTTCTTGGAGTCCGCAGAGGTAAAGACAATCGGCGCCTTTCTTCCTATCGGCTCCGAACCGAATATCTCTGAAGTACTGGAAAAATGGCTCCGCGCTGACTCGAACCGCCGAGTTTTCCTTCCCGTAACAGAAAGAAAAACCATGCGTTTTGCTTACTGGGATCCTGAGAAGCCTCTAAAGATCGGCCGCTTCGACGTCCCGGAACCGACCTCGGAACTTTTTTCCGAACCCCCGCTTCTTCTCGTCCCTTGCGTTGCCTTAAACAAAGAAGGTTACCGACTTGGCTACGGAGCCGGTTACTACGACCGCTATCTCTCGGCCTGTGCGGAAAAGCCGTTTACCGCAGGTATCTGCTTCTCCGAATTTTGTGATTTAGATTTTGCGGCAGAGCCCTTCGACGCCAAGCTCGATGCTGTCATCTCGGATTCGGGCTTCCGCCGCCTCTAACACAACTATTCCTGAGTCAGCTCGTCGAGGGCTGATTGAACTTCGGCCTCTGTAGCTTCAGCATCAAGCTGACAGAAAATATCCTTCAGCGCTCCGAGGCCGGAAGCCTTAAAGCTCTGAAGATGAGCACCAACTTCTTTGCCGGAGGGGAGTCCGCCTGCAGTCAGAAGAGTCTTGCCCTGACCGTTGACGAGCTTGAAGTAGAAGAGCCCGTCTTTTTCTCTGTACTGTTTCAGAGAAGCTTTGCTCTTCTTTGCCTTTGCCGCAGCCTTCTTTTCCTGCAGCGGTTTGAAAGTTCTTAAGCCCACGGCGTTGCGGCACTGATCCACAAGCGCACGAGCCATCGGACGAATTCTTTCAACACCTTCGCGAAGGATCGCCTCTACCTTTTCCGGCTCCTGCATATAGGCTTCGTAGCGCTCACGCATCGGACCGATTTCGGAATTAATCTTTTGGAAAACGATTTCCTTGGCTTCGCCCCAGCCAAGACCTTCCTGCAGCTTCTTACGAAATTCGTTTCTTTCTTCGTGCGATGCGAACGCATCATAAAGGGCGGTAAGAGAGGTCGAATCCGGATCCTTAGGCTCTCCGGGCAGCTTCGAGTCCGTCACGATCTTCATGATCGCTTCACGCAGAGCCTTTTCTCCGCCTTCAAAGAGGGGAATAACGTTGTCGTAGCTCTTACTCATCTTGCGGCCGTCCAATCCCGGAAGGATCGCGGTGTCTTCGTCGACCAGTGCTTCGGGCAGCGGAAAGATCTCCTCCCCGTTTCCGTACATCTGATTGAATCGTGTCGCGATATCTCGGCACATTTCAATGTGCTGGATTTGATCACGGCCGACAGGAATGAAATTAGCCTTGAAAATCAAAATATCCGCTGCCATCAGGATCGGATAGCAAAACAGGCCCATGGTCACGTTGTTGTCCGGATCTTCGCCTGCGGCTTCGTTGGCTTCTACCTTTGCTTTATAGGCATGAGCTCGGTTCATCAGGCCTTTGGACGTCACACAGTTCAAAATCCAGTTGAGTTCCACCGTCTCAGGAAGATCGCTTTGACGATAAAAATGCACGCGTTTGGGATCCAGTCCGCAGGCGAGCCAAGTCGCGGCAATCTGAATACGGCTCTTCTCAACGCGATCCGGATCGCTAGTCTTAATCAAAGCATGATAGTCAGACAAGAAGTAAAAACTTTCCGTACCTTCAGCCCGGCTTTTCTGGATTGCCGGACGAATGGCGCCGACATAGTTCCCCAGATGAAGTGTGCCGCTGGGCGTCACACCGGTTAAAACACGTACTGTCATCTTGATTCCTTTCAGCTAGAAGTCAAACTATTTATCTTATAAAAAAATATCCCCGAGAGCGTGACTCCGGGGACTGATTTGAGGGGGAAATTAGGCTAAACCGGCCGCCTTGCGAAGCGCTTGAGCTTTATCCGTACGTTCCCAGGTGAACTCCGGTTCCTCTCTTCCGAAGTGACCGTAAGCGGCCGTTTTGGAGTAGATCGGGCGCTGCAGATCCAGCATCTTGATAATGCCGGCAGGTCTAAGGTCGAAATGCTCTCTGACCAGTTCGGCAATCTTTTCGTCCGGAATGACGCCGGTGCCTTCCGTGTAAACCGTAATGTTCACGGGGTTGGCAACACCGATGGCGTAGGCAACCTGGATCTGGCACTGTTTTGCCAAGCCGGCAGCAACGATGTTCTTAGCCACGTAGCGGCAGGCATAAGCGGCAGAACGGTCTACCTTTGTGGGATCCTTGCCGGAGAAAGCACCGCCGCCGTGGGGGCAGGCACCGCCGTAAGTATCCACAATGATCTTACGACCGGTCAGACCGCAGTCACCCTGAGGTCCGCCGACGACGAAGCGGCCGGTCGGGTTAATCAGGAACTTCGTGTCCTTGAGCATTTCGGGCGGGAATACCGGACGAACGATCTTATCGATCACAGCCTGAACGAATTCGGGCTTCATCTTATCGCCTTCGCTCATTTCAGGAGCGTGCTGAGTAGAAAGAACAACTGTCTCGACAGAAACGGGACGGCCGTCCACGTAACGCATCGTCACCTGGCTCTTAGCGTCCGGACGAAGGTAGGGCATCTCGCCGGTTCTTCTCATCAAAGACTGCTGTTCAACCAGACGGTGAGCGTAATAAATAGGAGCAGGCATCAGCGCGTCTGTTTCGTCACAGGCGTAACCAAACATCAGGCCCTGATCACCGGCGCCTTTTTCGAGCGGATCGTCCTGAGCTTTATCGACGCCCTGAGCGATATCGGGAGACTGTTTGTCATAAGCAACCAAGACTGCGCAGCCTTTATGGTCAATACCGTAACTGCTGTCATCGTAACCAATGCGCTTCAAGGTGTCGCGAACGATCTTGGTGTAATCCACATTTGCGGTGGTCGAAATTTCGCCGGCGAGCATGACGGTTCCGGTCGTGCACAGAGTTTCAGCGGCAACTCGAGCAGTCGGATCCTGTTCGAGAATAGCGTCGAGAATGGCGTCCGAAATTTGGTCGGCGACTTTATCGGGATGGCCTTCGGATACGGACTCCGAAGTAAAAAGGTATTCTTTTGCAGACTTGTTCATAAGAGCTGACTCCGAAAATTTTTCTAAAAATCATCAATAGGAGGCAGCGTCGCGGAAGCTTTCTTCCGGACGCTTTAGCGGAATTTGTTAATCGCCCCGCAAGTTGTCCTTTAACTCGGCGAACGTGGAACTATAATCCTCTGACTTGCGATTATCAAGCAGAAGGCGTCCTTCACTTGAGAATTTAGCAACCTTTTGTTTACAGAAGCTTAATTTTGATCCATGGCTAAGAAATCCGCACTGAATTTACTCATTTCCAAAACCTGCGTCGCGCTTGTGAACGGCATGTCCGACTGGAAGCAGACGAGCCGCACACACTTAGCTGATTTTCTTGCCTCCGTCACCTGGTTCGTGCTTGCCAGACGAAGAAAAATCGCGCTTACCAATCTTCGCCTTTGTTTTCCGGAATGGTCTGAACAAAAACGCGTTGAAACAGCAAAAGGCGTGTTCCGGAACCTTATCCGAGCCGCTCTGGATCACAGCGTTCTGGCAAAGGGCTCCAAAGATCAGGTCTTGGACATGGTTAAGTTCGAGGGAAAAGAGCAATTTGAAGCTCTGTGCAAGACCGATAAAGTCATCATCGTCGCTCCGCATTTTGTCGGATTAGATGCCGGCGGCGTCGCTATGAACACCATTGTGCGCGGGGCCTCTCTTTATCAAACTCAGTCTAATCCGGTTTGGGACAAATGGGCTTTTGAAGCAAGAAAGCGTTTCTCCGATCCTGTACTTATCCCCAAATCCAACTCGGCGATGAAAGAAGTCATCCGCGCCCTGCGTGCTTCACTGCCTTTTTATTATCTGCCCGACATGGATCACGGCGCCCGCAACTCCGTCTTTGTCCCCTTCTTCGGTGTCCAAGCCGCGACGCTCCCGATGGTATCTAAACTGGCAAAGTTAACGGGCGCCAAAGTAATTTGGGGTATCGCTGAAACAACGCCTGAAGGTTACACCATGCACTTATCAAAGCCGCTGGAGAACTTTCCGACAAACGACGCCACAGCCGATACGCTGCGCCTGAACCAAGAACTCGAACAATTTATTCTGAAACACCCGGATCAATACCTTTGGACACATCGCCGATTTAAGACCCGTCCGGAAGGAGAGCCATCGGTCTACTAAATAGCTACTTTTTTCGAGTGACAGACTGCTGTCCCGAAATGAAGCCTGCTAACTTATAGAGACTTCTAAAAGGCGTACGGTTGAGAGGTCGGCGAATTTCATTCTCAGGCGCCTGTCGGAGGAATTCACAGACACGATTCTGAGAACGCCGAAGAAATAAGCCTCTTTCCTTCTATTGTCGGGAAGAGAATGTCAGAATGTAGGGTCTAACCATTTTTATCGGGCGAGCCGTGAAGATCAAATTCACCAAAATGCATGGGGCCGGCAACGATTTCGTTGTCCTGGACTGCACTAAAGAACCTTTCTCGTTAACTTCTCAGCAGCTGCGCTTCCTAGCCGATCGGCATTTCGGAGTCGGCGCCGATCAAATTTTGGTCGTGGAGCCGGCTGACTCCCGCGAAGCCGACTTTAAATATCGTATTTTTAACGCCGACGGAGGAGAAGTTGAACAATGCGGAAACGGTGCCCGCTGTTTCGTAAAATTTGTCTATAACAATGGGCTGACCGATAAAAAGCGCATCCGTGCCAAAACCATGAAGGGTGTCATAGAGCTTGAACTCAAGGGGGACGGAATGGTGCGTGTTTCCATGGGCATTCCTTCCTTTGAGCCCTCCTCTCTGCCATTCAATCCTCAAGGGCTCCCTTCTCGCGAGATTCGCGGCTTTAAGCAGTGGGCGGTTCGTTATAAAGGTGAACTGGTTTGGTTTTCTATCTGTTCCATGGGCAATCCGCACGTCACGATTATCACAGATGATATCGAGTCCGCCCCGGTCGGAGAATTAGGCCCCTTCATCGAAAACCATCCCGCATTTCCTCGTCGAGTAAACGTCGGTTTTATTCAGCCGATTACCGAACACGAAGCCAATGTTCGAGTTTGGGAGCGCGGCGCCGGAGAAACGCTGGCCTGCGGCACAGGCAATTGTGCAGCAGCAGCCACCTCGATCGAGCTCGGCGTTCTGAGTTCCCCGATCCTTACCCATAATAGAGGCGGCGACCTTCGTTTGGCCTGGGAGGGAGAAGGCGAAGACGTCGAACTCTTCGGTCCGGCCGTAACCGTTTTTGATAGTGAGATTGAAATCCCATGAGCGAAAATCCAACCGTAGTCGATTTTGTCATCGACTACCTAAGAGCCAATCCTGATTTCTTTATGCGGCATCCGGATCTTTTCCTGCACCTTCGCGTGCCTGGGCAGGCTCCCGATGGATCCCGCAGTCCTGCCGAATGCCAAAACGAAGCGCTGAAGGGTGCGCTTTCCGCCTGCCAAATCAGAGAGGAGGAGCAAAAACTTCGAGACTCGCTCCTAGACTCAGATGAAAAAAGCGAAAACATTATTCGCTTTGCGACCGATTTGCTCGCTTGTCACTCACAGGTTGAACTCCCCAACCTCGTCTTAAGTTTCTTTATTTCTGAATTTAGGGCCGCTCATGGACTGCTTCGTCTTTGGCCTGTTAAAGCCAACTTCTCCTTCTTCCCTTTTGCTGAACGCTTAGGTCCGGATGTGGAAGCAGCTCTCGGCTCCATTGAAAATTTCTATTTGGGTGAGAATTACGGCGATGAAGTAGCCCATTGGCTCAAAATTGACCCCGTAGAAACACGAGGCGTCCTTATTCTTCCGCTGCGCAGTCATACAGGCACTGTATTCGGAATGATCTGTCTGTGCGACGCGGATGAAAAGAAATTTACCCGAGGCACGTCTCCTAACTATTTGAAGATGGCAGCTAAGGTTGCCGAAACAGCATTAACTCCTTTGATCAATTGAGTATTTCCATGACGAACCAAATTCCTACGATCATCCTCAAACCCGGCAAGGAACGTGCGCTCCTTCGCCGTCATCCCTGGGTTTATGCAACCGGGGTTTCCAAAGTACTGGGAAAACCGAAGAGCGGTGAGACGGTCAGGATTCAGGACAGCAAGGGAAAATTTTTAGCTTGGGGCGCGTTTTCTCCCGAATCTGCACTCCGCGCCCGCTGCTGGTCTTTCCAAGAAGAAGACGTCATCAATGCTGCCTGGATAGAAGCCAGGGTCAAGGCTGCGATTGAGGCGCGCAGCTGTCTGAGATCCCGTACCAATGCTATTCGTCTGATTTTCGGAGAGGCAGACTTTCTTCCCGGGCTGATTGTTGATCAATACAACAATCAAGTTGTGACACAGTTTCAATCCGCGGGCGCCGAGTATTGGCGCTCCGAGATCGGGCAGGCATTGGTGAAGTACACCGGCTGCTCTCAGGTGTACGACCGTTCCGACGCTGCTACCCGAGCTCGTGAAGGTCTTCCGGAACGCAAGGAGGTCCTTGAGGGCGAAGAGCCGCCTCAGGAAGTCGAAATCGTGGAAGACGGAATCAAATACGGCGTCGACGTCCGCATGGGCCATAAAACCGGTTTTTACGTTGACCAGCGCGACAACCGCGCTTTGGCCCGCAGACTTGCCGAAGAATTCAAGAAAGTTCACGGCAGAGGCATGAGAGCGCTCAACTGCTTCTGCTACACCGGCGGGTTCTCGCTCGCGCTCAAAGCCGGCGGTGCCGAAGAAGTCGTCTCTATCGACTCTTCTGCCGACGCTCTGCAGATGGCCCAGGAAAATGCCAAACGCAACGGCTTTGACGACGGCTCGATGAAGTGGATCGAAGCAAATGTCTTCGAAGCTTTGAGAGAATTTCGCGACAAAGGAGAACAATTTGATCTTGTCATTCTCGATCCGCCCAAATTTGCTTCCAGTCATCATCACGTAGACAAAGCAGCCCGAGCTTACAAGGACATCAACCTTAACGGACTGCGTATTCTGGCCCCCGGAGGACAGCTTCTGACATTCTCCTGCTCGGGTGCTATTGACGTCGACTTATTCCAAAAAATCGTAGCGGGCGCAGTTATTGATTCACGCGTGGAGGCCTGGATGATGGAACGTCTCGGAGCGGGGATAGACCATCCTCTGCTGATGACTCACCCTGAGGGTGAATATCTGAAGGGATTACATCTTCTCTCGCGCGGCACCGTCTAGCACCAAAAAGGGCAGAAAATTCAAACTTTCTGCCTTTTAACTTCTTGAAAGTTAAAAAAACTATTGCATTCTGGGCTGGGTTGCTGTATAACCCATTCTCCCTTAATGGTTGCTTGTGATTTAGAACCTATTTTTAATGCTCGGAGGAGCTATGGAAGACTTAATTCCGGTCACAATTATTACCGGTTTTTTGGGCGCAGGTAAAACAACGCTTCTTAACCGTATTCTCACTGATGAACACGGCCAAAAGATAGCCGTCATCGAAAACGAATTCGGTGAGGAAAGCATCGACAACGATCTTCTCGTTCAAAGCGAAGATGAAGAAATCATCACGATGAACAACGGCTGTATCTGCTGCACCATTCGAGGCGACCTGGCTGAGAACCTCATTCGTCTGATGGAGCGTAAAAAGGAAGGAAAAGCCAACTTCGACCGAGTCATTATCGAAACGACCGGTCTTGCAGATCCGGGCCCCGTTGCTCAGACTTTCTTCATGGATGAAGAAGTCGCCCAGTTCTACATGGTTGACGGCGTCATCACAGTCGTGGATGCAGTCAACGGTCCGAGAACACTGGATGAGCAGGCGCCTGCACAGGCTCAGGTCGGATTCGCCGACCGAATCCTCCTCTCCAAGGTTGACCTGGTTCCGCCTTCTGTCATTGAAGATTTATCCGATCGTCTTCATCACATGAACCCTCGTGCACCGATCGTCGAATGCAACATGGGAAATGTCGATATCAAGGAAGTCCTCGACATTCGCGGTTTTAATCTCGACTCCGTTCTTGAATTAGACCCTGACTTCTTAAAAGAAGCCCATGAAGAGGGAGAGCACCATCACCACCATGAGGACGGCTGCACCTGCGGCTGCCACGATCATCATGACCATGATCATGGTGATCACTGCGAGTGCGGGGATCATGACCACGATCATTGTGAATGCGGCCATCACCATCATCATGCTCGCCATGATGACGAGATTGCTGCTTTTGTATTCGAGTCTGACAGACCGTTTGACCCGGCCAGACTCGACAATTACATGAGAACGCTCACCCAAGTTTACGGACCGGATATGCTGCGCTATAAAGGGGTGCTTTATATGACAGGTACCGATAGGAAAATGATTTTCCAGGGTGTTCATATGCTGATGGCGGCTGACCTGGGCAAGCCCTGGGGCGACACAAAGCCGTCTACGAAAATGGTATTTATCGGCCGCCGCCTCCCAAAGAAGGCGATTATGCAAGGCTTGGAAACTTGCTTGGCTTAACCAAACCTGACTGCCTATAGGAGATGTATTCAATGGCGACAAAAAAGAAAACAACTGTCGAAACTGATAAACCGGCAAAGACAGTTAAGGCTGTAAAAGCAACGGCGAAAACGACTGCCGCTAAATCTGCGGCACCTGCAAAAGCTGTCAAAGAAGCCAAGGCTTCGAAGACTGCCGCCTGCAATAAGGCTTTAAAGGAAGCTGCGGAGCTTGCTCCCTTGGTTCAGTCAGCTAAGGACGGAACCGGAGAAAACACATCTGTCGAAGATGCGCAGAAAGCCGCTGAATTTCTGATGAATAACTACGAAAAGAATTCTGAGGAAAAGATTATCGTCGACGGCATCGTAATTCCCACACAGGCCGAGCTGCTCAATATGCCTGAGTCGGATTACATGAACGAAAGACAGCAGGCTTTCTTCAAGCACCTTTTACGTGAACGCGAAGCTCAGCTTCGCAGCAACGCCGGTGCAACTGCAGAACATCTGCGTGACAACACCATCATTTCCGATATGGCCGACCGCGCTACCATCGAGGAAGAACACGCTCTGGAACTGAGAACCCGAGATAGAGAAAGAAAGCTCTTGAAAAAAGTTCAGGAAGCGCTCCAGCGTTTAGAAAAAGGTGAATACGGCTGGTGCGAAGAAACCGGTGACCCGATCGGTATTCCCCGCCTTCTCGCTCGTCCTACTGCAACGCTCTCTCTGGAGGCGCAGCAGAGGCGTGAACTTCGCCAGAAGCTTTACGGCAACTAACGCGGCTTAGGAATTCAAAAGCCGGGCTTCCGCGAGGAGGTCCGGCTTTTCTTTTGACTTAACGAGATTAGTTCAGCGGCGTTGCCGAATAATCACCTGCTTTTGCAAGCGCTGCATTGACGTCTTCAATCTTCAGCGGTTCCTTGACAGTAACCACTGCAATAGCCGGAGACAGCGTCACTTCAACTTTTTCGCAGAGAGGCTCCAAAGCCTTCTTGACGCGAGCAACACAATGCATGCAGTGAACACCGCTAAGTTCAAAACTTTGTTCCATATGATTTACTCCAATACGTATTCTCCTTGGGGATTCTAGTCTTCCACAGTGATACCATTCACTAACTTTGAACCCATTTTGTTGATCTTTTCAATGAACACACTTAACAGTCAGTTTGTTCCCGCGCAATTAAAGGCGGAAATCCTTTCAGAGGCTCTTCCCTTTATTCAAAAATTTCACGGCAAGACGATTGTGATTAAATACGGCGGCAACGCCATGACGGAGGAAAGGCTGCAGAGAGCTTTTGCCCGTGATGTCGTGCTTCTGAAACTCGTCGGAATGAATCCTGTTATCGTCCACGGCGGCGGCCCTCAAATCGGGGACGCTCTGCGCCGAGTCGGAAAACAAAGCGAATTTATCCAAGGCATGCGCGTCACGGATGCGGAAACTATGGAGGTCGTTGAATGGGTCTTGGGCGGTCAGGTTCAAGGAGACCTAGTCACGCTAATCAACAGCTTCGGCGGTCAAGCCGTGGGCTTAACCGGTAAAGACGGCGGTCTCATTCGGGCAAAGAAGCTCAAACTGCAGGATATTCATGATCCGACAGTCTTCTATGATGTGGGTCAGGTTGGTGAGATAGAATCCATCAACCCTGCTGTCGTCAAAGCGCTTCAGGACGACGCCTTTATTCCCGTAATTTCTCCGATCGGCGTCGGAGACGACGAGCTCTCCTACAACATCAATGCAGACGTGGTCGCCGGAAAGATGGCTGAAACGCTCAAAGCAGAAAAACTCGTGATGCTGACCAATACGCCCGGCGTACTCGACAAAGAAGGAAATTTAATTACCGGCCTCACCTCACAGGAGATTGACGCTTTATTTGCCGACGGTACAATCTCGGGCGGCATGTACCCGAAGATTTCTTCAGCGCTTCAGGCGGCCCGCAACGGTGTAAAAGCCGTTCATATCATTGACGGCCGCGTTGATCACTGCCTGCTGCTGGAAATCCTGACACCGCAGGGTGTCGGTACGATGATTAAAGGCTAAAACAAAAGAGTTTTATGGACGCGTCAACAGAAACAAAAAGCAGAAAAAAATCCTCCGACCGCAAACTAGAGATTCTGCGCACTCTCGTCCGAATGATGACGGAGTCGGAGAATAAACATATCACGACAAAGTCTTTAGCGGCTGCGATCGGCGTGTCGGAAGCTGCGCTGTACCGCCATTTTCCGAGCAAAACCAAAATGTACGAGGAGATCATCGGCTTTGCTGAGAACTATGTCATGACGGCTGTAAACAACATCTCCTCATCGGAATACTCCGGACTGGAACAGGCTAAAAAGCTCTTCTTAGCGCTCACTGATATCAAGGCCAAAGAGCCGGGACTTGTTTTCCTGTTCTGCGGTGACTCTCTGACCTCTGAAGATCCTCGCCTGCAGGCAGAACTCAATCGGTTTTACGGGCAGCTGCAGGCAGTTTTTAAGCAGTCTCTTAGGCTCGCCGTCGCTCAGGAAGAAGTTCCCGAAAACTACGATGTCCTGACACGTGCCAATATGCTGGTTGCCCTTATTCTGGGGCACTGGCTGAGATTTGCGAAAAGGGACGCCTCAGGAGGCGCCGTTGATCCTGAGAAGCAGGTGTATTTGGTCCTCGGCAGATGATCCCGGTCTTTAATGCGCGGCGGCCTCGGATTTCCGAGGCCGTGTTGTTTTGTGAAGGCGCCTGTTATTTGACAGGTTCGATCTTCATCTTGATGCCGCCTTCCAGCTGGATTTCCTGAGTTCCGGCTGCAGGCTGATTCTTCTTCGCGTCTTCCTTCTTCAAATAGGCGATTGCCTGATTGAGCTGATAGTCATCAGGATCACCGTACTTATAGAACTTAGGCGCTTTCTTCGACTTAGAAGAAATCGGTTCTACGGTTTCTTTAATTCCGGAGGCATCCGGTTTAGCTTCCGAAGCGGGCTTAGCTGCCTTCGCCTTGTCATCCTTGGCTTCCGGCACTTCTAAGTGGTTCGCTAAATCTGCTTCACGGATGTCGAGATCAAGAAAGTTTCCTTCGGCAGTATCTTTGACTTCCACGTCAGGAGAAATCCCCTTAGCCTGGATCGAGCGGCCGCTCGGTGTGAAGTAGCGGGCCGTGGTGAGCTTGATAGCGGTATTTTTCGCTTCTCCGCGCAGAGGAATCACCGTTTGTACGGAACCCTTTCCGAAGGATTTCGTACCCATAATCGTGGCTCTCTTATGATCCTGAAGTGCGCCGGCCACAATCTCACTGGCGCTTGCGCTGGCTCCGTTCACAAGGACGACGATCGGCATTGTCTTGGTAATCGCGGGCAGCTTAGCAATCGCCGCATCTTCGCGCACAACCTGATAGTCCTGCGGAGTGGTCAGGAATTCCTTCTTGGCGTCTGCTGTCTGCCCCTTGGTGGACACGACGAGCGTTCCTTTAGGCAGGAAGGCGGCAGATACACCGATCGCAGCATTGAGCAAGCCGCCGGGATCGTTGCGAAGGTCAAGCACTAAACCGTTCTTCAGATTGCCGCTCTTATTCAAGGCATCCAGAGCCTTAGCGAGCTCGCTGGCAGTACGCTCCTGAAACTGGGAAACACGGATATAGCCCATCTGATCGTCCAGCGGCTTCGATTTAACGGACTTGACCTTGATCACGGCACGGACCAGCTTGACCGTAATCGGTGTTGAAGACCCTTTGCGAAGCACGGTCAGTTCAATCGGAGTGTCCGGTTTCCCGCGCATCATCTTCACGGAATCATTGAGAGGAAGATCCTTAACGATCTTCCCGTCAATTTTGAAAATAATATCTCCCGCGCGCATATGAGCACGAGCTGCAGGCGTATCGTCGATCGGAGAAATCACTTTGACTCCGGAAGGATCGGAGCTGACTTCAAGACCTAAACCGCCGAATTCGCCCGTAGTGCCTTCCTGAAGTTCGTTGAAAGCGTTTTCATCAAGGTAGGCAGAATGAGGATCAAGACCCTGAAGCATTCCGGAAATGGCTTCCTTCATGAGCTTTTTATCCTCAACGGGATCAACGTAGTACTGCTTTACCGCACCGTAGATATCAGTGAACTGTCTGATTTCATCGAGAGGAAGAACCGTTCTGGCTGCCCTCTCAGGAGCTGCGAGAGAGGCACTGATGAGTGCTCCGGCAATCATGCCTCCGGTCACCAGAAGCAGACCGCGTACGCTATTTTTCATAACTTTTGATTTCGTTAAATTATTTCTTTTAATCAAAGAATTGTAAGACTATCAAATATTGAGCCAACCCGTTGGGTCAATTGGTTTCCCATTGTGACGCAATTCAAAATACAAAACCGAAACCGCGCCTTCATTTTTCCCGGCTCGAGAAATCACATCACCGGCCTTAACTTTATCGCCGATATCTTTTTCCAACGTCGCATTATTGCCGTAGACCGTAAAGTAGCCGGCGCCGTGATCCAAAATAATCAGGTTTCCGTAGCCTCTCAGGTAATCTGCAAAAACCACCTTGCCGTCCCGCACTGCGTGTACACCCTCGTCTCTGGTAACGCTGAATACGGTTCCCTGCCAGCGATCCGTCTTACCGGAGACGGTGCGTTTCTCGCCGAAACGCGCAACGACTTTACCGGGTACCGGATTCATGCGCGGACCGCCTGATACCAAGACCTTCTTTGGCGCCGGAGCCGAGGCAGTCTTGGTTTGCTTGCCGCTGCGCTTTGCCGCGGCAGCTGCCCGTCTTTGGGCGGCCTTCTGCGCCTCTGCTTCTTTGCGCTGAAGCGATGCCACCAAGTTTCCAAGACGCTTTTCGTCATTCTGAAGCCGTTTAAGCGTCATCGTTTGCGAGGCAAGCTCTCGATTAAGTTTTGCTGCCGTTAACTGGCGCTCTCTTCGCTCCTTGGTCAGACGAGTCTGTTCGCTGCGCTCCTCCTGCAAAGTCTTCTGAAGTGAGTCGCTGGTTCGCTTCGAACGCTCAAGCGCTCGACCGAGCTCCTTCTGATTTTTTTCCAGCCGATGGATAGACTCCGTAGACTTTTTCGCCAGCAAAGACAGCATCATGTGCGTCCGTGCCTTTTGATTAGGATCTGAGGCGGCCCATTGAGGCTGCTGCTCCTGGGTCAGCAGCTCAAGTCTCTGCCGATTGATTTCTTCGAGAATTTTTTGCTCGTGAGAAAGTTCATTTTCCAGCCCGAGCACCGTTTTTTCCTGGCTCTTCAGCGTGCGCTCGGATTTTGCCCTCTCCCGCCGCAGCTTTTGGAGGGACTGCCGAACCTGTCGGATTTTGATTTCCGACTGCTTCATCTCTTCTTCAAGCTTCTTCTTGACGGAACTTTTCTGCGAAATAGAAGAACGCACTTCTTCAATGCGGCTTTGCGTTTCGGCTCTGCGCGCTTCTATCGCTGTCTTATCGGCCGCGGCACCGCGAGAAACAGCTTTTGAAGAATTTCCGGCCTTGCGGATAACCGTTTTTTCTGCCGTCTTTTTGGGCGTTTTCTTAGAGACTTGTTTTTGTGCCGTCCGAGTTTTTGCCGCTTGCTTTCCTGCAGACACAGATCGCCTCTGCGGCTCGGGCGCCGCAGAAACAGACTGGAAAGTAAAGGCAGCCAAAGCGAGAAGAATCGCCGTGGCTGCCGATAAACGAATTCTCATCAGTAAGTTTTATTTACCGGCCTTACCCTGAGCCGCTACTGCCGCCATCTTCTGCTTAATCGCTTCTTGGTCGCCCAAGTAATAGCTGCGGATCGGACGCATGTTCTCATCAAGTTCGTAAACCAAAGGCACTGCTGTCGGAACGTTCACGCCCACAATGTCCTTATCGGATATATTGTCCAAATGCTTAATCAGAGAACGCAAAGAGTTGCCGTGCGCGGTAATTAAAATCTTGCGGCCCGCTTTAATGTTCGGAACGATTTCATTTTCCCAGTAAGGAACGACTCGTGCAACGGTATCTGCCAGACACTCTGTCAAAGGAAGTTCCTCAGCAGGGACATGCTTGTAGCGCGGATCAAATCCGGGCCACATGGGATTATCTTTTTCCAGAGCGGGAGGCGGAACATCATAGGAACGTCTCCAAATCAGCACTTGCTCGTCACCGAAGTTGGCCGCGGTTTCTTTCTTGTTTAATCCCTGGAGTGCACCGTAATGACGTTCGTTAAGGCGCCAGTCATGGATGACAGGAAGATACATGGCATCGAGCTTGTCGAGTGTAATCCACAATGTCCGGATGGCTCTCTTTAGCACGGAGGTATAGCAAAGATCGAATTCGTAACCTTCGGCCTTCAGGATTTCACCGGCACGGGCAGCCTCTTCGCGCCCTTTTTCCGTCAAATCAACATCAACCCAGCCTGTAAAACGATTTTCGAGGTTCCACTGGCTTTCACCGTGGCGCATTAAAACGATTTTGTACATGGTCTCTTCCAAGCAAGTACTGACAAAAGAATAATTTTAACAGTGCGGGGCGCTTAAACACCCGTCCAAGAAAAAAGTCGGAAAAAACTTCTCCTAAATCCCAGCGATTCAAATATTTATTTGGAGTAAGGAGTTCAGTTGGATATAATCCCCTCTTTAGCATCCTCAAGGCTTTGCCCGAGGACCCAAGGTTTACTATTTTTGCTTCTCTCGAACATGGATTTCATTACTGAAAACATTCTGCTGATCATTACGTTTGTAGGTTCGGCAATCCTTTTGGCTTTTCCGTCCCTTTCTAAATCCAAAAATTCAGGATTAAGTCCCGCCGAAGTGGTCATCCAAGTAAATGACAAAGATGCTCAGCTCGTTGACGTTAGAACTCCGAATGAATACTCCAAAGGCTCTTTAGCCGGAGCAGTTAACATCCCGGCGGCCGATCTGGTTTCCCGCATGGAAACACTCGATAAAAACCGTCCTGTCATTCTCGTCACACAAAACGGCAGACGCGCTCAGCAGGAACTCAAACAGTTTAAGAGCAAAGGCTTTTCCGACGTCTATGTCTTAGAAGGCGGCCTTGTTGCATGGCAGGCAGCTAAGCTTCCGCTGACCGGATTGGAAATTAACCGCCGCAGCAACAAGAAGAAAAAAGCCTAAGGCCCATTAGATACACATTTAACTCTACTTATCTGTAAAGGATTAAAAATGGCAGAAAACGAAAACACAACTCCTGAAGCAGCGCCTCAGGAAGAAGCTCCTCAGTTTGCCGTTCAGCGCATTTACCTGAAAGACGCTTCTCTCGAAATGCCCAATGCTCCCGAGATCTTCTTAGCTCCCGAAGCTCCTCAGGTCGACATCCAGCTCGACGTCTCCGAACATGGCCTGGCTCAGCCCGACCTCTACGAAGTCGTTGTTCGTGCAACTGTCACAGCCAAGACCAAAATCAATAACGAAGACAGAACCGTTTTCCTGGTTGAGTGCAAACAGGCCGGTATTTTCCTCCTGAAAGGGTTCCAGGAAGAACATAAGACCATGGTTCTTGGCATCACCTGCCCGTCCACAATTTACCCGTACCTCCGCAGCAATGTCTCCGATCTTCTGACTCGTGCAGGCATGCCGCCGGTCTACTTGGGTGAAATTAACTTTGAAGCCTACTTTGCTCAGAGAATGCAGGAGCAGCAGGCTGCCGCAGCTGCTGAAGACAAGACCGTTCAGTAATCCGCTGTTCAGTTAATTTAATAGGCCGCCTTCCTGATCTGAGGGCGGCTTTTTCGTATGCGCTGTTTTAGATTCCGCCTTCGAATCCGCACTGGCGCCAGGCTTCATAGACGGTAATCGCAACGGAATTCGATAAATTTAAGGAGCGATTTTTAGGACGCATCGGCAGACGAACCATATGCGCCGGGTCGAATAAAGCTCTGACCTCCTGAGGGAGACCTGACCCTTCCGAACCGAAAACAAACCAGTCGCCCGGCTGGAAGGTCACGTCCTGAACCAGCTGCTGAGCTTTCGTCGTCATGGCAAACATTCGGTCGCGGTCGGGCTTTTCTGTCTCCAGGAAAGCTTCGTAGCTGGGGAAACGTTTGATATCGGCATATTCCCAATAATCCAGCCCCGCCCGCTTCATATGTTTGTCTTCAAAGTTAAAGCCCAGCGGCTCAATCAGATAAAGCTTGCATCCCGTATTCGCAGACAAGCGAATAATATTTCCGGTGTTGGGCGGAATTTCAGGGTGTACCAAAACAATATTAAACATCCTTGTCTTCTTTCAAATAAGTTTTCAAGGTCGCAAAAGCCTTCTTCTCCAGCTGCCTTACTCTCTCCTGGCTCACACCCATTTCTTTGGCAAGATCAGCCAGTGTCGCGCCTTTGCTGCCGTCTTGATCGTTATAAAGCCAGCGGGCTTCGATAATGCGTCTCGAGCGGTCATCCAATTTTTTAACGGCTTCCGGAAGACGGTTTTCGATGGTGTTTTCGTAGACGCCGCGGGCGATCGTGTTCTCCGGCGTATCCCGTTCGTCCGTCAGCCACTCGGACGGAGCCGTACCTTCTTCTGCACCGCCGCTCGGCTCATCAATTTCTACATCCGAACCCAGCATCCGCTTTTCCATCTCAAAGACTTCCGCCGGCTTCACATCCAGCGTTTCAGCGATTTTTTCCGCTTCACTGGTACCGAGTAGTTTCGTGTCGTCTTTTAACTTGCGCAGGTTGAAGAACAGCTTGCGCTGCGACTTAGTCGTGGCAACTTTAACCAGACGCCAATTGCGAAGGACATACTCCTGAATCTCAGACTTGATCCAAGTCATCGCGAAAGTCACCAAACGCGCCCCGTTGTTCGGATTGAAACGTTTGACCGCTTTCATTAAACCGATATTTCCCTCTTGGATCAGATCACCGAACGGAAGCCCGTAACCTTGATATTGGCGGGCGATGGAAATTACAAGACGCAGGTGAGACATCACCAGCTCTCCGGCAGCTTCCATATCTCCGTGCTCCTGAAGCCGCACGGCAAGTTCGTGCTCGCGCTCAGCGCTCAGGATCGGAGCCTTATTAGCTGCCCGGATATATTCCTCCAGAGAACCGAGAGATGCATCAGGAATCGCAAGCGGAGTCGGTTTGTAGGGGGCAAGAGCCGTACTCGGGCTCTTTTTCTTTTCATCTGTTGTCATCGAGGAAAATTGTAATCCTCAAGTCAAGTCTTAGAACGTCCGAGGGGTGGTTGCCCCTGCGATAAAGTACGAGACAATCACGCTTAACAAGATGGTCGCCAAAGACACAGATAGGTAGACGGCTGCAAAAACAGACCAATGCGGCATCAGCGTAAGCTCAAAGGCCTCCTCGAGCAGCGGCACGGAGGCAAGTGTCGTCACCAGAAGCAGAACGCCGCCGATAATGCAGCCGAGCACGGAACTTAGCGCCGCCGCAATCATCTGCGGACCCCGCACAGCCCAGTCGCTTGCACCCAGCATCAGAAGCAGTTCTCTCTCGCCGCGCAGGAATGCCGAAAGTCTGAGTGAGTTTTGAAATATCAGCAGACAAACTAACGTTACCGCCGGCGCCCCGAACGCGAACATCCCCAGTGCAATAGCCTCTCGGAGCGAATGACGTTTCTTGATCCAGTCTAGATTGGCCGTCACGCCTTCAACGCCTTTGACTTTTTCAATGGATTTCACCGCGCCTTCAATATCGATGTAGCGTGTGTCCGAGGGAAACTGAAGAGCTAACATCGTCGGGATTTTCTTTCTGTCACCAACGAGCTTCAAAATATCTTTTTCTAAGACGTCGGTCGGCTTAATTTCTCTGAACTCGGTAATCGGCGCAAGCGCCCTGATCTGTTCCTGAGCTTTTTTGCGCTGAGCATCCGTCAAGGAAGAGTCTAAAAAGACACTAACCTCGTCTCCCATAACGCCGCGATGACTGTCATAGAAGCAGTAGAAACTCAGTGCGATTTGTCCCAAAAGACAGAGCGCGAGAGAGAAAACCACGACGACAAAAATAAAACGCTTTAAGTTGGCTTGAATCGGCCTGCGCACACGGTCCCGCATTGTGATCATTTTTTCTCTCCCGCGAGCTCAACACAACGTAGCGCAGCGATCTCAAACGGAAGCATATAGCTTGAGGTCATCACGATCGGATAGCCGACTTGGCTCAGCTTGGTGCAAATATAGAGAAACTCCTCCTGAGCCTGATCATCCAGCCCTTCCAATGGAGAATCCGCAAGAATCAAACGCGGCTGGTTGACCAGCGAGCGGGCGATGACAACACGCTTTTTGACGCCCACGGAAAGGCTTTCTGCCCTGGCGTTCAAATAAGGATCTAAACCGCAGAGAGACGCGCTTTCCAGCGCATTGCGTTTCGCGTCTGCAGCGCTCTTGCCCAGGAGCTGGGCCGTCAAAACCAGGCCTTCCAAAACGGTATAACCGTTCAAGAGCACCGGCTCGGATGGTATGAGGCCTAATCCTGCGCGCCATGCCCTCTTTTGCCGCTCACGCATCGTTGTCAGACGCTTGCCCTCAAGAAACACCTCGCCCACGCTAGGGACTCTCAAGGCTGCCATTAAGTTGAGAAGGTACGACTTACCCGAACCGTTGGGGCCCTGAAGGAGAACAAACTCTCCGTCGGCAATCTCCAGCGTTACCGTTCCCTTGGTTTGGTTGTTCCAATCGTTAATCGGGACGTCGACCATTCTCACTATCGTCTTCATATCGCTATCAAGTCAAATTGGTAATCAACCTTGGCCCAGGTAGCCTTTTCTTCTTCAAGCAAATACTCGACTACAGGATGATCTTTCAGCCATGCTCTCGGAACATAAAGGCAGAAGGAGTGTCCATGGAATGTCGCTTCCAATTTTGGCAGCTCAATTTCCTGGCGAGCATGAGCAACAATAGTGGCTATCCGTAAGCAGAACAGCAATTCAGCGCTCTGTTTGGCCGCAAGCAGCATTTCGACTTTTTTCAGGTTTCCGCGATGTCCGAGTACCAAGGCAGCCAATTTTTCCTGTTCAGGTCTGGAAAAGCCTGCAATATCGCTGTTTTTAATCAAATATTCGCTATGTTTATGATAATCGCTGCGCGAGAGGGTTAATCCCGTTTCATGCAAATCAGCCGCCCATCTCAGGAACCTAGCACTGTCTTCCGATACGTGAGAAGACATGGTTTTGAGAAGGTTCACCGCCATATCGCCGACACGCTTTGCCTGCTCTTTGTCGACGTGGAAAGCAGCCATCATTCGCTCGACAGACGCTTCTCGAGGATCGCGCTGCAGTTTGCGGCCGGCAAGGTCGTACAAAATACCGTAGCGAAGCGCGCCGTCAGCAACTTTCATAACGTCAATTTTGAGCTTATTGAAGACTGCAATCAAAACGGCAATACCGCCCGCAAGCACTTCTCTGCGATCCTCTTTTAATCCGTCGAACTTGATCTTATCAATGCTTTCCGCATGGATCAGTCGATCCTTGAGCTGCTCGAGCGCGTAAAGCGTGATAGAGCCGTCAGTAATCTTCAGAGCGGCAAGAATGGAAGAAACGGCGCTGACCGTCCCGGAGGAGCCGAACGCTTCCTGCCAATTTCCTTTAACGAACTTATATTCGCTGCCGTCGAGCACCGAGGTCGCCGACAGAATAGCGCGACGCATGCTTTGAGCCGTGATTTTTCGGTCTTTAAAGAAAGTCACCGAGGTGTTGACGCAGCCCACGTGAAAGGACTCGCCCTCAATCATGTCGTGGCCTCGTCCGATCACGCACTCTGTCGAGGCGCCTCCGATATCCACGATCAGTCGTGTTTCGTTCGAAGGCGGAAGCGCAAAGCTGCAGCCTTGAAACACGAGTCTCGCTTCTTCTTTGCCTCGAAGAATTTCAACTTTGCAGTCCAAAATCCTTTCCGCGCGCTCAATAAATTCCTGAGAATTTTTTGCTGCTCTAAGCGTTTGAGTGCCGACCGCACGGATATGGTTTCTCGGCAGCCCGCGGATCTTTTCCGCAATGCGGGCTAGGGCATTCAGTCCCCTGTCCTGAGCCTCAGGCGTCAGATTGCCGTCTTTATCGATACCGGCCGCCAAACGTATCGTTTCTTTCCAGCTGCCCTCGGTAATAATGCGCTCGCCTTCAACTCGGGCAATTTCCAAACGGAAGCTGTTGCTTCCCAAGTCTATCGCTGCAAGCTTCATTTATTTGCCCCGCCGATCTGATCCAAACCGATAAGCGCAGCGGCAAATTCATCCGCTTTGAAGGGCTGAAGGTCGTCAATGGTCTCTCCGACCCCGATGTAATAAATCGGCAGCGGTTTTTCCCGAGAATTTGCCAAGGCTACAAGAACGCCGCCTTTAGCGGTCCCGTCCAGCTTAGTAATAATCAAGCCGGTCAGTCCGGCAGACTCATCAAATGCTTTAGCCTGCATCAACGCATTCTGGCCGTTTGTGCCGTCAAGCACCAGAATCACTTCGTGCGGAGCTCCCTCCATGGCTTTTCCCTGAACCTTACGGATTCGGGCGAGCTCGTTCATGAGATTCGTCTGTGTCGGCAGTCTTCCCGCGGTATCCACCATCACAATATCCATGCCTTTTTTACGGCCGGAAGAAATGGCATCATAAGCCACAGAAGCGGGATCTCCTTTTTCCTGAGAAATCACTTCGATTTGATTGCGATCTCCCCAGACAGCCAGTTGTTCCTTTGCAGCCGCTCTGAAGGTATCCGCCGCAGCCAGAAGGACTTTTTTGTTCAGCTGCGCAAAATGTTTGGCTAATTTTCCGATCGTCGTCGTTTTGCCCGCGCCGTTGACCCCGCACATCATGATGACAAGCGGCTTTTGCTCGTCAAAATTAAGGGACGCCTCACAGGGCCGCAGAATGTCGGCAATGATTTCTTTCAGGGCGACTTTTACTTCGTCCTGCGTCTTCAGCCCTTTGAGTTTGATTCTTTCTCTTAATCTCTCAAGGATCAGAGCGCTGGTCTCCACGCCGATATCGGCGGAAATCATCTGGAATTCCAAATCTTCCAAGAACGCTTCATCAACTACACCGCCGGTAAAGATACCGACCAAATTGACCTGGGTCTTTCTTAAACCCTGCTTTAACCGGGCGAACCAACCCGTTTTCTCTTTTGTTTCACTCATTGGCGTACGTTTTGAATAGAATTCAATTATTTCAACACGAGAGTTTAGCAATGCCGGCAAGCAACAGCGGTAAAGTTAGGATCATCGGGGGATGCTGGAAACGCACAAATATCCCCGTTTTGAATGCCGACGGTCTGAGACCTACCGGAGACCGCCAGCGCGAAACGCTGTTTAATTGGCTGACCTTTCTGCTCGGCGGCTTCGAGGGCCGCAGTGCTTTGGACATGTTCGGGGGCTCCGGCGCCTTGTCCTTTGAATTTCTAAGTCGCGGCGGAAGCCGTGCCGTTTTATGTGAGACCAATCGCCGTGCAGCGCAGTTCATTGAACAAACAGCCGAAAAACTCAATGCCGAGGGCCTCAAGGTTATTGTCGGCAACTCCCTGACAGACGTTCGTATCACCGATTCCGCACCGTACGATCTTGTCTTTATCGACCCTCCCTTCGCCGCAGAGCTTCAGTTCAAAGCCCTGAAGCGCTGCGCGCCGATGCTTGCTTCGGACGCTCTGGTGTATGTCGAGTCCCCTCAGGAAATTTCCAATGAAATGCTTGCCTCTCTGTCACTCAGTGCGGTCCGCCGCCTCAAAGCCGGCGCCAGCTATATGCTTTTAGCTCAAAAAACCGAGAATCCCTCATGATTACTGCAACCTACCCCGGTACGTTTGATCCCTTGACCAACGGGCACTTAGACCTTATTCGTCGTGCTTGTTGGATTTTTCCGAAGCTCATCGTTGCAGTTGCCGAAAGCAAAAGGAAACACACGCTTTTCACCTTAGAAGAGCGTGTACAAATGGCCAAGGAAGCCGTCAAGGGTTTTCCGAACGTTGAGGTTGTGGGCTTTGAGGGGCTTTTAGTCGATTTCGTCCGCCGGCACGGCTCAACCTGCATCGTCCGCGGGGCCCGAGCCGTCAGCGATTTTGAGTATGAATTCCAGATGGCCGGAATGAACCAAAAACTCATGCCGGAAGTTGAAACGATCTTCCTTACACCGGCGGAACAATTCCAGTTCATCAGCGGAACATTCGTCCGAGAGATTGCCATGATGGGCGGAGACGTCAGCGGATTTGTGCCGCAAAACATTCTCGCCGCCCTGGAAAGAAAACGCCTCGAACTTAAGCAAACCTCTCTTTAATGAGCGCTTCGCACCTCAGAGCGTCCTGCTCGCGCTCTGCCAGGACTTTGAGGTCGGTTTTTCTCTTGCGGGGACTCCAGTAGCTGTCCGGATAAGCGGCATCATCTTTGAACCGCGGAATCAGGTGCCAGTGCAGATGCGGTACCATCGTTCCGAACTGCGCCCAATTGACCTTCTCGGGACGGATCGCCTCGATAATGGCCTTCTCCAAGCGCGTCAGAGCATCCCACATAATCAGCCGGGCCTCGAGATCCAGATCGGAAACTTCCTTTACGTGATCCTGCCAAATCAGCCGGAAGTAGCCCGGAAACTCAGGATCCTTGACGCGAATAATGCGAAATTTATCGTTTGCGACAATGACGTGCTCCTCCTCAGGAGCACAAAGGGGGCAGTTTTGCGTCATAACAATACCTTTTCAATTCCGCCGTCTTTCAGCTTATTCACCGTCTCGTAAAGCCAATTGTCACCGTACTTCGATCTCATCATTTCGACCACAAGAAACTCAGCGGTTGTATGTGTCGCCTCTGAGTAACGGTTCATACCCTGCAGACAGCCTGGGCAGGCCGTCAGCACCTTGATCTTGCCTGAGAAGCGATCTGTCTTCAGCTTGTCCGCGGCTTGGTTCAGACTCAGCTCTTTAGCTGTTCTCACTTGGCTTGCGATATCCGGACGAGAAACCGCAAACGTGCCGCTTTCTCCGCAGCATCTTTCGGACAATTGCACCTTAGATCCGTCCTTAGGATGTATCAGGCGGTTGACTGTCTCGATGGGAACCCCTTCTTTCAGCGGCGTATGGCACGGGTCGTGGTAAATGTAGCGGGTGTTGTAAGCTCCGTTCACACTGATTCCCTTCTCCGCCAGGTAGTCATGAATGTCCATCACTCGGCAGCCCGGGAAAATGGATTCAAAGTTGTACTCCTTCAGCTGGTGCAGGCAGGTGCCGCAGCTCACCAGAACGGTGGAAATGTCTGCGTAGTTGAGCGTATTAGCAACACGGTGGAAGAGCACGCGATTGCGCGTCACGATATCGTCGCCCTTTTTGCTCAGTCCGTTGCCTTTCTGCGGGTGCCCGCAGCAGCGGTACCCCGGCGGCAGGACGATCTGCACGCCCATGTCATAAAGCATTCCTAATACGGCAATCGAGACCTGGCTGAACAGCTTTTCATTGCCGCATCCGGGGAAATAAAACACCGACTCTCTTCCGGATTTGGGACTGGCGATCTCCTTGTTCTTAATCACCGGGATATAAGTGGATTCTTCAATGTCAAGGAGACGGCGTGCCGTGGTATGAACCTTATCCTCGGGGAGCTTTCTGTTCACCAGATGGATGACTTCCTCACGCAGCGTCGGCCGTCCGGTACTGAATCCCGGATGTTTCAGGCTCTTGGCTGCTGTAAATTTCAGTGCATCTGCCGCAATTCGCTGCGCCTTAAAGCCGTATTCCACCATGCCTTTGCGCATGGCTCGAACGGCCAGAGGGTTCTCGAGCTCGAGGAACTTCAATCCGGCCGTTTTCGCCGGATCAAAGCGCTCTTTGCCTTGACCGTGCAGCATGTCTCTCATCAGCATGGTGACATGTCCGAAATCAATCTTCACGGGGCATGGTTTTTGGCATTTCTGGCAGATCGTGCAGTGGTCGGAAACGTCTCCGAACTCGGTGAAATGCTTCAGCGAAACACCGCGGCGCGTTTGCTCTTCGTACAGGAATGCTTCCAGCAGGAGTGATGTCGCGATGACCTTATTTCTCGGCGAGTACAGCAGATTGGCATTCGGGACATGCGTCGTGCAGACAGGTTTGCATTTGCCGCAGCGAAGGCAGGTCTTAATTTCGTCGGCAATCTGCTTGGCCTCACTCTTCTGCATGATCAAAGATTCATGCCCTAACAGATTGAAGCTGGGTGTGTAGGCAATCGACAGATTCGCCTCGGGACGAAGTTTTCCTCGGTTGAATCGACCATGAGGATCGACCTCATCCAAATATTTGTAGAACTCATCGAACTGCCCCGGTTCGACAAAAGAAATCTTCGTCATGCCGATCCCGTGCTCGCCGGAGATCGCGCCTCCTAACTTTTTAGCGACTTCCATGACGTAGGCCACACCCTCATTGGCCGTCTTAATCATCTCGACGTTATCGGAGTTCACCGGAATATTGGTATGCACATTACCGTCGCCGGCGTGCATATGAAGGGCAATAAAGACTCGGCCTCTCAGCACGCGATCGTGAATCTTTACGATCTCACTTCTCACCGCTTCAAAGGCATCGCCTGCGTAGATGTCATTGAGCTCCCGGAGAACCTCTTTCTTCCAAGAGATCCGCAGATAGTGGTTCTGGACCAGATCCAGAAGCGTTAAATCATCAAGATTCTCCGGCAGTTCCGATTCACAGCGGCGTCCGAGCTGCTCAAGGGCTTCGAGCGCTTCTTTAGCCGGTGTGTGGAGATGATTGAGGACGTACTCCCATTCGTCATGAACTTTACGCAGCAGTGCCATAGCAAGCGGAAGTTTTTGTGCCAGAAGCTCCTTCTCGGTGTAGCCCTCTGAAGAAACGGCTAGTTTGCCGAGTTTGATCGGACCGCCTAAATACGTAGCCACGGCATTCAGCATTTCCAGCTTGTTGCGAATAGAGCAGCAGATATTGAAAAGTTCACATGCATCCGTGTACTCGCCGATCTTATCAAGCGGAATGACAACGTCCTCATTCAGTTTGAAAGCGTTGGTATGCTTTGAGATCGCCGAGGTCTTGGAGCGTTCGGCCCAGTATTGATGTCGAGCTTCAGGCGTCTTCGCCACAAAGGTATCACCGTTGCCGGCAATCGCGATCTTCTTGACTTCTTCGACGTATTTGGAAATCGTCGCGTCATCGTTGCCGATGATGTCTCCGACAATCACCATCTTCGGATAAATCCCGCGGCCGCTCTTCGGCGCGTAATTAATCGCATGCAGATAACGGTCATCAAGGTGTTCCAAGCCGGCAAGCATGACGCCTTCAGGATGCGAGTCAAAGAGCTGAGAGATTTGATAGATCGCGGGACCGGCGTTGCCGGCAGCGCCGTAAAACTCCAGACAGACGGTCTGAGTGCAAACCGGCATCTTGTGAAGAATGAAGCGAGCCGAAGTAATGATGCCGTCGCAGCCTTCTTTCTGCAGACCGGGCAGACCGCCTAAATATTTGTTCGTTACATCCTTGCCTAAGCCCGGCGTTCTGAACTTAGGTCCTTTGAGTCGGAATGTTTTTTTACGGATGATCGGCGCTTTCTCGGGAGACTTATTGCCTTGTTTCCACACAGCCTCGAAGACGACATCTTCCTGCAGATGGATTTTGCCGAGGTTGTGGTTTACACGCGTAACTTCCAGCCAGTTCCCGTCCGGATCAACCATTCGGTACCAATAAACGTTGTCGACCGTGGTGCCCCATAAAACCGCCTTCTTGCCGCCGGCATTCTCCGCAATATTGCCGCCGATCGTACACGCATAGTTGGAGTTCGGGTCAACCGAGAAAACCCAGCCTTCGGAAGCGGCCTTCTCGGCAACCTTCTTATTGACCGAGCCGGCACCGGCTTGAATCGTGGCGACTTCTTTGTCGAGGCCTTCAAGCTTGCGCATTTCCACATCTGAAATACGGTTGAGCTTTTCGGTATTAATGACGGCTGAGCGAGAATGCAGAGGCACTGCGCCGCCGGTGTAACCGGTACCGCCTCCGCGGGGAATAATGACAAAATCAAGATCAATCAGCGCTTTGACAATGCCAGGCACTTCGTCTTCGGAGTCCGGATAAATGACCACAAAAGGATATTCCACGCGCCAGTCCGTTGCATCCGTTACATGACTGGCCCTTGAAAAGCCGTCGAAACGAATATTGTCTGTCCGAGTGTGTTTCTTCAGCTTCTTAAGAACCAGGCGGCGTAGATCCCAGGAACGCTCAAAAGAGCCCTTGAATTTTTCAATCATCACCAGCGCAGTCTCCATAAGGGCTGCGATCTTACCCGCTGAGACCTCATCAAGCGTAGGAAGCTGCTCGCGAATCGAATTAATTCGGTGATAAAGCGCCTCAATCAGAAGATCTCGCCGTTTCTTATTAAACAGCATGTCCTCCTGAAGATAAGGGTTTCTTTGGATAACCCAAACGTCACCTAACACTTCATAAAGCATTCGGGCGGATCGTCCCGGCTTTCCCGACACGCGAAGCTCGTTTAACAACTGCCAGGCCTCTTTGCCAAGCAGTCGCGTCACAATATCCTTATCCGCAAACGAGGTGTAGTTATAAGGAATCTCTCTTAAACGATTTTGCAGTTCAATCTTTTCGGCCATGGTTCTTCGTTGGTATCGGCTTACGGCTGGTTATCAGAATCTACATTGTGCAAGATTTTTTCTTCCAAGTAATAAACCTAACTCGTCTTTTTCAAATTGAATGGATTCCGGTGGTATGTTTAAGTAATCTTCAACCACTTTTCATACCTCTGTCGACATGTTAGAGCAAGAATACCTTCGACGAATCCTCAAAGCCCATGTTTACGATGTGGCCAAGGAAACACCGCTGCAGCAGGCAAAACTCCTTTCGGCCCGAACTGAGAACAAAATCCTTTTAAAACGCGAAGACCTTCAGAGCGTCTTTAGCTTCAAGCTGAGAGGCGCCTATAACAAAATGGCCAATCTCACGCCGGAAGAACGTGCCCGCGGTGTGATTGCCGCCAGTGCCGGCAACCACGCTCAGGGCGTTGCTCTTGCTGCCAGCAAACTCGGCTGCCGAGCCGTCATTGTGATGCCGATTACGGCGCCGGCCCTCAAAATCAACACGGTCCGCAGATTAGGCGGCGAAGTTGTCCTATTTGGTGAATCCTTCAGTGATGCTGCTGCTTACGCGGAAGAACTTCAGGCTAAAGAAGGACTGACACCGGTGCCTCCCTTCGATGATCCGGATGTCATTGCCGGCCAGGGCACCGTTGGAATGGAGATTATCCGCCAGGCCCAAAACGCCAACGGCAATATTGATGCGATCTTCGTCCCTGTCGGAGGCGGCGGACTGCTTGCCGGCGTCGCCGTTTACGTTAAAGCACTCTATCCCAATATCAAGGTCTTCGGCGTCCAAACATATGACTCGGACAGTATGAACCAGTCCCTTAAAAACGGGGAAAGAACTTTAGTTCCCGATGTCGGCCTCTTCTCCGACGGCACGGCGGTCAAACTTGTCGGCAAGGAGACCTATGAGCTTTGCAAGAATTTCGTAGACGGTATCGTGCTGGTGGACACAGACGAAGTCTGTGCTGCGATCAAGGACGTCTTCCAGGATACGAGAAGCATTCTTGAACCTGCCGGCGCCCTTTCTGTCGCAGGCATTAAACACTACATCAAGCAGAACGGCTGCAAAAACCAGACTTTCGTCGGGGTTCTCTCCGGCGCCAATATGAACTTTGACCGCCTGCGCTTCGTCGCAGAACGTGCCGAACTCGGCGAGCACCGCGAAGTCCTTTTTGCTGTCACGATTCCTGAAAAGAGAAATTCGTTCCGTTCGCTTATTTCGCTCTTAGGCAGCCGCAACGTCACGGAGTTCAACTACCGTATTTCTGACGCAACCGACGCCCAAATCTTTGTCGGTATTCAGACAGAGCATCGAAGCGAAGCGCTCGAAATCAAAAAATTATTTGATGAACAGGGCCTTCCCGCATTGGATATCACAGAAAACGAACTCGCTAAAATGCACCTTCGCTACATGGTAGGGGGCCATTCAAAACTTGCGACCAACGAGCGCGTTTTCCGTTTTGAATTCCCGGAAAGACCGGGAGCACTCTTTAAATTCCTTAACTCTTCCGGATCGAAATGGAATATCTCGATGTTCCATTACCGCAATCAAGGTGCCGACTATGGTCGAATTCTTGCCGGGCTTCAAGTTCCTGAAGAGGACTACGCCCAGTTTGACGAATTCTTAAAGAACCTCGGGTATTCCTACGTTGAAGAAACGGACAATCCCGCTTATAAACTGTTCTTAGGATAGTAGACAAAGAAGCGGGGCTGCCCGCTTCCCGCAGCGGACTGAATATGAGCCTGACAAACAAGGAAAACGTAGACAGAGTCATGCAGGGACTCCCTCCGGAAGCACGTGCGGCGTTAAATGTCATGTCACAGATGCAGCAAAGGCCGCCGGAAGATGTGCTTCGCGATGAGATCAAGAACTACATCGAAGGACGCCTCCCGAGAATTGACATCGAGGGCGCCATCAAGGCGCTGCAGGCTCGGTCCTATCAGGCAGGCTACATTGTCGGTTCGCTCCGGAAGTTTGCCCGAAACTGGAATCGGGAATAGAGAATTTCAAATCACCCAAGAAAAAACGCCGACGATCCGGCGTTTTTTCTTGGGCCTCTGTTTGAGCATTAATCCACAATGTGGATTTCTCCGTTTTCTTCCGCAAAATGGAGGTCGTATTTTTTCTTTCCGTTGACTTCCTCAACCCAAACCGCCACAGGCTCTTCTTCTTCCAGATTCGCGTTAATGAACCGTTCGGCTTCCAAACGGGTGGCGAAGTTTTCGCAGCCGCTCGGATACTCCACGATGATCTGGGTCACAACATCTCTTCTCATCTCAGTGCTCCTCATACTGCGAAATCAAATATGCCACCGAGGCCGTCTGCTTCTTGCAGTACTCAATATGCAGCGACTCGTTGGGCCCATGCGCGTTGGAGTTCGGTCCTAAAGCGCCCGAAACCATAAACTGAGCATGCGGCCATTTCTCGGAGAAAAGTTTCACCAGAGGAATAGATGCGCCGAGCCCCATGTAGGCAGGTTTATTTCCCCAATACGTCTCAGAAGCTTTCTCGAACGCTTTCGTAATCCACGGGGCCGCCGCTTTGGCAGACCAGCCGTTGCTTGCTACCGTAGGAACGTACTTCACATCGGCATTAAAGGGCGGTTCGGCCGTGATAATTTCTTCCAGCGCTGTCGAAGCCTTTTCGGCATCCACATCAGGAGGGAGCCTCATGCCGATCTTCACCGTGGTATAGGGACGCATTACATTACCGGCATTTTCAACCGACGGCATCCCGTCCACGCCTGTAACCGTTAATTCAGGACGCCAGCTGCGGTTTAACAAAGCCTCGCAGGCGTCTTTTGTCAGCGGTTCGGTTTTGCCGTGCCACGGATAAGCCGCAAAAATTCGGTCACCCAAGCTCTCTGCCACGCCCACGTTTTGTTTGTGGATTTCTTCACTGATCTTCGTCTGGAAAACCCTAGGAATAATTTCACCGGTCCTGCTGTCTTCAATACGATCCAGCAGGCGGCGAACGATCATAAAACTTTCCGGAACAATTCCGCTGGCCTCTCCGGAATGCACGCCGACATTCAGAGTTCGAACTTCAATCGTGCCCCCGAGCATGCCTCTGAGCGAGGAAGTCACCCAAAGTCTGTCGTAATCGCCGCAGCAGCTGTCCAAAGCGATCACCAGTCCGATATCTCCGAGCTTCTGTTCGGCTTCCTTTAAATACGATTCGTAGTGGCGGGAGGAAGACTCTTCACAGGTTTCAAACAACCCGACACAGCGCGGATGAGGAATTCCTAACGTTTGCAGGGCCTTCACTGCAGCCAAAGAAGTGTAGAAGGCATAACCGTCATCAACAGCACCGCGTCCGTAGAGACGGCCGTTTTGAATGACGGGTTCCCATGCGCTTTTATCCGGATCCCAGCCCTCGTTAGGCGGCTGCTTATCCAAGTGCCCGTAGAAGAATACGGAACGCTCGAACTTTTTATCCGAGGTTGCATCCACCTCTACAAACAGGCACGGTGTAAATCCGTCGTCTTTAATAATTTCACATCGAAGGCCTTTGATGCCTTGTTTTTCTGCCCAGGCTTGCGCATCCTCCAGAGCCTTCAGAAGAACGCCGTTTTCTTCCCACTTTTTATCAAAATCGGGCGAAAGCGCAGGAAGTCTGATAAATGATTTGAGTGCTTCTTCAACCGAAGTGTCCCACTCATGTGTCACTTTGTTATAAATTTTCTTCAGCATGAACTCTATTCCTTCAAAGTAAACGCTTTGATGTTCAACGCATCTCGAATAATCGCCACGGCAGATTTTGCCTGCTGTTCGGTCATGGACTTACCGGCAACGACTTTGTACAAGCCGTTTGTCGAGCGGATGCTGACTTCGGAGCCTATTTTATCGCCGAGGGTTTCGATGAAACGCTTCTTCAGAGCAATCGCATTGGCCTCAGAGCGGAATACGCCGAGCTGCACGGCGTAGTTTCCTTGAGGAGCCGCCGCTGAGCCTTTGAACTTATTCAGCTCATCGGAAGCCTGCTCTCTAATGGAGTGAATGACTTCTTCTCGAATCTCATTTTCGAAGGTCCCAAGCGTCGTAGTGCTGTCTGCGCCGGCAACGGTGTATACGCCTTCGGGTATCAGATGGCGATCAGAACTCGGCACCGCTTTTTCAATTTCAACCTTATCCGCGGTTACCGGAGACGGGCTCTCCATCAAGTTGCCGCTCTGCGAAGCCAAAGCCTCTATTAAAGCTTCACCCGGATCTTCGCATTCGCCCACCGGAGATGCAGCCTCCTTCTTGTCTTTCGGAATCGCGGCCATCACGGTTGTTAACAGCGGACTTCCCTTCTTCCATTTCCCGGAAGCAATCTGTGCCCGAGTAATTCGCTCAACTCTGACGCGTGCAGTGCCTTTTCCCGCATAACCCAGCTTTGTCGCCGCAGCATAGGACAGATCAATGACACGGCTGTGCAGGAAGGGGCCGCGGTCGTTGACGCGCACAATCACGGACTTCCCGTTCTCCAGATTGGTAACTCTCGCGTAGCTCGGAAGCTCCATCGTGGTGTGCGCCGCGGACATTTCGTACATGTTGTAGATTTCGCCCGTGGAAGTCTTTTTGCCGTGGAACTGCTTTCCGTACCAAGAGCCGTAACCGACCTGGGTCAGTGGCTTATCCCCGGTCATCGGCACGTACCTCTTTCCCATCACCGTATACGGACGATTGGTCGAAGCGATCGGTTTTTCAACTTTGGGCACGGCATCTGCACGACTCATACCGAAAGTCTCCCATTCTTTGGGAGGACCGTCTCGATCGTAGTATTTACCGCTGTTTTTCTGCGTGCTGCAGCCGCTCACAAGAAGCACAAGCGCAGCTGCGCACACCCCGAGGATTCTTACATTCATAAGAGCTCTTCAGTAGTTTTTATTCAATCAGGAACGGTAATCGTCGCCGTACAAAGAAACTTTGATGCGCCGCTGTGCTGAGATTTTCATCAGCAGTCCGCAGCAGATCCCGAGGATCAGCAATGCCGTTCCGCCGTAACTCATAAATGGCAGCGGAACGCCCACGACCGGGAGAATACCGCTCACCATTCCCATATTCACAAAGGAATAAATGAGGAAGATCGTTGCAATCGCACAGGCCAAAAGGCGTTCAAAAACGGTATTAGCCACGGACGCGATGTACAGCGCTCTCATGATCAAAAGAGTGTAAAGGCCTAAGAGACAGATGTCTCCGAAAAACCCGAATTCTTCGGAAAAAACAGCAAACAGGAAGTCACTGGTCCGCTCGGGAATAAAATCCAAATGAGCCTGCGTGCCGTTCATCCAGCCTTTACCGGTCATTCCTCCGGACCCGATGGCAATGATCGCCTGCAGTGTATGGAAACCCGCGCCGAGAGGATCCGAACTCGGATCCAGGAGCGTCAGCACACGCTGACGCTGATAGTCATAAAGCGAATTCCAAACAATGGGCAAAGCAACAAGGACGCCGGAAAACATCAGCAGCAGAAATTTCCAGCTTAATCCGGCAAAGAAAATCACCGCAAATCCCGAAGCCAATACGAGGATAGAGGTTCCTAAATCCGGCTGCTTCAAAATCAAAGCGACCGGAAGCGCCAGCATCACAAAAGCAACCAAATAGTCCCACCATTTGAGCACGCCCTCCTGTGCTGTCAGTCGGAGTTGGAAGTACCAGGCAATCAGCAGCGGCGTCGCCAGTTTCATGATTTCGGAAGGCTGGATCCGGATCACACCGATATCAAGCCACCGGGTCGCGCCCTTCGTATTCACACCGAAAAGCAGCGTGGCAACTAAAAGCACCAATCCGACGACATATGCCGGCGCGGCCAGATTTCTTGTCCATTTGAGCGGCATCGTCGCAAAAAGCATCATCGCCGCCCCCGCTGCAGCAAGGTTGCGGATTTGACCGTCGATTCGCCACGGGAAGCTGTAACCGGCCGAATAAAGTGCAACAAAACCCCAGGCACTCAGAATCAGTACGATCACCATTAAAGGCCAGTCAATCGACCAGATGATCCCGAGCAATCCCTTCAGGATACGGATGTGGAAAGGTTCACGTGTATGTGCGTTCATTCTTTTTTCCCTTTAGCCGTACCCGCGGCTGCCGTCTGAGCTTTTTCCTCCGGCTTTACCGCTTTTTTCACTGCTGCCGTGCTGCGAGTCTTAGTCTGTTGAGTTTTCCCCTTTCCGGCCTCTTCTGAGCTGTCCTTATCCTTGTTCTGCTCAATCAAGTAGTAATCCAGAATTTTCCGCGCCAACGGTGCCGCTGCTGCCGCACCGAAACCGCCGTTTTCAACCATGATCGCCAGCGCAATCTTGGGCTTATCGACCGGTGCAAAAGCAATAAATAAGGAGTGGTCGCGGTGACGCTCCTTAATTTTGTTTTTATTGTAGGTTTCGCCCTGCTTGATACCGAGCACCTGTGCCGTACCCGTTTTGCCTCCGACCGTATAAGGAGCACCCGCAAAAATCGCTCTGCCGGTTCCTTTTTGGGTCACGTCCTGCATGGCGCGCTTAATAAAGTTGACATTCTCTTTCTTCAGCGGAATCACATCAACCGGATTCTTCGCCACAATCTCTTCTTCGCCGGTCTTTGAGTTGATAATCTTCTTGACCAAATGGGGCTTCATCACGATACCGTCATTGGCCAATGTCGCCACAGCGTGCGCAAGCTGCAGAATGGTAAAGGCGTTGTAGCCTTGGCCGATGCCGATGGAAATCGTGTCGCCTTGCGCCCAGCGTTGTTTAAAGCGTCTTTGCTTCCATTCCCGCGACGGAAGAATACCCCGAGCTTCTCCGACGAGATCGATCCCCGTGATCTGTCCGAACCCGAACGGCTTCATGAAATCATGGATACGGTCGATGCCCATCTCCTGAGCCAGCGAGTAGTAATACACGTCGGAGGAAACGACGATCGAACGATGCATGTCGACCGGACCGTAACCGCGGCCGCGGGTGGAATCGCGGAATACATGGTTGCCCAGCTGAAAATGACCGTTGTCGTTGATCACGCGTTTGGGATCACGCACTTTCATTTCCAGCGCGGCCAACGCCATGAAGGGCTTAAACGTCGACCCGATCGGATACGTTCCTCGGAGCGCGCGGTTCATGAGCGGCTTGTCTTCGTCCTGATTGAGACTGTCCCAGGTTTCTTGGTCAATGCCGTCAACAAAAAGATTCGGATCAAAGCTCGGATTAGAAACGAACGCGAGGACGTCACCCGTCGCCGGCTCGATGGCAATAACGGTTCCGCGCCGATCGCCGAGCTCTTTCATAATTTCGCGCTGCAGGCCCATATCCAGCGTCAATACAAGGTTATTTCCGCTTTGAGGCTGCGTCATCGAAAGAGAACGGATCGGGCGGCCCGAAGCCCGTACTTCGATTTGTTCAAAACCGGGCTTGCCGTGCAAAACGTCTTCGTATGAAAGTTCAATTCCCGTCTTACCGATGTTTAACGTTCCCGTGTAGTCGTTTCCTCGACCGCTTTCTTCGAGTCTTGTCTGGTCCCTCTGAGAAATTCGGCCGATGTATCCGACAACATGCGCTGCATCCTTTCCTGCCGGATAAGAACGATGCATACGCGACCTTACCTCAACACCCGGGAAACGCCAGGCCTGAGCAGTAAACCGCGCAACTTCTTCATCGGTCAGATTCGTCTTAACCGGCACCGGACTCAGACGCGGCAGTTCATCCTTAAGACGGTTAAATCTGCGGATATCTCCCTTCGAGATAGAGATGACCTTCTGAAGCTCTTTGATCGTCTGATTAAAGTTGGGCGTCTTGGCCGGTGTGATTTCCAATGTGTAGATCGGATCATTGGTGGCCAAAACTTCCCCATTTTTATCCATGATGATGCCGCGGCGGGGCGGATGAGCCGTCTCCGTTTTGCGGTTTGCTTCAGCCTTGGTCACAAGCTCGTCGTACTGGAAAATCTGCAGATAGGCAAAGCGGCTGGCGAGAATTAAATAAAGCAGGATCGTCACGAACAGAAAAAACCAGCATCTGCGCGTGAACTGCTTTCTAAATTTTTGCTCCAGTTCGAGGTTGCGTCGTTCCATGATGAGGATTAAGCCCTGTAATTAGGAACCCATCGGCGCGCGAGGAGCCAGCACCAAGCCGGCCAAATCACGACACTCAGCAAACCTTGGGCAAAAATAGACCATGGTCCGAAACCGTTTCCGAAACAGAAGGCTTCAATCGTCAGAAGAATCGCAGGAATGTAGAAAATAGGAATCAAGGAGATAGACTGCGCAATGCTGCTTAACCAGCTGAGGCGCACACTCATCAATTCCGTAAAGAAAACCACCATGCAGTAGGTCAGTGCGTGCTGTCCGAACACCGCTCCCGTATCTGCGTCTGTCAGCAGCCCGAAAGCAAATGCCAGCCAATAATAGATTCGCTGCGGCTGATGGATCGTCCAGAAGACCAAGGTCAAAATCAGAAAGCTCGGGAAATACGGCAGGCGCGATAAGGGAAGAAGATCAAGACACCAAGACAGAATCAAAGTGCCGTATACCCACCAGCCTGACGCAAAAGCGGGGTCGTAAAAAGACTTGTCGGGACGACGGCTCTTAAAGCCCTTGGAGAATTCGCTCATCTTCTAGGCTTCCTTCTGACTTGGCCGTCGCCGGCGTCTTCTTCCTCATCTAAATCAGGCAACTCTACCTTCGTGTCTACGTAAAGGACGAGAACATACTCACTCGTACCAATGGATTTGGGAGAAGCTACGGTCACATTAATGTAGCTGCCGGAGTCACCCGGCTCAACTTTGGTCACCACGCCGACCGGAATTCCCTTCGGGTAGATTCCGTCGAGGCCGGAAGTAACGACTTTTTCTCCGACCTTAATCTTGTCGGAAAAAGGAAGATCACGGCTCTGCAGCGTCGAGCCGTCTCCGCTGCCGCGGACAATTCCGCGAACATGCGAAGTCGTAAAGAGAACCGGAACTTCTTGATTTTTATCCTGAATCAACTGAACCTGACTGGAGTTCGGAGCCACGTGAATAAGCTGACCGGCCAGGCCGGCTTCTGTTACGACCGGCATACCGACCTCAAGACCGTCATTGGATCCGCCGTCAATTTGATAGCGCTGTGTAAAACCGTCCGAAAGTGCGCGGCGAACTTCAAACATTCCTGTTTTAGCCGTGTAAAGCGTTTTTTGCTGAAGCATCTCTTTGAGGACACGGTTCTCCTCACTTAAGGTGCTCATACGGTAGCGCTGCATCTCGCTTTCTGCGAGACGCTTTTTCAGCTCTTCGTTTTGTGCGATAAGGGAAGACTTAGAACGCAGGTAGCTGTCTGCGAAATCGACACCGCGCGCCGGAGAAGAAACGCCGTTATGGATCCAGTCCGAGACCCAGGCAAAACCTGAGCGCACAGGCTCCATCACCTGCATCTGATGGTCGACAACCATCATCAACACCGAGATCGCGACAAAAAAACCGAAGCTCGTGAACGAAGAAGCGCGGGGCGCATTAAATTTCAGGTGTTTTGACGGCCCGACCATACCTTTTGATCGGTCAGATTAACCGAAGCAGAAAATAGAATCTTCGATCTTACCGATGCCTTCAAGTGCAATGCCGCAGCCGCGGACAACACAGCTCAGAGGATCGTCGGCAACGACGACCGGCAGTCCTGTTTCTTCCATCAGGAGGCGATCTAAGTCCTTCAGCAGAGCTCCGCCGCCGGTCAGCATGAGGCCGCGGACGGCAATATCGGCACCGAGTTCCGGAGGCGTCTGTTCGAGCGCTTTTTTAACGGCACCGACCACCTGATTCAGGGGCTCGGTTAAGGCTTCGAGCACTTCGTTGCTCGAAATCGTAAAGGAACGAGGCACACCTTCGGCTAAGTTGCGGCCCTTGACTTCAAATTCTCTGACTTCGCTGGAAACGAAAGCCGAACCGATTTCTTTTTTGATTCTTTCAGCCGTGGGTTCACCGATCTGCATGCCGTAGTTGCGGCGAATGTAGTCAATGATGGCTTGGTCGAATTTGTCGCCGCCCACGCGAACGCTGCAGGCGTAAACGATGCCGCCTAAAGAGATCACGCCGACTTCCGTGGTACCGCCGCCGATATCAATAACCATAGAACCTGCGGCTTCACTAACGGGAAGGCCGGCTCCAAGCGCGGCAGCCATCGGCTCTTCGATTAAATAAACCTGTTTAGCGCCGGCGGCTTCTGCACTTTCTTTAATGGCGCGGCGCTCAACCTGAGTCGAACCGTAGGGAACACAAATAACGATGCGGGGGCGCGGAGTGAAAATGCTCGGGGTATGCACTTTCTTGATGAAACTTTTGAGCATCTGCTCGGTAACGGTGAAATTAGCAATCACACCGTCCTTCATCGGGCGGATGGCATCAATATTTCCGGGAACGCGTCCGAGCATGTTTTTAGCTTCCTGACCCACTGCGCGAACGTCGAGCTTGCCCGAATTACTTTTGTCGGTACGCACTGCGACGACGCTCGGTTCGTTAAGAACCATTCCCTTGCCACGGCAATAAATGAGAGTATTTGCCGTACCCAAGTCAATTGCTAAATCGTTAGAAAAATAATTTCTAATACTGCCGAACATCAAATTCCCCTTGCCGCCTCTCTTTGGCACATATTTCGTAACTGCCTTTACTGCTTTTAGCAACACGTAAGGCAAACGTAAATGATAGACTAAAAAAGGTATTTTAGAGTCCGGGAAAGAGTTTCTTGTTACTTGCAGAAACAAGACTTTTCGGGTCATCCACTTTTGCAGGAAATCCATGTCACTTACTATCAATGACGTGCGACGCATCTCTGATCTCGCACGTATCGATTTGTCCGAAGAGAGTGCTAAGAAGCTCATGGGAGAGCTTAATGACATTCTTTCCATGGTCGAGCAGATCCAGTCTGTCGACACAACCGGTGTCGCTCCTATGCCTCACCCTTTCGGTGGTGTTCAGAGACTTCGCCCCGATGATGTCACCGAACATAATCGCCGCGAGGAAAATATGCAGAACGCTCCCGACGAAATGGACGGTTTATTCTTAGTACCGAAAGTTATTGAATAACATGAAAGAACTTACACATGCCTCCGTGGCGGAGTTGAGCGCTCTTCTTTCTAAAAAAGAAGTCTCTGCAAAAGAAATCGCTCAAGCTTATCTCGACAAAATCGAGGACAAAAAATCATTAAATGCATTCCTGGATGTCCGTCCGGAAGTCACACTCAAGGAAGCCGAAGCCGCCGACCGTAAAATCGCCGAAGGCACGGCTTCTCCTTTAACCGGCGTTCCCATTGCACACAAAGATATCTTTGTCACGCGCAATTGGGCGAGCACCGCCGCGAGCAAAATGCTCGAAAACTACATGAGCCCCTTTGACGCCACTGTCGTAGAACGTATTCAGGAAGCCGGACTCGTCTGTTTAGGCAAGACGAACTGCGACGAATTTGCGATGGGTTCGACCACGGCCAACAGCGCCTACGGAAAAACATTCAACCCCTGGAATGAACATGTCGTTCCGGGCGGCTCCTCCGGCGGCTCAGCTTCCTGCGTTGCCGCGCGCCTGACTCCTGCTGCAACCGCAACCGATACCGGCGGCTCGATCCGTCAGCCGGCAGCCTTCTGCGGCGTCACCGGTATTAAACCCACATACGGCCGTCCCAGCCGCTGGGGCATGATTGCGTTTGCCTCCAGCTTGGATACCGCCGGCGTCATCGCACAAACTGCGGAAGACTGTGCCCTGGTTCTTTCTCAGATGATCGGTTTTGACAAACGCGACTCCACCAGTATTGAACTGCCGCCCGAAGACCTGACGATCGGCCTGAACGACGGTGTCAAAGGTCTGCGCATCGGAGTCCCGCGTGCCTGGATCGATAAGGCCGCTCCTGCACTGAGAGACTCTATTTACGCTGCATTGAAAGTCTATGAAGACCTAGGTGCCGTTCTCGTCGACATCAAGCTGGAAAAAGCCGACTTAGGCGTCCCGGTCTATTACATCATTGCTCCGGCAGAAGCGAGCTCCAACCTCGGACGCTTCGACGGCGTTCGCTACGGTCACCGTGCCCAAAACTACACTGACCTGCTCGACATGATCAAGAAGAGCCGCGACGAAGGTTTCGGTCCCGAACCTAAGCGCCGAATTCTCATCGGTACTTATGTTCTTTCTCACGGCTACTACGACGCTTATTACATTAAGGCTCAGCAGGTTCGCCGTTTGATCGCCGAAGAATTCGATCATCTCTTCGCAGAAAACTGCGACGTGATCGCTGCACCGGTATCCACCGATGCTGCCTTCCGCTTCGACGACAAGAGCGATCCGCTATCTCTTTACCTGAGCGACCTTTACACCGTCCCCGGTTCGCTGGCCGGTCTTCCGAGCATGAGCGTTCCCTGCGGCATGAGCCCGGATAACCTCCCGTTCGGTCTCCAGCTGATTGCTCCGAAATGCAAAGAAGCTCGTCTGCTCCGCACTGCGCACGCCTATCAGAACGTTACCGATTGGCATAAGGCTGTCCCTGCCGGATATTAAGAAAGGATTACAAAATGGAATGGGAAGTTGTTATCGGACTGGAAACACACGTCCAGCTGTCCACTAAATCTAAAATCTTTTCCGGAGCGTCTGCCGCCTTCGGCGCAGAGCCGAACACTCATGCTTGCCCGATCGACCTTGCTCTCCCGGGCTGCCTTCCGGTGCTCAACCGTGAAGCCGTCGAAAAAGCGATCCGCTTCGGCTTGGCCATCAATGCCAAAGTCGCCAACCGTTCGGTTTTTGACCGCAAACACTATTTCTATCCTGACCTGCCGAAGGCCTATCAGATCAGCCAGTTCGAGCATCCTGTCGTCATCGGCGGCGAATTGACGATTCAGGTAGAAAATCCCGACGGAACAACATACGCAAAAACCGTTCACCTGACACGCGCACATCTTGAAGAAGACGCGGGTAAGAGCGTCCATGGCATTGTCCACGGAAAGACAGGTATCGACTTGAACCGTGCCGGCACCCCGCTTCTCGAAATTGTGAGTGAACCGGAAATGCGCAGCTCGGCTGAAGCCGTAGCCTACGCCCGCGCTTTGCATGAATTGGTGACTTGGATCGGCGTCAGCGACGGCGACATGCAAAAAGGCAACTTCAGATGCGACGCCAATGTGTCCGTACGTCCCAAAGGACAGAAAGAATTCGGTACACGCTGCGAAATTAAAAACCTCAACAGTTTTAAATTCCTGCAGGCCGCGATTGACTACGAAGTTCGCCGTCAGATCGAGCTGATCTCCGAAGGCGGAAAGGTCGTTCAAGCCACTCGTCTCTACGACCCGGACAACGACGAGACCCGAGAAATGAGAACCAAGGAAGATTCCATGGATTATCGCTATTTCCCGGATCCCGATCTGCAGCCGCTGGAAATCTCGGACGAATGGATTGACGAAGTTAGAGCCACAATGCCGGAACTTCCCGGCGCCGCTCTGAACCGTTTGATCCAGGAATACGGTATCAACGAAGCCGATGCGATCCAGCTTACGTCACATCGCCCGCTCACCGTTTATTTCGAAACGGCTGCTGCGAATGTGAAGGATAAGAAGTCCGTTGCCAACTGGATTCGCGGTGAAGTCTTGGCCAAGCTGAACGCGGCCGAGCTCACCATTGAAGAAAGCCCGGTATCTGCCGAACAAGTCGGCCAAATCCTCAACCGAATGAGTGACGGCACTCTCAACCAGAAGGGCGCTCGTACGGTCTTCTCGGCGATTTGGGAAAAGAAAGGCGACAATGTCGACGCCCTTATCGAAACGCTCGGCTTGAAGCAGATCTCTGACACCGGCGCCATTGAGGCCGCTATTGATGCGGTTCTGGCTGCTAATCCGAAGATGGTTGCCGAATTCAAATCCGGCAAGGAAAAAGCCTTTAATGCTTTGGTCGGTCAAACAATGAGACTCACCAAAGGGAAAGCCAATCCCGCCCAGGTCAATGAAATCCTGAGAGCGAAATTGGCTCAGTAACCTTTTTCCCTTGACAAACAGGACGGCGGCGCCGCCCTGTTTTTTTGTTATTTAGTGCCGTATTTGCGGCGATATTCGAAAATCGCCTCTTGGTAGGCAGACAGGTCGGGATCCTTCGTTTCTTTAAGGAAGGACATTAAGTCGGAGAGGTCGGCGATCGCTACGACCGGCATCCCGTAGCGTTCCTTGACATCTTCTACTGCAGAGCGGTCTGCTACTTTTTCTGCTGTCCCGGCGCATTCCATGCGGTCTAAAGCCAAAAGAACGCCGGAAGGATGAGCCCCGCAGGCTTCAATGATTTTGACGGATTCTCCGACCGACGTCCCGGCGGAGATCACGTCATCGATGATCACGACATGACCTTTGATCGGAGCTCCGACAGTATTTCCGCCCTCGCCGTGATCCTTGACTTCTTTGCGGTTGTAAGCAAAAGGCAGGTCGTAGCCGAGTTCGGCCATTCTCATGGCAACGGCGGCCGCCAAAGTAATGCCTTTATATGCCGGGCCGAAGATCATATCGCATTCGATACGCCCATCCTCCATCGCCTTGATCAAAGTGCGAGCGTAAAAGTCTGCAAGCTTTGAGAGCATGGCACCGGTATTAAATAAGCCCGCATTGAAGAAATAAGGAGACAGGCGGCCCGCCTTAGTTTTAAATTCACCGAACCTTAATACGTTGGATTCAATACAAAACTCTATAAATTTATGCTGAATGCTGGACATAATGAAGTCACCGGAAGTTAAGACCTAAGTGGCCGATATTCTAGCGAGGCATACTGTGCAAAAACAATCGATTCAAAATTCTTTTCCTCTGCGAACGCGCCTCTCAGTCTGACATTTGTCCTGACCGCGGTAAGATTAGGTATTCTCAATATCGGGTCAGCAAGTGCTTAAGATCATCACCATCAACACCAACGGCATCCGCAGTGCCGTTAATAAAGGCTTTCACCTCTGGCTGGCAAAACAGGATGCCGACATCGTCTGTATCCAGGAATTAAAGGCCCAGCCGAGCGAAGTGCCGGATGGAATTAATTTGGACGGAACTTTTTATCGTTACGTTCACTGCGCCGAAAAGAAAGGCTACTCAGGCTGCGCAGTTCTTTCTCGGAAAAAACCGGATGAAGTCATTATCGGATTCGGCAACGAAGAATTTGACCGGGAAGGACGATACGTTGAAGTCCGCTTTAATAATCTAATCGTCGTCTCTATTTATTTCCCTTCGGGAAGCTCCTCTGAAGAACGTCAGCAGGCAAAATTCCGCTTCCTTGACGTCATTAAAGGCCGTTTAGATGAGCTGATTCGTGACGGTCGTGATGTTGTCTTATGCGGTGACTTCAACATTGCTCATAAAGAAATTGATATTAAAAATTGGAAAGGCAACCTGAAAAATTCCGGCTTCCTTCCCGAAGAGCGTCAGTGGATTACCGATCGGCTCAAAGAAGGCTGGCAGGATGTCTTTCGACGCCTCGATCCGCGTCCCGATCGCTTTACCTGGTGGAGCAACCGAGGACGCGCTCGAATCAATAATGTCGGATGGAGAATCGACTACCAGTTCTCAACCCCGGCAATTGCTTCCACCGCAAAAGAAACCGATATTTATCGGGATGAGCGTTTCTCTGACCACGCCCCGCTCACCGTCGTCTATGATTTTGACTTGAAATGATTGCTGAACAAATACTTTTCTCTCAGGGGTTTGGAACCCGCCATGAATGCACGGGACTTATTCTTCAAGGACGATTCCATGTCAACGGCACTGCAGTGACTGATCCCGATGAGGATATCCCAACGGAAAATCTGACCTTCGAGGTTGACGGGGTTGAATGGCCTTTTTTTGAAAAAGCCATCATTCTGCTGAACAAACCCGAGCACTATGAATGCTCTTTGAAGCCAATTCATCATCCGAGTGTGCTCTCTCTGCTGCCTCCGCCCCTGCGTGTCAGAAAAGTCCAGCCGGTGGGCCGTCTCGATGAAGACACCACAGGACTGCTTTTATTAACGGATGACGGAAAGCTGATTCATCGGCTCACGCACCCTAAGAAACATGTCACCAAAATCTATCGGGTTGCACTTAAGCATCCGATCACCGAAAAGCAAATCGCTCATCTCCTTAAGGGAGTACAGCTTGCAGATTCGCCGGATATCGTCAAAGCCGTCAGCTGCGAAAAAGTCTCCGAACTCGTCATTGATCTCGGCATTACGCAAGGCAAGTATCATCAGGTCAAACGCATGATGGCTGCCGTATCTAATCGAGTCGTCGTGCTGGAACGAATCCGTTTCGGAAACCTCTCGCTGCCGGAAGACTTAAAACCGGGAGAATGGACCTGGGTCAAATCCGTCAAGGAAATTACCGGATGATTCGTTCTTCAAAGCTGCAGAGTCGGTTCTCGGACTTCAAGATCTACCTCAAGCCCGTTTGTCTCAGAATGTTCTTTCTGGGATTCTCTGCAGGCCTGCCTTTGCTGCTGGTATTGGGCACGCTCGGCTTTTGGCTACGCGAGGCAGGCATTGATCTCAAGACGATCGGATTTCTTTCTTGGGTCGGGCTGGTTTACGGCTGTAAATGGCTGTGGGCTCCTCTCGTCGACAATGTCAAACTGCCCTGGTTATCCGAGCATTTGGGCCAGCGGCGGGCTTGGCTTGCCCTCTCTCAGGTGATGCTGATCATCTCGCTCGCCGGCATGGCCTTCTCTAATCCGCAGACGCACATGCCTCAGATCGTGGCCTTTGCACTGCTCACGGCATTTTGCTCTGCAACCCAGGACATATCCTTGGACGCTTACCGCATCGAAAGCGCTTCTGCTGATCTTCAGGGCGCGTTAGCGGCAACTTATCAAACCGGATATCGGCTTGCAATGATTTGGGCCGGCGCCGGCGCATTTGCTCTGGCTGCTTTTTTCCAGTCGACCCCGTCCGGCATCTATGATCAGACCGGGTGGACTTGGGCCTATCTCATAATGGCCGCTTCTATTAGCGTTGGTTTAGCAACTACTTTGCTTTCACCGGCACCGAACGCTTCCGACGAGGAATCCAAACTGCGTCAGCTGGAGGAAATGCGCCATCACGTCCACGCGTTTATCCTTCGTCACCCTTCACTTCCTCGTCCTATCGCTAAGGTAGTCGGCTGGTTCGGTTTTGTCTGCGTTCGGCCGATTGCGGACTTCTTTTATCGATATCGCTGGCACGCCCTCGCTATCCTGCTCCTGATCGCGACGTACCGGATCAGTGACGTCGTCATGGGCGTCATGAGCAACCCTTTCTATCGGGATATGGGCTTTACCAAGGAAGAAGTCGCCGCCGTTTCTAAAATCTTCGGCGTCGTGATGACCTTGGTCGGAACATTCATCGGCGGTATTGTGGTGTTAAGAATCGGCATTCTGAAGACGCTCTTTGTCGGAGCGCTTCTCTCCGCCGGCACTAACCTGCTCTTCTCAGCACTGGCAGGCATCGGCCACAGTCTGCCTTTCCTAGTATTTACTGTCAGCGCAGACAACCTTTCGGGAGGCCTTGCAAGCGCTGCCTTTATTGCCTACCTGTCGGGACTCACGAACGTACAATACTCTGCGACACAGTATGCGGTTTTCTCCTCCATCATGCTGATCCTGCCGAAATTTCTTGCGGGCTTCTCCGGAGTACTGGTCGAGAGTGTCGGGTACTCAAACTTTTTTATCCTGACCGCCGCACTCGGCATCCCGGTTCTCGTTTTAATCCCGATCATCGGTTATCTTTCGCCGCAACAGGGTTCGGATAAAAATTAAGCCTTTTCTTCGCCGTCTTCCGGTTCGTTTAGTTCAGGCAAGTCGTATCCTTTGGTCTCGTGAGCAATTTCAGCCAGGCAGCTGACCATATCCGACAAGGCAGAAGGAAGGTCTTCTAAAGGAGCATCTTTATCAAGGATGGTCTTGACCTGAGCAAAGTCTCCTAATGCTTCTTCGGGAAGATGACGCAGAACGCCGTGCAGAGAGCGAGCAACAGCGCGTGAATTAGTATCCAGAATACCGGGCCAGGTTTGCGCGGCTTCCAGAAAACCCAATGCGAAAGGTTCAAGGGCTTCAATTGCTGCTTTACCGATCAAAGGACGGCCCTTCTCGTCTTCTGCTTCAAAGTAAACAGGATCCAGCGGTACGGCCTGCGCCAGCTGATCTCCGATTTGATGGAAGCGTTTGAGGAGCAGCGCTCTGAGTCGCTTATCGCTCGCCGCATTTCCCGTTCCGGCATCCTTTGCTCCGACCGTTGACAAAATATGGGGAAGCCAGTCTTTGGTCTCCGGAGTTTTCGGAAGCAGCTGCACCGCCGTCATAAAACCGTCGGCTTCGGCTAAATCCATTGCCTCTGCTTCCACCGGAATAGAAGCTAATAACTCATCCGTCTCGACAAATTCGTCATCGGTGACGGCATTTGACTTATCCGACATTTTCTTCTGCTCCTTTTTCTGTAAATTGTTCCAACAGCTTGCGGACTTCCTCGCTGTCCCGAGATTTTACAAGCTTCAATGTGAGTCTCTGACAGCTGCTCCGTTTCAAAGACCTTATCATTTCTTTGACGATCGGTATCTGCATCGGCACCATAGAGAGCTCGTTAATGCCGAGTCCGAGGAAGAAAGGCACCATCTCTCTGCGCCCTCCCATCTCGCCGCAAATCGAAATCGGTTTATCCTGCTTCTGAGCTGCCTTGGCCGCTGCACGAATTAATCTCAGCACTGCGGGATGACATTCGTCATAAAGAGGTGCCACAGAAGGATTTCCGCGGTCGACGCCGAGTGTGTACTGAATAAGGTCATTGGTACCGAGAGAAGCAAAATCCGCTTCTGCCAGAAGTTCCTCCGCGCAGATCACGGCTGCGGGCAGCTCGATCATGATGCCCACCGGCACAGTATCATTAAAGTCGAGTTTTTCTTCCCTGAGCTGCGTTTTTGCAAGCTCGACATATCGCTTCGCTTCTCGGATTTCCTGAAGACTGGATATCATCGGCAGCATAATCCGCACATCCGCACCGTAGGCGGCTCGTAAAATCGCCCGGATCTGCGTGATGAAAAGATTCGGATTGGCCAAGGTAAAACGAATTGCTCTTAAGCCCAGTGCAGGATTATCTTCTTTTTCCGCACCCGAGAAATAGTTGCGTTTTCTGGCCTCGGCATTGAGCAGCTTGTCACCGCCGACATCGATCGTGCGGATCGTCACCGGACGTCCCGCCATTGTATCAATCAGCTCTCGATAACTTTCCATTTGCTCGCGTTCATCCGGAAGGTTGTCCCTGCCCATGAACAAATACTCGCTGCGGAACAGCCCCACGCCTTGAGCGCCTAAGTGCAGAATCTCATCCAGCCCGGAGACCATGGCCACGTTAGCCTTCAGAGTTACTCGGAACTTGTCTTTCGTTTCTGCTGCACGTCTGCGGGCACGATACAGCTGGGAATACTTCTTTTCCTGAGCTTTGACGTTCCGTTCAATCTCTTTAATTTCAGCAGCCGTCGGATTGCAGATGATCTGACCGCTTTTGGAGTCCACAAAAATGCGGTCATTATTTTTAATAACGGAAACTGCCCCGGCCACTCCCACGACTGCAGGAATAAAAAGTGTTTGCGACAGCAGAGCCGTATGGGAAGTCGGACCGCCTTTTTCCGTGACGATGCCGACTAAATCCAGTTCTTCATATTCTGTAAGCCAAATGACATCGGCAATCGAAAGATCATTCGTTACCAAAATGACTTCCGATTGAGCATTGCGTACTTTCTCTTGGATTTTACGACGTTCTCCCGTCAGCTCTTCCTGCAGTCTGCGAATGACATGCACAATGTCGTCGCTGCGTTCTGCTAAGTAGGCATCTGTCAGATTGTCAAAGAGCTTCAGCGTATCTTCCAAATGTTTCTGAAGGGCCCACTCGACATTGATGAGCTGCGATTCAATCCGGTCGGAGACATCTTCAAACATGGTTGAATCGTTCACCAAAAGCTTGAAGACTTCAAGAAAGGTTTTGACCTCTTTCGGGGCCTTTTTAGGGGAACGGCGGATCATCTGATCGAGCTCTCTGCTGACGGAGCCCACTGCCTTTTTGAGCCGGCCGATCTCTTTATCAACATCTTCGGCAGTTACCGAATAGCGAGGCACCTGCAGGGAAGAAGTCTGCATCACTCTGGCGTGCCCGAACCCAATACCGCTCGACACACCCACGCCTCTTAGCTCCTGCCGCTGAGACACAAGCTTTTCACTCATGCTTAATCCTGCTCTCCGAACTTGGTATCAAAAAGCTCCTTCAGCTGCTGCAGAGCTGATTCTTCATCCGTCCCGTCAGCACTGATTTTTAAAACCGTGCCCTTAGAAGCAGCCAAAAGCATGACGCCCATGATCGATTTTCCGTTCACGACACGGCCGTCCTTATCAATTTTGATTTCGCTCAGAAATTCATTCGCTTTCTGCGTGAGTTTGGCTGCCGGACGGGCATGGAGTCCCAGGCGATTAATAACTTCTACTTCAATGGTTTTCATCGGTGCACTCTCCGGGAATACAAATAACGGGACGGACTTCCTGAGCCTTAGCACGAAGTTCTTCGAAACTCAGCGAACGATAGGTGAGCATTTTGAAGAACAAAGGAAAACTCAAGGGAGAAACCACCATGCATCGCTTCCCGCTGATGTATTTCTTTAAGACGTTGCAGGGTGTTGCGCCCTCTATGTCCAAAAGAATAATCATTTCATCCGTTTGGACTGACTCCCACACCTTCTTAAGATGTTCGAACTGCTCCTTCTCTCCGGCATCCGAATCGATATCCGCCGCTGCACAGTGATCGATCGGCCCCATGATTTGAGTCGCAGCCTTGAGCATGGCACTGGCAATCGGTTTATGTGCCGCCAGAATGATCCCTTTGGGCAATTTCTCCATTCTTCAAACTTCCTCTTAAAAGATAACGACATTTTATATGCGGCGCTGTCACGCGGTCGCTCATTTAAAGTCTCTCGGGTTTCCTCACGCCCCCATTCCAACTAAAATATTTCTTTCACTCATTGAGGTCACTATGGCGATCGTTACTTTTAAAAGCAATGCTGCAGGCGAAATCTATATGTTCCGTGAAACGGCTGAAAAGGTTTTTAAGGTCATCGGAAAACCTTTAGGTATCCGCGGGGTTCTCACGCCTGAGGAGCTGCCTGCTGCTATCGCGGCACTGAAGACCGAGATGGAGAAAGAAAAGGAATATTTAAAAGCCGTCCGAGAACGGGAAGACAAACTCTTTAAGGAAGGCAAGGACTTGGACGAGGAAAAGAAACCTTCGATCGAGCAGCCTGTGTACTTCACTCAGCGAGCTTACCCGCTGCTGGAAATGTTTGAACTGAGCCTCAAGGACGACACGCCCGTCGTATGGGGTGTATAGCAGGAATTGATGTCTTAGACGGACAGAGGACGGCGGAACGCCGTCCTTTTATTTAATGCTCGGTTCTGCCTAGGCTCTCCAGAAACCGCGTGTAAAGAGGACCAAAACGGTGAAAAGTTCCAAACGGCCGATAACCATCAGGAAACAGCAGAATAAGACTTGAAAGTCTGACAGAGCGGAAAAGTTATACGACGGTCCGAGACTGCCTAAAGCCGGTCCTAAATTATTCAAGCAGGCTAAAGCTGCGGAAAATGACGTAAGACCGTCCAGCCCCGAAAGCAGAAAAACAATCGTACTGATCAGCGCAATCACGGTGTAAAGCATCAAAAACGCCATTACCGAAAAGATAATCTGTTTATCAATGACTTTGTTTCCGATAATCAGAGGACGTACCATGCGGGGATGGAGAATGCGTTTAAATTCCAAATTGCCCTGCTTCACCAACGCAATCGCACGAATCATCTTAAAACCGCCGCCTGTGGATCCAGCACACGTGGCAAAACAAGAGCCGAATAAAATCATTAACTGAACCACCAGAGGCCATTCCCCGTAGTTGGTGTTGGCAAAGCCGCCGGTACTGATCACGAAAACCGTATTTGTCACGCCGTAATAAATTGCGTCGTAGACATTGGTATAGGTCTTGGAATAAAACAGCATGAAGGACGCAAAAATCGAAATGAGCGCAGCCGTGCCGATCCAGCCGCAGGTCTCCACATCCTTCCAGTAGACCTTCAAAGACAGCTTTCTCCACGCAATAAAGTGCATCGAGAAGTTAATGCCTCCGATTAACAAAAATACCACACAGACCCAATCCACCGCTCTGCCCGGCCAATAGGCAAAACCCGCGTCGTGGCTGGAGTAACCGCCTAAAGAGACCGTTGTAAAGGTGTGCATGATGGCATCATCCCAGTCCATTCCTGCAAAGTGATAGCAGACAGCGCATGCAACGGAGATCGCCAAATAAATGTTGTAGAAAGCCTTCGCCGTATCGGCAATACGAGGCGTGAGCCGGCCTTCTTTCATCGGACCCGAGCTTTCTGCCCGGAAAATCTGTGAGCCGCCGACACCCAACAGAGGCAGCACTGCTACCGCCATCACCAGAATTCCGATACCGCCCATCCAGGCAAGGAAACACCGCCAAAAATTCACGCTGAGCGGCAGTCTGTCCAGCCCTGAGAGAATGGTGCCGCAGGTCGTCGTAATACCGGAAGTCGCCTCAAAGAACGCATGGACAAAGGAAATGCCTTCAATATTGACGTAAAGAGGAATCGTCGCGGCTAAGGCCAAAAGAACCCAAGCCATCGTAACCAAAAGAAAGCCGTCCCGAGGAATCAGCTCTCGCTTGTAGCGCCGTGTCAGGAGCCACATCAGCAGCCCGGTGAAAAAAGTAATGCAGAATGCAATCTCAAAGCCGGCGGAGGCCCCGTCGTTCTTCCATAAAGACAAGGCCAGCGGAATCAGCATCGACAGAGAAAAGCCGATGATGATCGGTCCCAGAACATTAAGTACGGGAAGCAGCATTAGGCGAAGAACGGGCGGCAGCAGCTGCATCTTAGAAGAACCCTACGGAAGGCGCGAAAAGCTTTTCCACTTCGGAAATCTGACGTTTGTTGCCCATGAAGACAATGACTTGGTCTCCGTCCAGCACCTCCGGCATTTCGTTGGCCATAAAGACTTCCTGAACACCGCTGACGGTCCGCAAAATACAGCCGATCGCCGTTCCTTGAGGCATTGCAATTTTATCGACAGTGCGCCCGATAACCTTCGAGTTTTTCGCAGAGCCGTGCGCGACAATTTCCATCACCTCCGCGCCTCCTCTGCGCAGCGTATGGGCCGATAACACATCTCCTTGTCGGATATGCCGCAGCAGATCCGAAAGCGTGGCTTCCGTCGGAGAAAAAGCAATGTCAATACTGGTCCCTTCAACCAGATCAATATAATCCGTGCGGTTAATCAAGGTGATGGCACGGTGTGCACCGAGTTTCTTAGCCAGAAGACAACTCATAATATTGTCTTCATCATCATTGCTGACCGCGACAAAAAGGTCTGTGTTGGCAATGCCCTCGTCAATGAACAAGCTCTCGTCGGTCATATCCCCGTGGAGCACCAGGACTGAGCTGGATAGGTTTTGGGATAAAAATTGGCAGCGGGAAAGATCCGACTCAATGATCTTGACGTTGTAGGCGTCGCCCGAAACCGTCTCGACCTGATCCAGCGCTTTTGCGAGCTGCAGTCCCAGACTGCCCCCGCCGACAATCATGACTCGATCCGAACGCCGCGTCTTGACTCTGAATGCCTTCACAACGGCATGAGCACACGTCTTGGTCGTGAGAAAGAAGATCTCGTCTCCCGCCTCTAAAACAGTCTTTCCGTCAATATCGTCCAGCCGGTACTTCTGCCGGTAAATGGATACGATCTGAACCTTGACCCTCGGCAGTTCGTCCTGCAGCGCACTGACCGGACGCCCGCACATTTTTGAAGAGCTGACAATCTTTACCGACATGAGCACCACATCGCCGTCTGAGAACTCAATCACTTGGAGCGCTTCAGGGTACGTAATCAGCTGAACGATGTAGTTGGTGATCGCCTCCTCCGGCCAAATGACCGAAGTGGCACGGAAACCTGAAGTCGACAGAAGCGCCGGGTACTCTCTCAGTTCGTCATTGCGAACGCGCGCAATTCGAGAGGGCACATTAAAAAGCTGCTCGGCAATCAGCGTTACGGCAAGATTGGTTTCGTCATTCGCAGTAACAGCAATGATCATGTCGGCATCTACGGCGCCGGCATCTGCGAGAACGGAGGGCGAAGTGGCATCCCCCACAATCCCCTGAAGGTCGTAATTGCTTTGAATTTCCGCAATCTTGGCTTTATTGGTATCGACAATCGTAATGTCGTTAGATTCGGACACTAAATTGCCCGCGACGGAGGAGCCGACTTTTCCCGCTCCGATGATCAGAATCCGCATTTCTCCTCCTTAGTTACGCTCAAGGAATTACTCTTTTGCCTTGCCGATTTTGCCGACTTCAATTCCTAACTGCTTCAATTTACGATACAAGTGGGTCCGCTCCAATCCTGCAAAGCTGGCCACTCGCGTAATACTATTATTTTCGCGTTTTAAGAGATTCAAGAAATAAATGCGTTCGAATTGGTCCCTTGCCTCTCTAAGCGGGGCACAAAAATCCACTTGGTCAAGAAGCTGGGAGGAAGATGCACTTCCCGATTTATCCTGTGATTGAAGCGGCGCGGGAGCCGCCGGAATAGGCGCCTGTGTCACGGATCGTATCGGCGCCGGTTCAACGCGGTTGTATTGCGGACGGGCAGCAGTTCCGATCTTGGGTTCACGAGGACTCTTGGCCAGCGCTTCTTTTACCGAACTGATCAGCCGAGACAAGGCGATGGGCTTCTCTAGAAAGTCTACAGCGCCGAATTTCGTCGCCTCTACGGCCGTATCCAATGTGGCGTGACCGCTCATCATGATGACCGGGACATTAAGCTGCCCTGTCGCATTCCACTCCTTGAGGAGTGAAACACCGTCATTGTCTGGCATCCAAATATCAAGCAGAACCAAATCCGGATGCTGTGTCATTGCAGAGCGTGCTGCACTTGCATTCTCTGCCAAAAGAACTCCGTAGCCCTCATCGGATAGGATTTCAGAGAGAAGTTCCCGTATTCCGATCTCGTCGTCAACAACCAAAATTACTGCCATGTTTTTCTATTTGTAATAAAACAATTCTTTTCATTTTACCGAACGAAATCAATTCGGTCGGTTTTGTTCGTGCCAAAGGCGGTGAAATACAAAGGTAAGCCTTGCGCCGCAGACTCTTCCGTCTGCATCTTTGCGATTTTCAGCGGCAACCATCGCTCCATGTTCCTCGGCAATTTTCTTTATGGTTGCAAGTCCCAGTCCCGTTCCGGAGGACTTCGTCGTGACATAAGGCTCAAACGCATGTTCGAGAATTTGATCGGTAAAACCCGGTCCGTTATCCGAAACATCCAGTTCTACCCCGTCAACCTCACTGCCTTCATCCTCCACCACCGAAGCTCGAATGCTGACAACCAGCTTGTCTTTATCCGGCACTGCTTCCATAGAGTTCGACAAAAGGTTATGAAAAACCTGACGGAGCTGGTTCTGATCTGCCTCAATCGGCGGAATCCCCGGCTGCAGGAACAAATCAATTCGCACGCCCGCTGCCTGATAAAACTTCACTACCTCTTCAATAAACAGTTTCAGATCAAGCTTGTCATAGTGCGGAGCGCCGATCTTGGCGTAGAGACGGAAATCATTAACCATCTGCTTCATTGCCGTTACTTGGTTGACAATTGTCTTGGTCGCGCGCTCCAGAATTTCTTTATCGCGTCCCTCGAGCTTGTCTCCGATCTTCATCTCAACACGCTCGGCTGCCAGTTGTATCGGCGTGAGCGGATTCTTGATTTCATGAGCCAGTCGACGAGCGACCTCTCCCCACGCTTCGGTGCGTTGAGCAGACACAAGAGCGGTGACGTCATCAAAAACAATTAAGTATCCCTGAGCATCCCCGATCGGAAGACGTGTGGCCCTCGCAAAAAGATTTTGCTTGGTCACGGCGTTTTCAGGGCGCTGATACTCACACTGAAGTGTGATATCCGTGCGCTCATCCGTTTGCGTCATCAATTTTTCGACGACCGCAGAAGCAAAGCCCGGAATCGCCTGCGCAAATTCCGACCCCAAACGATCGGTCAGAGGAATGCCCAAAATTCGGGATGCACTGGAATTCGCGGAGATAATCTTCTTTTCGTTGTTCAGAACAATAACGCCTGAAGACATCTTGGCCAAAATGCGTTCCAAATAGCTCTTAGCCTGTTCAAGTTCCGCTCCGCGCCGCACCAGGTCCGCCTGCGTCTGAGCCAGCTGTTCGGTCATGCGGTTAAAAGAGCGGGCCAGCTCCCCGACTTCATCGTCGGCTTTGACTTCGGGAATGAGATCGTATTTACCTTCTGCGACCTTTCGGGTTCCCTCCAGCAGCATCATCAGCGGCTGACTGATGCGGTTCGCCATGATCACAGAAAGGGCAATGGCACCGAACATTGAAAGCAGGAGCACCAGAGTCAGGGAAATAAGATAAATATTATTTAGCCCGGCCCGAGCAAGCACCATTTCCTGATAATCCCTGTATCCGTTCATCAGTGTCTCGGCATTCGTGGACAGGGAAGGCGGAACGTTATCCACGACTTCCAGAAAAACAGTTTCGGATCCCGCCGGCTGCAAAACTGAAGAGCGACCCTTTAGATAGTCAGGCTGCTCGGCTCGATAAGCAAATGATGCAATGCTTTCTACGGACGGCACGGGCACGATGACCCTGGCCTTCTGCATACCGCCTGCCTCGTCGTCAATTTGCTGCCAAAATCCTCGTGTCCGCACTGTTTGAAGAACACGATTCGTCGGAACACTGGGAACTAAGCTTCTGAATGAACTTGCACTGACGGTAATAAAGTTACCGGCGGAATTGACCAAAACCGCTTCCTGCAGTCCCTGACGCTCCCGAGCGGCATCCAGCACCGTCAGCCAGTTTGTCGGAGGAGTCTCCGAGATCTCATTGGCAATGGCATGAGCCTTTTTTCGCAGGGAACTCTGGAAGTTCTCCACTACTTCTCTGCCCAGCGTCAGGCCGGAATCCAGAGCACGCTCCACGCGGACATCAAACCAGGATTCGACTGACGTATGGAGAAACTGGACAGAAGTCGCAAAAATTAAAATCCCGGGCACAACGCCTGTTAAACCGAGGGCCAGCGCAAATTTTGAGAGAATTTTTACGCCGTATTTTTTCTTTTGCGCCCTGCGGTAGAGCCGATATAAAAGAACACAGACAAGACCGAGAAAAACAAGGGCAGTGATGCTGTTGAGCCAAAGAAGCAGCGTGTAGTACTTTTCGAAAAACGTACTGTTCTGACTGGCCAAAACCAGAAGAAAAAGCAGTACGCAGCTCACACCGATCACTGCGATAAGCCCAAGCCGGAAGTACTTGGACATTTATTTCTCCCCAGCGCCCTTAATCTCGGCGTCAAACCATCCCGAATTCAAATTCCACCCGTCATCCTTTCTCAGTGTTACTTGGAACGGGCGAGGCAGTTTGGAAGTATCTAGATAAAAACGAGCCCGCGCTTCATAATCTTCAGGATTAAGACTGCGGTAGGAGCCCACATACAAATTATTTATCGTTTTAATAAATCTGAGAGCACCCTCCAGCGAAGCGAAACTTTGCGTCATACCGCCGATGGCAACGCGGTAGCTGCGCGTAAGAGGATTAAAACTCAGCCGGATAGTCTCTTTAATCCCGCAAATAGGGCGATCAAACCAGTACCAGCGTTTTTTTTCCACCTCGACTTCAATCACGAAATAAAGCGTGATACCGCGCTGAAGAACATCCTCAACCTCAGAGCTCAGTTCAAATTCAAAACTGCCGCTGAAATACAGTCCCTTTGCCGGCACTTCGTGCCCCTCAATAATGGGGTCGACAGGCACGACAACATCCGAAGCCAAGGCACTTAGAGAAGCACTCATGGCAAGGAAGCTAATCGCAAGCAGTTTCTTTAGGTACATCAAATTTTCTCAAGTAAAGCGTAAAAGAATCCGTCATGCGTAGCAGGCCATACAGAATCAGAATCCTGAAGGCTCTCTGCGGGAGCAAGCGATAAAAGTTTCTCGCCTTTCGGTCCGATCTGAATCAGTTTGGCGTCGGGATGGCGTGCGCAAAAGCCCTCGATTCCGCGCGGTCCCTCTTCGGGGAAAACCGAGCAGACGGCATATAGAATTCTGCCATTATTTGCCAGGAGGGGCCACATTGTTTCCAGAAGCTTTCCCTGAGTTCGGGCAAGTTTGCCAATATCCTCGGGCTTTCTTGACCAAGGAATATCAGGATGTCTTCTTACGATTCCGGAGGCGGTACAGGGAGCATCCAGGAGAATCCTTTCAAAGGGCCGCCCGTCCCACCATTTTTTAGGCTCGCCTGCGTCTGCAACCGCCACTTTTGCTTTCAAACCCAGTCGGTCAAGGTTTTCGGTAATCCGGGAGGCACGCTTGGGATCAATTTCAAGCGCTGTCATATCCACCTCGGCCAGCTCCAAAATATGAGCCGTCTTACCGCCGGGAGCCGCGCAGGCGTCCAAAACACGCATGCCCTTCTTTGCATCAAGGAGTTCGGCAGCCAATTGACTGCCGGCATCCTGCACAGAAACCTCTCCCTCCGTGAAACCGGGAACGTCTTTTACCGGCTTCGGAGACAGAAGGATCAAGCCGAATTTTCCGACTCGCTCTGTCGGGATCCTTGCCTTTTCCAGTTTGGCTTTCGCCTCTTCTACCGATACTTTTCTTGTGTTGACGCGAAGCGTCATCGGCGGATGTTTTTGCTGAAGCGCAAAAATTTCAGGCGCTTGTTCGCCAAACACAGCCTCGTAGCGTCGAATCCACCAGTCGGGAGCATTGAAACGAACCGTCGGCTGCTTTTCGGCCTTCGCTAAAAGCTCAGTCTTTTCTCTACCGAATCGCCTCAAAATCGCATTGACGAAATTTGCGGCCTTCATCATTTTGCGGGAATGCTTCGCCGCTGCCACCGCTTCATTAACGACAGTAAAAGGCTTTTCTTTTCCCTCGCTCAAAAGACCCAGCGCAAGTTCGATTAACGCCAATACGTCGTCAGCAGGTGCGCGGGAGATGAGATCCGAAGAGAGTTTTTGCAGAAGAGCTCTCTGGCGTACAGCGGTGTACAGAACGCTTTGGCAGGCGCTCCTGTTTTCGGAATCCTTCGGCAGTCCTTCGAGCACCTTCTCTATCGAGAGACCCTTTTTGACTCCGATCCAAAGCGGAATTGTCTGCGTAAGAGTGACGGCTAAGGAGGCGGAACTCATTTAAGAACCTCCCCTTTGGAAAAGGCATGACCGGCAATAAAGTCTCGAACATCCAGCTGTTTTCCGCCGGGTCTCTGCAGACGGGTAATACGCAAAACAGAACCGCCGCCGCAGGCAGCTAGAATCCCTTTTGCACCGCTTTCAATGACTGTTCCCGGGGCCTCGCCGGTTTTCTTTTCCGGTTCGGCAAAAGCCATCCAAATCTTAAGAACCTCGTCGCCGCAGGTGCAGAAACAGCCCGGAACCGGATTAAAAGCTCTGACCTTATCGGCAATCTTATCGGCAGACGCCGTCCAGTCAATCTTGCCTTCCGCTTTCGCAAGCTTGGAGGCGTAAGTGGCGCCTTCCGGCTGAGGGAGCGGAGGAAAAGCTTCAGGATCCCGCAAATACTCTATCAGCAACTCGGCTCCGACGCGGGAAAGCGTCTCGGTAAGATCGCCGGCCGTATCCTCGGGCGTAATTTCCACGGAACGCTTCATCAGCATGGGTCCGGTATCAAGTCCGGCATCCATCTGCATCAACGTAATGCCAGTTTCCTTGTCTCCCCGCTCAATGGCTCGCGCAATCGGTGCCGCCCCGCGCCATTGCGGAAGGAGACTGCCGTGAATATTTACAGCCTTCAGCGTCGGATACTTTTGAGGCAGAACGCCCGAGGGAATATCAAGAACAAACTGAGGAACGATAAGACCATAAGCCGCCACAACGAGGACGTCCGCGTTTGCTTCCTGCATTTTTGCCAGGACTTCGGCCGTTTCCTCGCCGCCTTTTTCGACTCTGAGGGTGAGCGGGGTGTAAACCGGAATATGATGCTGCTTGGCCAGCGCCTTCACAGCGCTTTCTTTCAGCTTGCGTCCGCGCCCTGCAGGGCGATCCGGCTGAGATAAAACCATCACAACTTCATGTTCGCTCTGAATTAATGCCTCAAGGGCTTTTGCCGCAAACTCCGGCGTTCCTGCAAAAATTATTCTCATCTTGTCCTCTTAACCCGAATCAGAATTGAAATTGTAATGACGGAGCTGATTGTTTCATAATCAATGCTGACTATTTTCGGTGGTTTGCTCATGCCTTTTGCTCATTTAAAAACGGGACGCTTTCACTACGAGGTGTTCGGCGATAAACAGCTTCCGGCCGTTCTCTTAATCATGGGACTGGGAATGCCGGCGGCCGGCTGGCCCCGGAGCTTTATTTCCATGCTGCTGGAAAAGAGCCTTCGCGTCATCACAGTTGATAACCGAGATGCAGGCTTGTCCGAGCACTTTTCTCATCTGAAAACGTCTATGTCCGTTCCTGCCGCCATCGGCAGGACGCTCCTTCGCCTGCCCGTCCAGGCGCCCTACCTCCTCGAAGATATGGCCCTCGACTTAGTGCAGCTGCTGGACGAACTAAAGCTCCAGAGAGCGCATGTTGTAGGAGCCTCGATGGGAGGAATGATCGGTCAGACCCTCGCATCGATCCGACCCTCGAGAGTCGCGTCCCTCACTTCCGTCATGTCAGCCTCGGGCAACCCGAGAACAGGCCTAGGAAAACTGCGCGCGATTTATTCAATCCTGATGCACTCGGGAGACCTGTCGACCGAGGATGGAAGAGAGAAGCATTTAGAAAGAGTGTTTATGACGCTGAAAAGTCCGAGTTATGAGTACTCTGCGCAGGAAAAGCATGAACTCCTTCACGAAATGAGCCGCTACGAGATTGATCAGGCTGCTGGAGAACGTCAGCTCCTGGCGATTCTGGCAAGCGGAGACCGATCCGGCGACATCGCTCGTATTACCGCACCGACATTAGTCATCCACGGCGAGGACGATCCCCTCCTGCCGCTGGCGGCGGGAAAAGAAGTTGCTGACTTAATTCCTAAGTCTGAATTCATCTCCCTGCCGCGCATGGGACACGACTTGCCCCCGATCCATTTCGAAACAATCACGCGGTCAATCGCCTCTCACGTTTGGCAGGCGGAAGCCTAACTTAGGCCTCTTCCTTAGCGGCCCGCTCTTCTTCAAGACGCATCTTGCGAATCTTGTGGCGAATACGCTGTTTCTTAAGCATGCTCAAATGATCCACAAAAACCAAACCGTCTAAGTGATCCATTTCGTGCTGAACGCAGACGGCTAAAAGTCCGTCGCATTCCAATTCAAAAAAGTTTCCTTCCAGGTCCTGAGCCTTGATCTTTACCTGAGCCGGTCGGGTGACCTTGTCGTAAATACCCGGAAGCGATAAGCATCCTTCTTCCCAGGGTTTAGTCTCTTCGCTTGACTCAACAAGTTCCGGATTGACCAAGACCTTCAGGTCATTCTTCTCTTCGGTAATATCAATCACAATCAATCGAATGTGGCGATCGACCTGTGTGGCGGCAAGACCTACGCCGGGAGCTTTGTACATCGTTTCGGCCATATCGGCGGCAAGCTGCTTGAGTTTGTCGTCAAACTCCGTAACCGTTGCTGCCTTTGTTGCGAGCCGCGGATCAGGATATTTAAGAATCGGAAGTAAAGCCAACTTTATGCTCCAAAAATCAATTTGTTATCTGTAAACCTTTAATAATACTCGTCGCAGCAAGTACTTATATACGGACTAAAACACCTGTTACATGTTGATTAACGGAAAAGAAATAACCGCGTCTTTGAAAAAGTGCTAATTTAGAAAAAGACATAAGTACATAATTATTGGATTAAAAATGGGCAAAACACTTGTCATCGCCGAAAAACCGTCTGTTGCAGGAGATATAGCAAGGGCGATCGGCGGTTTAAAAAAAGTCGGAGACCACTACGAGGGAGATTCTTATATTGTTGCTTCCGCTGTGGGTCACCTTCTCGAACTCAAGGAGCCGGCAGAATACGAAGTAAAAAGAGGTAAATGGAGCTTCGCCAATCTTCCGGTCATCCCTTCTCACTTTGATCTTGCTCCGATTAAAAAGTCCGAAACCAAGTTGAACGGACTTAAAAAACTTCTCAAGAGCAAAGAGGTTGACAAAGTCATAAACGCCTGTGATGCGGGGCGCGAGGGCGAGCTGATCTTCCGCTACATTATGGAAGCGGCCAAGAGTAAGAAACCGATTTATCGTTTGTGGCTTCAGTCCATGACAAAGGGTGCAATCCTGGATGCCTTCAAGCATCTGAGGACGGACGCACAGATGCAGCCTCTGGCGGATGCTGCCAAGAGTCGCTCGGAAGCGGACTGGCTGGTAGGTATTAACGGTACCCGCGCCATGACGGCTTTTAATAGTAAGGACGGCGGTTTTTTCCTTACGACCGTCGGCCGAGTCCAGACACCTACACTGGCTCTCGTTGTTAACCGCGAAGAGAAGATTCGAAGCTTCGTCCCGCGCAATTACTGGGAAGTGCATGCCGACTTTAAGGCGAACGCCGGTATATATGAGGGCAAGTACTTCGATCCTGCCTTCAAAAAGAGTTCGGATCCTGACTTGAAAGCCGAAAGGCTTTGGTCCGCCGAAGAGGCGCAGAAAATTGCAGACGCGGTCAGAGAGAAGAAAGGCACGGTAACCGAAATATCCAAACCTTCGACTTCTTCCTGTCCGGCCCTTTACGACCTGACCACACTGCAGCGCGAAGCCAACTCCCGCTTCGGCTTCTCCGCTAAGACAACGCTGTCAATTGCCCAGGCGCTTTACGAAAAGCACAAACTGCTCACCTATCCTCGTACGGATGCCCGCGCACTGCCGGAAGACTACCTTCCTACCGTTAAAGAGATTTTGGGTGCGGTCGCTCAGACCTCCTCCCTCGGTAAGTTCGCTCAAAAGGCCCTGCAGGATAACTATGTCGTGTTCACCAAAAAGATCTTCAATAATGCCAAGATCAGTGACCACTTCGCCATTATTCCGACCGGTCAAGTGCCCAAAGGGGCTTTGTCCGAAGTCGAGCAAAAGATTTACGACTTAGTAACGAAACGCTTTATCGCTGTTTTTTATCCTCCGGCTCAGTTCTTGAATACAACACGAACAACGGTTGTTGAGGGATACCACTTCGTGAGCGAAGGAAAAGTGATGCAGCATCCCGGCTGGCTGGAAGTTTACGGGCGTACAAGCGAAGACTCCGGCAGCGAATTAGTTCCCGTGACAAAGGGTGAGACACCGCTTGCCGTCAAGTCAGATGCCCTGGGACTCGCAACAAAACCACCGGCTCGCTACACCGAAGCGACGCTGCTGAGTGCAATGGAAAACGCCGGAAAGACTGTTGAAGAAGCGGAACTGCGTGATGCGATGTCCGAAAAAGGCATCGGAACCCCGGCCACTCGTGCTGCAATCATCGAAGGACTCATCGCTCAGAGCTACTTGATTCGCGAGGGACGCGAGCTGATTCCGACGGCAAAAGCTTCTCAGCTCCTTACGCTCCTTAAAGGCCTGAACATCGAAACGCTTTCCGAAGCCGAGCTCACAGGCGAGTGGGAATACAAACTGTCCCAAATTGAAAAAGGGCAGCTTTCACGTAAAGACTTTATGAAAGAGATCGGTGATCTCACCCGCAGCATTGTGGATCGGGCGAAAAGCTACGGGGCCGACACGGTTCCTCTGAGCAATCCTGCCACTCTGAAAGCCCCCTGCCCGAAGTGCGGCGGAAAAATTGTCGAAAACTATCGTCGTTTCGCCTGTACTTCCTGCGATTACAGCATTCCGAAACACCCGGGCGGCAGAACCTTTGCGCCAGAAGAGGTTGACGAACTGCTGACAAAAGGCCAGATCGGACCCCTCGAAGGATTCATCAGCAAAATGGGACGACCGTTCTCTGCCGTCCTCAAGCTCGGACCGGCGCCGGACTACAAGATTGACTTTGACTTCGGAGAGAAGCCGGAGAGAGAGACCGTCGATCTCGAAGAACTTCGCAAAACCGACCCCGTAGGAAAATGCCCAGTCTGCGGCAAGAATGTCTATGAGACGGAAAATGCCTATGTCTGTGAGGATCATCTCGATCCGAACGCAAAGAAGAAGTGCACTTTCCGCAGCTCGAAAGTCATTCTGCAGCAGCCGATAAGCCGAGAAGAGATGAGCAAACTGCTTTCCACCGGATCCACAGATCTGCTTCACAACTTTGTGTCTAATCGAACCAAGCGGAAATTCTCTGCTTACTTGGTCACGGACAGTAAAGGCAAAATCGGATTTAAGTTTGAAGAAAAGACCGGCGGCAAAAAGACGACCGCTCCTGCCAAAAAATCCACGGCCAAAACCGCTAAGAAAACGGAGAGCTAAGATCGTTCGGACAAAGTTGGTTTAAATGAAAACGGGAGTGCTGACTCCCGTTTTCGTCTTATTTAGGCTGTCCGTCCGCAGACGATTCGGCCGCCGTTTCCTGCTCCGAGGACTGCTCCGGGAGAAGAGGTTTCTTATCTTCGTCCTTCGAGCCGATTTTGGTCACTAAAATCTGGTCAATTCTATGGCGTTCAACGTCGATGACTTCAAATCGATAACCGCCGTATTCAATGTGGTCGGTTAACTTCGGAATCTTGCGAAGCATATACATCATAAAGCCGGCCACGGTCTCATAGGTTTCATCTTCCGGCAGCTGACCGAAATCGAAAACGCGCTCCACATCGTCAATCGGCGTTGCGCCGTCAATCAGCCAGGAGCCGTCGGAACGCTGAACAATCTGAGCCTCGTCAGGTGTTAAAACAAATTCGCCCATGACGGTACTCATAATGTCGTTCAATGTAATCACACCGACGGTCAGGGCATACTCATTCAGCACCACCGCAAAGTCGGATCGCTGAGTCTTAAAGAGATCCAAAACTTCGGACAGTGTCAGCGAATCAGGAACCGCGGGAAGCGAAGAAATGCAGTTTTGATCTTTAAGAGAAAAGGTCTTCCCTTCAATGACTCTGCGAAGAATGTCTTTTGAATCCACATATCCGATCACGTGGTCAATATCTCGATCGCAAACGGGGAACTTATTATGGGGGCTGGAAGCAATCTTCTTGGCGATGCTTTCATAGCTTTCATCCAGCGTGAAATAAACAACATATTCCCGCGCCGTCATCGCGCTCGGAACCAAGCGGCTCTCCAAATCCATCACGTTCTCAATGGCGGCCTGCTCGCTCGGCGCAATTAAACCGGCAGCTGCGCCCGCGTCCACCGTCGCGACGATGTCCTCACTGGTGATTTTGTTTTTGTTTTGGGTCGGAAGACCGAACAGCTTCATTAACGCGTTGGAGATAACCGTAAGAAGCCAAACAAACGGTTTCAGAACTTTGATGAGAACTTGCATTGAGCCGATCAGACGCACGGAAATTTTTTCCGGATTCGTCAGACCGATGCGTTTCGGCAGGAGGTCAGCAAAGATAATGAACAACATCGTGATCAGAAGGAATGAACACAAAAACGACGTTGTCTCTAAGTATTGAGCAGGAACAAACCACTTGAACAAACCGGCAAACACATCCGTGAAAGCGGCCTCACCGACGATACCGCCGAGAATAGCAACCGCATTAATGCCGATCTGAATAACAGAGAAGAACGGCCCGGGTTTTTCCTGAAGATTAATAACCTCCTGGGCTCGCTTATCACCGTTCTCGACCATTTGAGTCAATCTGACTCGGCGAGACCCGGCAAGAGAGATTTCCGATATGGCGAAGTAGGCGGCCGCCACGATCAGAGCGAAGATAGATAAAAGTTTTAAAGATAAATCCATGCTTGTCCTTTCCTTTCCCGTATTAGCCTACCAAAAGGAACGTCCAAACATAAGAAGATTTAGCAATTCCTCTTACAAGTAAGGATTGATGTTCCCAAGCTGGTAATGTCTGATCTTGTCTTTCAAAGCATCGGCTTCGGCCATGTAGTGGATCAATAAAGCCAAGGCGTCGCTCTGAAGATCAAAAGTCCTGCGCAGTCTGGCGGCCTTACGGATGACGACAAAACTGCGGGAAACATATCGACCGTGGTCTAAAAATTCATCCAGTGCGCCCAGATCTTTAATTTCATTAAAAATCTCAGCGGGCAGCCCGCTTACTTCCTGCAGTTCTTCGGGACTGAACGTGGTCTGCACTTCTGTAACAATCATCTGACTCATCGTTTATCTCCTACAGGTTTTCTCTCGGGTTGAATTTCGAGGCTTCCGCTATCTTCTGATAGAGTTCTTTCACTTCGTCAGAAGGAGCAGGCGGAACAACGATCGAGATCAGCAAGTACATGTCGCCTGCCGGTCCTTTCTTGTTCGGGAAACCTTTGCCGCCGATACGAATCTTCTGCCCTGCCTTGGCGCCGGCCGGAATCTTGACGGAAATCTTTCCGCCGGAAAGTGTCGGTACAACGACCTCGGCCCCCAAAACCGCTTCGAAGTCTGCCAAAGGAACCGTCTGATAGACGTCTCTTCCTTCAACCTTGAAACGGCCTTCCTCAATGATGTTAATTGTGATGTACAGGTTCCCGTTCGGACCGCCGTTGTAGCCCGGACCGCCCTTACCTGTCACTCTCATCTTCTGTCCGTCGATCGTGCCAGCCGGAACTTTAATTTCCAGAGTCTTTGTGACATGGCGGACCCGGCCGTTAGCCGTTTCTTCCGGCTCGCGAAGAGAAATGCTCACAGTGGTTCCGTTAAAGGCCTGTTCAGGTGTAATTTGAACTTCTGCGTTCAAATCCTCGCCGGGCTGCGGGCGTGCGGCACGGGCTCCGCCTCCCATGTGAGAGAACAAATCAGCAAAATCAAATCCGCCTCCGCCAAAGTCAAAGCCTTCAAAACCGTGCGAAGCGCCGCCGAAACCGCTCCATCCGGGCGGCGGTTCAAAGTTGCTTCCTTCTCTGCGCTGACCGAGTTGGTCATAAGCGGCTTTCTTTTCCGGATCGGACAGAGTTTGATAGGCCTCGTTCACATCCTTGAACTTGGCTTCAGCATCCTTTTCTTTGGAGACATCCGGGTGATATTTATGTGCCAGCTTCCGGAAGGCCTTCTTGATATCGGCTTCCGATGCTGAACGATCCACGCCTAAAATTTTGTAGTAATCCTTGTATTCCATAACAAGTCCCCTGTGTGATCGTCTCAGTTTGTACCTTTTAATGCGAATTAATCTCCCGACCGTCTAAAAATGGGCAATTCCATTGAAATGAAAGGCCGTACCCACAAGTTTTCCCTCAAAGACGGTTGAAGCGGGTTTCAATGTGTTAAAAATTAATCATCTTTCCAACCGGAGAATCTCAAATGAATCAAACCATTCTGGCCAGCGCCTTGGCGGCCGTATCCCTCTCTCTTGCCGCTCCTGCTTTCGCAGGTCCGGTTTTGGACAAAGTTAAGGCAAACGACGTAGTCGTGTGTGGTGTCAATACCGCTGCGCCCGGCTTCTCAAATGCGGACAGCAAAGGCAATTGGACAGGATTAGATGTTGACTATTGCCGCGCTTTAGCTGCCGCGGTTTTAGGCGACGCCAATAAGGTGAAATTTGTCCCCTTGAACTCCCCGCAGCGCTTCTCCGCTCTTCAAGCCGGTGAAGTTGACGTCCTCGCCAGAAATACCACCTGGAACCTCACTCGCGACGCCTCTCTCGGCGCCGTCTTCGTCGGTACAAACTACTATGACGGACAGGGTTTCCTGGTTCCGAAGAAATTAAACGTAAAATCCGCTAAGCAGCTGAACGGGGCCACAATCTGCGTTCAATCAGGCACCAGCAGCGAGCCCAGTGTCGCTGACTATTTCAAGTCTAACGACATGAAATACAAAGCCGTTCTGTTTGATACCACAGAAGCCACTCAAGGCGCCTTCCTTTCCGGCAGATGCCAGGTTTACACAACCGACATGAGCGACTTGGCCGGCGCAAGAACAAAAGCACCTAATCCCGATGATTATGTGATTCTGCCCGAAGTGATTTCCAAAGAACCGCTCGGACCTTCCGTCCGCCGCGGCGATAACGAATGGTTCCAGATTGCCCGCTGGGTGCTGAATGCTTTCATCGAAGCTGAAGAAAAAGGCATCACTCAGGCAAATGCGGATGAACTGCGCAAGACTTCAACAGATCCGAATGTAAAGCGCCTCCTCGGCTCCGGCGAAGATATGGGCAAGCTCCTCGGACTGGATAAAGATTGGTCTTATCGCATCGTCAAACAGGTCGGCAACTACGGAGAAAGTTTTGAAAGAAACTTAGGACCGAAGACACCGCTGGCGCTTCCCCGCGGAATCAATAACCAATGGACAAACGGCGGCATCCTCTACGCACCTCCCGTCCGCTAATCAATTTCATTTTTGATTTATATTTGATTGCGGCAGGGAATTTAATGTTCCTGCCGCAATTCCGCAGTATTGAAAACCAGTTAGTAAACGATAATGAATCACCCGCACGGTGACGCCGCTTGGCACAGAAGAGAAGCGACCAGAAAGCGCAAGGCATTTATTTGGCAGTCGGCCATTCTTGTTGTCCTCACCATCATTTTCGGCAGCTTCATCTTTAATATTTCTGCCAATCTCGCGGCTAGAAATATCCACTCCGGTTTCGCCTTTCTCCATGAACAGGCAGGTTTTGAAATAGGTGAGTCGCTCATCTCTTTTAGTTCTACGGAAGCTTATTTCAAAGCCTTTCTTGTCGGGCTGCTTAACACCATCAAAGTTTCCGTCGTTTCTATTATCACGGCGACGGTGCTCGGCGTCATCATCGGCTTAATGAGGTTATCCAAGCATCCTCTTTTGAAGTTTCTGGGTGCGGCTCACGTCGAGTTTTATCGCAACATTCCTTTGATTGTTCAGCTGCTGCTCATTTACTTGATCATTACCGAGCTCCTTCCTGATTCCATGGAAGCGGTGAAATTCGGCTCATGGGGGCTGCTTTCTAAGGCAGGACTCCAATTCGCCGTACCGGTTTTGAACGGTACGGCCTGCGTCTGGTCTTTTATCGCTGCAGGCTTGGCTTTCTTCTTCACCCGACCGCTTTTCCTCAAGATTTACACAGGTTTGATTTCGACGGTTTTTTCGCTTTCGACGGCCCTTGTCGTCGGAGGCGCCGCCTGGCTGTGCTTCGGGATCTTCGGCGGATGGTCCAAACCGGAACTGCAGGGATTCGCTATCGAAGGAGGAGCTTCCCTCTCGCCGGAATTTTTGGCGCTTTGGATCGGCCTGACATTCTTTACTTCTTCGTCGATCGCCGAAATTATCCGAGCAGGCGTATTAGCCGTGCCGAAAGGACAATGGCATGCCGCTGAGGCGCTCGGGATGACGCGCTTGGAAGCTATCAGCTACGTCATTTTTCCCCAGGCTCTCAAACTTGCCGTCCCGCCCTTGGCAAGTCAATACATGAACCTTACGAAAAATTCTTCTTTAGCTGTCGTCGTAGGCTATCCGGACTTGGTTTCCATCGGCAACTCGACCATCAACCTCAACGGCCAGGCGCTGGAAGTCATCGTCATCATCATGTCTGTTTATCTGTTCTTAAACTTGGTGATTTCTGTCGTGATGAACAGCATCAACAGAATTGTTATTAGGGGAAGCCGATGAAACAGCCTCAAAATGCTTTCCCCGCCAGCCTCTGGAGATCGTTTTTCTACTCCCCGATTGCCTCCGTTGTGACGATCGGTTTGTTCCTCCTTATCGGAGCGGCAGGCTGGTATGCCTGGAAATGGGGCGTTTCGGACGCCATTTTCAGAGCTGACTTTAAAGCGTGCATGAATAATCATGACGGGGCCTGCTGGGGCTTCGTCGCGGAGAAATGGCGCTTAATCTTATTCGGCCGCTTCCCTTACGACGAACAATGGAGAGCCGCAGCGGCAACCGGCGGCGTTATCTTGATGCTCGTCATCTCAGCTTTTCCTCAGCTTTGGAACCGCACCGGATGCAAAATCCTGACGGTCGGCTGGATTCTTGTCCTCGGCGCCTTTTTCGTACTGATGTTGGGCGGCTGTTTCGGCCTTTCAAAAATTGATCCGGACTACTGGGGCGGTTTGCCGCTGACAATTATTCTGACGCTCTTCGGTATGACGGCGTCCACTCCGCTGGGTATTCTTCTCGCTCTCGGACGGCGCTCCAAAATGTCTGCTGTCCGGATGCTTTGCATCGGTTACATTGAACTCGTGCGCGGAGTCCCTCTGATTACCGTTTTATTTGTCGCCTCCTTCATCTTTCCGCTGATTCTTCCGCCCGGATTTAGGATCGATGCGTTTTGGAGAATTGTGATCGGTATCGTTCTTTTCCAGGCTGCTTACATGGCAGAGACCATTCGAGGCGGTCTTCAGACGATTCCTAAAGGACAATATGAGGCGGCCGCATCACTGGGTCTATCAAAGTACCAAATCTACACTTCGGTTATCCTCCCGCAGGCATTGGTCACTGTCATCCCAGCATTTGTGAATAATCTGCTCTCGACGTTTATGGATACATCCTTAGTGACCATCGTCTCCATGTACGACTTGACCGGCAGTCTGCGTCTTGCTTTGGGCGATCCCAATTGGCGCAATTTCTTCTTAGAAGGCTATCTGTTTATTGCCATCATCTACTTTGTATTCAGCCTAATCATGTCTCGATACAGCATCTGGCTGGAAAAACGTATTCAGCGCAGTAAAGAACAGGCTGCGCTCTCAGCAAAAAAGGAACATTAACATCATGGCTTTAAAAGAGGTTTTTCAACATAGCATCGCTTTATGCGATATCGATCCCCAACTGGCAGGCGTAACCTGTAAACAGGTCTGGGAAGCCCTCAAGACGGCCTATCTGAACCGACACGAATACCTGGACTTCTTCCTCGACAGCAAGCCTTTAAAGACTGAAACTGTCGGAAAGAAGGAGAAGATCGACCTGGAAATCAAACTTTCCGGTCAAAACGGCGGCCAGACCATCGTTGAACATCACGAACTGGATCCGGAAAAATCCATCACAACGACGATTGACGCAACGGCCACCGGTACGGAGTCACAGCTAAAGATTGTTTTGGAAGAAGCCTCTGAGGGCTACGCCCTGAATTTTACGTATTCCCAAAACTTGGACGAGAGTCAGTCCGAACAGTCACCGGAAGAAAAGGAATACCGTCAGTTCTTGTTCCGAGCTTGGGCTTGGAAAGACAGAGAGATCTGTAAAGCGGCAGCGGCTCAGCTGGAGAAAGATGTCAGCGCCAGGACCGTCCAGTAAACGAGAGTGAAAAACCGAAGGGGCCGCATTGCGGCCCCTCTTTCATTCAAATCTGAACGACGTCAGAATTAGATCTTGCCAACCAAGTCAATGGAGGGCTTCAAGGTCTTCTGACCGGGTTTCCATTTAGCCGGGCAAACCATTCCGGGGTTTGCTTCGACGAATTGGGCAGCCTGAACCTTGCGGAGAAGCTCTTTGGCGTCGCGTCCGATGCCTTCGTCATGGATTTCGCAAATGACGATACGGCCTTCGGGATCGATCACGAAAGTACCGCGCTGAGCAAGGCCGGCGCTTTCGATCATGACGCCGAAGTTACGAGTCATCTGACCTGTCGGATCGCCGAGCATCGGGAATTCGACTTTCTTGATGGCTTCGGAGGAATCGTGCCAGGCTTTGTGCGTGAAGTGTGTGTCGGTGGAAACGGAATAAATTTCGCAGCCGATCTTTTTGAACTCAGCATAGTTATCAGCGAGGTCTTCAAGCTCCGTCGGGCAGACGAACGTGAAGTCGGCCGGATAGAAGAAAACCACGGACCATTTGCCTTTCAGGTCTGCGTCTGTGATTTTTTTGAATTCGAAGCCCTGGAAGGCCTCAACGCTGAAGGGCTGAAGCTGGGTGCCTACTAAAGACATGAGTATTACTCCTTAAAAAGTTTGTTCCGATAAGATAGAGTAATTGAGAGGGTTTCGCAACCTTAAAAAATCATTTTGGGTCTGCTTTTCTTGTTCTTAATATTTTTTCTATATTTTTCAATTAATTAACATTTAGAAATAGTTGGAGGATTTTGTAACACGATATTTCTTGTTAAATCACCCACTTACCGCTATTATCGAAAGCTCGTTTCTTTATTCTTAGGAGCTTACATGTCCGGTCCATTGCTAAAAGAAGCCCCGGTTCTTCCGCCTCTTCCTGAAAATGTTAATGAAACTTTCAAAATCCTGGAAAACAATCCCGTTGTTAAAGATGCCCTGAAACAAATTAAAGAAGAAGAGCAGCTCACCATGGCCGACCAGATCGCCCTGACAGAGATTGAAGCTCCGCCTTTTCATGAAGAAGTCAGAGCCGCTTACTTTGCAGACAGACTTCGTGAGCTGGGTCTGACCAATGTCCGAATTGATAGAGAAGGCAATGTTATCGGCATTCGTCCGGGTAAAGGCAACGGCCCGCGTTTAGTTTTAGGCGCCCATCTCGACACTGTCTTCCCGGCCGGAACGAACGTAAAAGTTCGCCGGGAAGGAACAAAGTACTACGCGCCCGGAATCTCGGATGACGCCCGCGGCCTGGCCGTCGTGTTAGAGGTGCTGCGTACTCTTCAGAATTTCAATATCCAGACCGAAGGGGATCTGCTCTTCATCGGAAGCGTAGGAGAAGAAGGCAACGGCGACCTGCGCGGAGGAAAATATTTATTCTCTTCCAAGGAAGAACATATCGACGGCTTTATTTCCGTGGACTCTGCCTGCGTTGCTCGGCTCCTCCATGGCTCTACCGGTTCTCGACGTTTCCGCGTCACTTATGAAGGACCCGGAGGGCACAGCTGGGCAGCATTCGGCATCCCCAGCGCCACGCACGCATTGGGCCGAGCCATTGCAAAAATAGCTGATCTCACCGTTCCTGAGACTCCGAAAACAACCTTCACTGTAGGTACCGTCGTCGGCGGCTCTACCGTTAACTCCATCGCCGCAAAAGCCACGATGGAAATCGACACCCGCTCTATCAATAATGAGGAATTAAACAAGATTGTCGATAAGGTCCTTCCGCTGCTAACCGAGGCTTGCGAAGAAGAAAACAAGCGCTGGAACGCTTCCGAAGAAAATAAGATTAAGGTCATTATTGATCCGATCGGACATCGTCCGGCCGGAGATCAGCCCGACTCCAGTCCTGTCCTTTTGGCCGCACGCGGCGCAATGAAAGCCGTCGGCATTGAGCTGCGCTCCTATGACTGCGCCAGCACCGACCAAAATGTTCCGCTTAGCTTAGGCATTCCTGCAACCACGATCGGCGGAGGCGGATCCGAAGGACACAACCACAGTCTGACTGAATGGTATGACTCGACCGATTCTTACCTCGGCCCTCAGTTAGCACTCATGACGGTTCTTTCGCTCGTCGGCTTAAGGGGTCAGACTAAGCCTCTGCTTCCCAAACGTACCGCCTCTTAAAATCTTTCGTCATTAACCATCCGGAACTCGCCTTTCAACAGAGGCGGGTTCTTTGCTTTTTGGGAACAAAGCTGTCGCCGAAAAGCTAGCCTTCATTTGTTTCGGCTACACTTCCCGAATCAGTAACTTCTTTCTAAGAAATGGTGTTTGGTGTGCCCGGCAAATTGAAATTTATTCTCGTTTCGGCGTTATTAATCGCGCTTGGTGTTCCTTTGACCGGGGACCGAACGATTGCCGCAGAACATTCTCCAGCCACACCTCAGGCTGCCGCCGCTGCGAAAAATACGGCAGAAGAATCAGTCGTCAAAGAAAATGAGGGGGCCTCTTCTGACCCGTCAATTCCTGAAGTTAAATTGACGAGCCGCATTCTTTTTCAGCTTATTGCGAGTGAGATTGCCCTTCAGAGGGGCCAGCCCGGCGCGGCTTACCAGACTTACCTTACGTTAGCTGAAGAAACCGGAGATCCGAGAATCGCCGAGCGCGCAGCGCAAATCGCGCTTGCTTCAAATGCGCCGAAAGAGTTTCGAAAAGCTGTCTCCGAATGGATCAAACTCTCACCGGATAACCCTAAGGCTCAGGAGGCCTTTATCGCTAGCGGCATTGTTTCCAATCAACTGGATAAAGTCGCCGGCACCGCAGCAGCCTTCTTGGCCAAATCTAAAGACAAAGGGGCCGAAATTATTAAGCTCCAGACCCAGCTGGCTTTGATGAAGGACAAAGCAAAGGCTTTGTCTTTTTTCCGAACGGTTACGGGAAAATATTCCAAGTTCTATCAAACCCAGCTCGGATTAGCCCGGCTGGAGGCCTTAAACGGGAACGTGGCGGCCGCTGAAAAGTACGCTAAGAACGCATTCAAAATCGTTGAGAATGAAGATACGGTCTTAACCTACGGAAGTACTCTGCTTCGAACCAATCCAAAAGAGGCAGAGCAAATCCTGGCTCGTTATCTCAAGAAAAATCCGAAGGCTGTACGCATCCGTGATGCTTACTCTCAGCTGCTCTTCCAGACAAAGAATTTCGCAGCTTTGGATTCTTTAGAAAAAGAATATAGAAATGATGATCGTTATTTGATTGCCCTCGCGATCAGTTATGTTCAGATTTCCGACGCTAAGAAAGCAAAAGCCATTCTTGAGTCCGTTGTTGAACGTCTGAAAAATAACCCGGACGACGAAAATCTCTCCCGCGCTTATCTGCTGCTGAGCGATATTGCCGCGGATGAAAAAGAGCTTCCGAAAGCTCTGGATTACGCATCTAAAGTCAAGGGAAAATTAACCGCTGCCGCGGCCCTCCAGACGGCAAATATTTATTCTCGCGAATCCAAATGGGATGACGCCCTGAAGGCGCTCGAGACGATAAAAGAAGATCAGGAACCCGCTATCGTGGAAGAGGCCGCCTTGTTTAAAGCTCGAATCCTTCTGGAAACTAAAGGAGAGAAGGCTGCTTTTGATGCACTGAATGCTTCGCTGATCTCTATGCCCTACTCCAAGGCGCTTCATTACGAAGCCGCTATGCTTGCTGAACGGCTGGACGATATTAAAACGGCAGAATTCCATTTAAAGAAAGCAATAGAAATCGATCCGGGCTTTGCCAATGCTTATAACTCGCTTGGTTACACACTCTTGGAGCAGACAAAACGCATCAAGGAAGCAGAGCGTTATATCAATCAGGCCTATCAGCTCGATCCAAGAAATCCGTACATTCTGGACTCTAAAGGCTGGTTGGCCTTTAAGCAGAAAAAATACACTAAAGCAATTGAATATTTGAACGATGCGCTGAAACTGCAAAAAGAGCTTGATATTTATTTGCACCTTGCCGAGGTTTATTGGGTCCAGGGCAATAAACGCAAAGCTGCTGAAGTTCTGAAAGAGGCCGAGAAGCTTTGGCCCGATGCAGCAGAGCTCACCACATTGAAAAAACGCCTAAAGATACCAAATGCGCAAAATTAATTGCTTAGCATTTCTCTGCCTATTCTTACTGTGCTCCTGTACCGCCCTCACTCCTCAAAACGCAGAATTGTGGACAGGGCGGTTCTCGGTTGCCTCTAAATCCGGAACTTCGGTAGACAGGCACAGCGGATCTTTTCGATTGATCGTTCTGCCTGAGAAGAAAATTCTGAACATAAACGGACCCTTCGGAACCAAAATCGCCTCTATCGAAGAAACTCAGAATGAATGCACATTGATCAACTCGGACAATGAGACCATCAAAGCGCGAAACTCCTCAGCTCTGGTTTATCAGGTCATCGGAATACCTTTAAGTGTCGATCGCATTCTTGCTTGGCTTAAAAACGAAAGAAATGCCGATGACTTCAATTCCTACGACTGGAAAGTAAGTTCCGAAGATAAGGGTGGTGCTCTTCGCATTCGAGCCGAAGGCTATGTGCCCTCGACTGATTCTCAAGTGACGCTGACAATCCTCCCGAGGAGAGAACCGTGAAATGCTGCTTGAATCTGCCGGCCCCGGCAAAACTTAATCTGTTTTTGCACGTCGTCGGCAGAAAACCGGATGGGATGCACTTGCTTGAATCCGTCTTCAGCATGATCGACTTGTGCGACTATCTCGACTTTGAAGTTCTTGATGAACCTCAAATCATTCGGGAAGGCGATATCCGCTGGGCTTTGGAAAAGGACCTCTGTTACCGAGCAGCAAAGCTCATGCAGCAGTTCGCTCCTGATCAAGGCGTGCGCATCACCGTTCGTAAGCACATCCCTGACGGAGCCGGCATGGGCGGCGGTTCCTCAGACGCAGCTACATGCCTGATTGCGCTCAATAGACTGTGGAATATTCATAAAAAACGTAACGAACTTTTAAACCTGGCAGTACCGCTTGGAGCCGACGTTCCTTTTTTTATCTTCGGCGAAACCGCCTTTGCCCAAGGTGTCGGAGAAGTGCTGGCCCCCGTCGTTATTGACGATTTCGAGGGTGCCGTAGTCTTCCCCGGTACAAGTGTGCCCACGGCGGAGGTGTTCAAAAGTCCTAATTTGACAAGGGACACGGATTCCATCAGAATTACGAATTCCTCTAGCGCGGCTTTGCTTCGCCTGCCGCTAGATTTCGGGCATAACGACCTCGAACCTGTGGCAGCAGAGATCTGTCCCTCAGTGAGAGAGGCGATTAACTGTTTGAAGCAGTTAGGCAAAGCCCGAATGACCGGCTCAGGTTCAGCAGTGTTTTACGCGGTAAAATCGGGCGCAGAAGTGCGTTTGATTTCTAATCTACCCATAGGTTGGAGACAATGGGCATTCAGGAGTCTTAAATTTCACCCGCTTTATGACTGGGTTTGATTTAAGTCTGCTGTACGTAGGGGAGTAGCCAAGTGGTTAAGGCACCGGGTTTTGATCCCGGCATGCGAAGGTTCGACTCCTTCCTCCCCTGCCATTTTTCGGACGAGCTTCTCGTCTTTTATTTTTGCGTTTTTTCACTCAGTTGATCGAGCACAATCATGGTCCAAATGGTTCCAGACAGCCTGATGGTCTTCTCAGGCAACGCTAACCCGAAATTAGCACAAGCTGTAGTTCAACACCTCAATATTCCTCTTGGCCGTGCCACGGTCAGCCGCTTCTCTGACGGGGAAGTTCAGGTCGAATTAAATGAGAACGTTCGCGGCCGCGATGTTTTCATCATCCAGCCAACCTGCCAGCCCACAAATGATAATTTGATGGAATTGGTCATTATGGTTGACGCGCTGCGCAGAGCATCCGCTGCTCGTATTACTGCAGTTATTCCTTACTATGGCTATGCACGTCAGGACAGACGCCCTCGTTCCACTCGTGTGGCCATCAGTGCGAAGGTTGTTGCCAATATGCTTCAGGCAGCCGGCATCGACCGCGTTCTGACGATGGACCTTCATGCAGACCAAATCCAAGGTTTCTTTGACGTTCCGGTAGACAATATTTATGCCAGCCCGATCCTTTTAGGTGATTTGTGGAAACATAACTATTCTGATCTGGTTGTCGTATCTCCTGACGTTGGCGGTGTGGTTCGTGCTCGCGCCGTTGCAAAGCGCATGGAATGCGATCTTGCAATTATCGACAAGCGCCGTCCCAGAGCCAACGTTTCCGAAGTCATGAATATCATCGGAGAAATCGAAGGCCGCACTTGCGTAATCGTCGATGACATCGTTGATACCGCCGGAACGCTCTGTCATGCCGCAGATGCGCTTAAAGCCCGCGGCGCTAAGAGAGTGCTTGCGTATGCAACACACCCGGTTTTCTCCGGCAACGCCGTAGAAAAAATTACAAATTCCGCGCTTGATGAGGTCGTTGTTACTGATACAATCCCGCTTCGTCAAGACGCACTTGACTGCCCGAAGATCAGACAGCTGTCCTGCTCTTCTCTTCTGGGCGAAACAATTTCTCGCATTGCTTGCGAGTCCTCGGTAAGCAGTTTGTTTGCCGAATAGGTACCCCACTGTCGGCTGGTCGCGGCTGACAGTTTTATTTTTGGAGTTTATTTAAATGAAATTCACTGCTGTCACACGTAAAGCGCAAGGTACGGGTGCGAGCCGCCGCCTTCGCCGTGCGGAAAAGCTTCCTGGCATCGTCTACGGTGGTAAGGTTGCTGCTACCCCTATCGAACTTGATCACAACGAAATTTTCCATGCTCTCCGCAAGGAAAAATTCCATGCTTCCATCCTTGAGATGGTTCTTGACGGCAAGTCCGAACGTGTCCTGCTTCGTTCTTTCCAAATGCATCCGTACAAACCGCAGGTTCTGCACATCGATTTCCAGCGTATTTCCGCCGATGAACAGATCCGCATGAATGTGCCTCTGCATTTCGTCGGTGAAGAAAAATCTCCGGCTGTTACAGTTGATAAGACCAACGTTAACCACGCTCTTACAGAACTTCTGGTTTCCTGCTTGCCGGATCAGCTGCCTGAATTCATCACAGTCGACCTCTCCGGCCTTACTGTCGATAAACCTGTTCACGTTTCTGACCTCGTTCTTCCGGAAGGCGTCACCGCTGTTCTGAAGCCTGAGGAAGATCCGACAGTTGCTTCTGCCGTCGTCGTTGCTGAAGAAAGCACCGCTGACGAAGCTCCTGCCGTTCCGGCTGATGCCGTTCCTGCCACTGCTGAAAAATCCGCAGAGGAAGGCGCAGAAAAGGCTTAATTTATTAAGCTTTAAGTTGCTCAAAATGTACGCCGCAGAGGTCTGCGGCGTATTTTTTTATCCATAATGTGCCATCACTTAGTAATGCGCAAGTTCGGAGTAAATAATTGTCCGCCAATCCCTTTTTAGAGTTAGGGCTCTCAGAAAAGCTTGTTAATTCTCTTTCTTCTTTAGGTTTTGAAGAACCGACGCCCATTCAGACGAAAGCTATCCCGGTTCTTTTAGAAGGGAGAGATGTTCTGGGTCAGGCTGCCACCGGAACCGGGAAAACGGCCGCCTTTTCACTTCCGCTGATTCAACGCTATTGTTTGGATACCGAACCTGGAAAACCTCAGGTGTTAATTCTCACACCGACCCGAGAACTTTGTATTCAAGTTTCGGAAGCCATTAACAGCTTTGCCAGAAGTTCAGGCGTTTATGTTTTGCCAGTGTACGGCGGACAAGATTACTCCCGCCAAATCAAAGCCCTTTCCAGAGGTGTTCAGATCGTTGTAGCAACTCCGGGTCGAGCTCTTGACCATATCCGCAGAGGAACGCTTAACCTGACTGAAATTAAAGCGGTCGTGCTGGATGAAGCCGATGAGATGCTGGACATGGGCTTTGCCGAAGATTTGGAAGCGATTTTTGCAGCCCTTCCGGAAAAACGCCAGACCGCACTCTTCTCGGCGACATTACCGCCGAAAATTGCAAAGATTGCTGAAAATCATTTGCATGATGCCTTCCACATCCTCATTCCGAAAGAAAAAGTTCCGGAAGGAGAACAACCGAAAGTTAAGCAGTCCGCTTACATCGTCGGACGTAATCACAAAACTGCAGCATTGGGACGAATTTTGGACATTGAAAGTCCTCGACTTGCCATTGTCTTCGCACGTACGCGAAACGAGGTTGATGAACTTGCGGAATCCCTCCGCGGAAGAGGCTACAGTGTCGAGCCCCTTCACGGCGGCTTAGACCAAGCCCAGCGCGACCGAGTGATGAAACGCGCAAGAGCCGAACAGGTAGATGTCATTGTCGCGACAGACGTCGCTGCACGAGGAATTGATATTGATCACCTGACTCATGTCATCAATTTCGGTATCCCTTCTTCTGCGGAAACATACGTCCACCGCATAGGAAGAACCGGACGAGCAGGCCGAGAAGGCACTGCGATTACGATTTTGGAACCTCGTGAAAGCCGCTTGCTTAAGAACATCGAGCGATTGACAAAGAGAAAGATCACCTTGCTTTCTGTTCCTACGGCTACGGATGTACACGCAAAGAGGCTGGACCTGACTAGGAGCTCTATTCACGAGATTCTGGTTAATGAGTCTGACTTGGGTAAGTATCGCTCCGTTGTTGAGAACCTTGCAGATGAGTTCGATATTCTTGACGTTGCGGCAGCCGCCGTGAAGTTCGCGAATGAAGCAAATTGGAAGGATGTTTCCGAGATCGAACTTCCTGATGATCTTTCCTGGAAGAAAACGCCTCGAGAAGAACGCCGCGATAAAGGTGAAAGAGGAGAGCGTACACCGCGTAAAGAGAGAGGCCCTCGTGAACTGTCACAAGGCATGGTACGTCTCTTCATCGGAGCCGGTCGTGAAGCCGGAGTCCGTCCTCAAGATCTTGTCGGCGCCATTGCTAACGAAGCAGGGATACCTTCAAAGTTAATCGGTTCTATTGATATCGCAGACAGATTCTCTCTCGTTGAAGTTGATGAGAATGTCGCACAGGATGTCATTTACGCTCTGAGAGATGCTTTCATAAAGGGACGTCAGTGCGTAGTAAGATACGACCGGGAAGGCTCTCCGAAATCCTATCCGAGTAAAAAAGAAGGAAAAGATTACGAGAAACCTTCACGTAAAGGCAAAGGAAACAAGAAAGCATACAAATGAGCAATAAGAGCATCCGTCTGATTGTCGGACTTGGAAATATCGGTGATGCCTACAGAGGCACCAGACATAATGCAGGATTTCATTTCGTTGATGAAGTCGCTGATAAATACGCTGCACGATTTCAGACGGATCGGAAATTTTTTGGTGAGGTTGCAAAAGCAAGGATAGGAGGAGCGGAAGTTATTCTTCTCAAACCCTCTACTCTGATGAATTTATCCGGGAAGTCTGTTGCGGCTATCAGCACTTTTTACAAAATAAGTCCCTCTGAAATTCTCGTTGCCCACGACGAGCTTGACCTTCTTCCGGGAACTGTAAGATTAAAGATCAGCGGGGGCTCTGCCGGGCACAACGGTCTGAAAAGTATCGTATCTTGCCTCGGCAGCTCCGATTTTGCCCGTCTGAGAATAGGTATCGGACACCCTAGAGACAGACAGCTCCAAATCCCAGTTGCCGATTATGTTTTATCTCGACCGCCGAAAGAGGATCTAGAACTTATCTCGTCAGCAATTGAAAAGGCTCTAGCCTGTATAGATGAAATTGTTGATGGAGATTTTTCTCGCGCCATGTCAGCTCTTAATGAAAAAACCGATTCTCGTAAGTAGCTGCCTTCTGGGCTGCAGGGTGCGTTTCGACAAAACTTCAAAGCCTTTGCCGAAAGAGTGTCTTGTAGTCCTCGAGCAAAAATTTAATATTGTTGGTGTCTGTCCTGAAATTCTAGGCGGCCTTCCTTGTCCCCGCCGACCGGCTGAAATTTCTAAAAATCACCAGGTCCTAACGCAAAGCGGACAAGTTCTTTCAACTTTTTTCTTAAAAGGAGCCCACGGGGCTCTGAATATCTGCAAGAATTACGGCATCCAACTAGCTGTTTTAAAGTCTAAAAGTCCGTCTTGCGGATTTGGAAAAATCTACGACGGAACATTTTCCGGTTGCTTAATTAACGGAAACGGAATTACTTCCGATTTGCTGATTAAAAACGGCGTTAAAGTCATTAATGAGTCAGAACTTGATGCCTGGCTCAAAATTGTAAAGGAATAAAGATGGGTTTGAAATGCGGAATCGTGGGCTTACCTAACGTTGGAAAGTCCACATTATTTAACGCGTTAACAAAAGCGGGAATTGCAGCGGAGAATTATCCTTTCTGCACTATTGAGCCGAATGTCGGTATCGTTGAAGTACCCGACCCTCGCCTGGCTAAGTTAGCTGAAATTGTTTCTCCCCAGAGAATAGTCCCTGCGACGGTCGAATTCGTAGATATTGCGGGTTTAGTAGCAGGCGCTAGTAAGGGAGAAGGCCTCGGAAACCAGTTCCTGGCCAATATTCGTGAATGCGACGCTATTGCTCATATCGTCCGCTGTTTCAATGACGATAATATCGTCCATGTCGCAGGCCATGTCGACCCGCTGGAAGATATCTCTGTAATTAACATGGAGCTTGCTTTAGCTGACCTTGCTTCTGTGGATAAGCAGCTGAATAAATACACTAAACAAGCACGCTCCGGCGGTGACAAAGAAGCGTTGAAACTCGTCACAGTTTTGGAAAAGATTCGCCCCGTACTCAATGAAGGCAAACCAGCAAGAAGCGTTGACCTATCTAAGGACGAAAAAGCCGTCATCAAGCAGCTTTGTCTCCTGACGATGAAACCGGTCATGTACGTTGCCAACGTAGAAGAAGACGGTTTCGAGAACAACGCCCTGCTTGAAGAAGTAAAAGCGGTCGGTGCTGAGGAAAAAGCTCCGGTGGTCGCAGTATGCGCCAAGATTGAAGCCGAGATCTCCGATCTTCCCGATGAGGAAAAACAAATTTTCCTGGAAGATATCGGTATGCATGAACCCGGCCTGAATCGAGTCATTCGAGCCGCTTATCAACTTCTAGGACTGGAGACATACTTCACGGCTGGCGTGAAAGAAGTCAGGGCATGGACAATCCATAAAGGCGACCTGGCCCCCCAGGCAGCCGGAGTCATTCATACTGACTTCGAAAGAGGTTTCATCCGCGCTCAGACCATCAGCTACGACGACTTCGTACAGTACAAAGGCGAAGCGGGCGCCAAGGAAGCCGGGAAACTGCGTGTAGAAGGTAAGGATTATGTGGTTCAGGACGGCGACATCATGAACTTCTTATTCAACGTTTAGTATGGCCCTCACGAGCACAAAACAAAGACAGGAAATTGGCAACCGCCTCAAAGAAGAACGAGAACGACTGGGTTACAGTGAAATTCAAATTGCCCAGCTTCTCGGGATTCCCATCGACGCTTATATTCGATTTGAGGAAGGATTTGCAGATCCCGGAATCTACCGTATGCCTCGTTTGTCTTCTATAGGCTTTGATGTCCTCTACATCATCACAGAGGAACGGCATATTCCCGGATTAGAAGAAGATCTGCTTCTTCAAAAATTCCGGTCTCTTTCTCTAAAAGGAAAAGTGTCGGTATTCAATACCATTGATGCACTTGAAAGGTTGGCGCCTAATCTAAAGAGAAAGATTCGAAGTGTGAAGCGTTCGAAACCCGAATAAAACAAAGCCTCGGTCCCAATGCCGAGGTTTTATTTTGGGCGCTTCAGATACAACAAAACCTCTTGAACGGTTAAGTCCAAGAGGTTTGTCTTTTATGGAGAGCCCGGAGACTACCTACTTTCGCAAGAAATACAACTCACTATCATCGGCGTGGAGGCGTTTCACTGTCCTGTTCGGGATGGGAAGGAGTGGTTCCACCCTGCTATGGCCTCCGGGCTTAAAACTGGTCAATTCGGAATAATCTCTTCTATTTGAGTGACTCTCTTTACTTCGAGTCTCTTTGATATCTCTCTCTGCAGCGACCTACAACGCACACCGGTCACAAGCAACACGGTTATAGGATCAAGCCTCACGAGCAATTAGTATCAGTTAGCTCAACGCCTCACAGCGCTTACACACCTGACCTATCGACGTCCTGGTCTCGGACGACTCTTGAGGGAGGTTTTACCTCCGGGAAGACTCATCTTCAGGCAAGTTTCCCGCTTAGATGCTTTCAGCGGTTATCTCTTCCGCACTTAGCTACCCGGCAATGCCACTGGCGTGACAACCGGTACACCAGAGGTGCGTCCACTCCGGTCCTCTCGTACTAGGAGCAGCCCCCGTCAATCTTCCAACGCCCACGGCAGATAGGGACCAAACTGTCTCACGACGTTTTAAACCCAGCTCACGTACCTCTTTAAATGGCGAACAGCCATACCCTTGGGACCGACTACAGCCCCAGGATGCGATGAGCCGACATCGAGGTGCCAAACACCGCCGTCGATATGAACTCTTGGGCGGTATCAGCCTGTTATCCCCAGAGTACCTTTTATCCGTTGAGCGATGGCCCTTCCATTCAGAGCCACCGGATCACTATGACCTGCTTTCGCATCTGCTCGAGTTGTTGCTCTCGCAGTCAAGCACGCTTTTGCCATTGCACTATCAGCACGATTTCCGACCGTACCTAGCGTACCTTCGTACTCCTCCGTTACCCTTTAGGAGGAGACCGCCCCAGTCAAACTGCCTACCATGCACGGTCCCAAGACAGGATCACTGTCCGTGGTTAGAACCGCAAACAAATCAGGGTGGTATTTCAAGGTCGGCTCCAAGACCACTGGCGTGGCCTCTTCTCTGCCTCCCACCTATCCTACACAAATCGGTTCACAGTTCAATGCAAAGCTGCAGTAAAGGTTCATGGGGTCTTTCCGTCTAGCCGCGGGTAGATTGCATCATCACAAACATTTCAACTTCACTGAGTCTCGGGAGGAGACAGTGTGGCCATCGTTATGCCATTCGTGCAGGTCGGAACTTACCCGACAAGGAATTTCGCTACCTTAGGACCGTTATAGTTACGGCCGCCGTTTACTGGGACTTCGATCAAGGGCTCTCACCCCATCAATTAATCTTCCAGCACCGGGCAGGCATCACACCCTATACGTCGTCTTTCGACTTTGCAGAGTGCTGTGTTTTTAATAAACAGTCGCAGCCACCTATTCTCTGAGACCGATTCCCGCTCAAGGTGTCTCTCCTCTCACGGTACTACGGCACACCTTCTTCCGAAGTTACGGTGTCAATTTGCCGAGTTCCTTCTCCCGAGTTCTCTCAAGCGCCTGAGCATATTCAGCTCGCCCACCAGTGTCGGTTTGCGGTACGGTCCGCGTCAGACTGGTGCTTAGAGGCTTTTCTTGGAAGCACTTCCGATCACTTCGCCGCCGTGGCGGCACGTGACTTCGCCTTGGAGATGCGTCTGCGGATTTGCCTGCAGACCTCCTACGCTCGTCAACCGGGACATCCAACACCCGGATGATCTTTCATGCTCCGTCCCCCCATCGCATCTGACGCAGGTTCAGGAATATTAACCTGATTCCCATCGGCTACGCCTTTCGGCCTGACCTTAGGAGCCGACTCACCCTGCTCCGATGAACGTAGAGCAGGAATCCTTGGGCTTACGGCGAGCAGGCTTTTCACCTGCTTTAACGTTACTCATGTCAGCATTCGCA
>LARN01000143.1 GCA_000980495.1 Acinetobacter sp. N54.MGS-139 | reverse complement strand
CCATGAATGGAGGAATTTCATGGCCGGTCGTACCCGCAAATTTAATCCCGTCTTATCTGAACAAGACAAAGCTACTCTTGAGAAGATCGTTTCTTCCAGAACTGAAGAGATTCGGAAGGTACAACGCGCAAAGATGATTCTGTTGGCCGCCTCCGGGAGCAGTAACACCGATATTGCAAATAACCTTGGGATTTCCCGTCCGGTCGTTAACAAAATAATCAAGCGCTTTTCTTCAGCCGGAGTCCAGGCAGCCTTAGAAGATGCAGCACGCCCCGGGCGTCCGAAAGAACTGGATCCGGAGCAGCAGACATGGATTATTTCTTTGGCCTGCAGCAAGCCAAGAGAACTTCCTGACGGACCGGCATTAGAGCTTTGGACCCTCTCTGCTCTTACCAACTACGTTAGAAGCCACTGCAAAGAGCATGGCTTTGATCGACTTGAATCTGTTGCGGCCTCTACCATTTGGTATTTATTAAACAAGTCGGAGATTAAACCACACCGTATTCGCTACTACTTGGAAAAGAAAGATGAGCAATTCGAGGCTAAAGCAAAGGAAGTGTTATTACTCTATAAAAAGATTGAATGGATAACGCAATTAGCGAAGAAATACGATGATCCGGAAGAAGAAATAACGCTTGTTAACCAAGAAGTTTTTATTTCTTACGACGAGAAACCGGGCATTCAGGCGGTGGAGAACAAGCATAAAGACCGGAATCCGAAACCCGGGAAAGGTTTTGTTCGGCGCGATTATGAATACATCAGACACGGAACCGTATCCCTGCTGGCAGGAATAGATTTGTTAACCGGAAAAGTTCACAGCATCGTCTGCGAATCTCATAAATCATCGGACTTCATTGATTTCTTAAAGATGCTGGACAAGACTTATCCGGAAGGGCTCGTTATCAACATAATCTTGGATAACCATTCTGCACACCGTTCCAGAGAAACCATGAATTACTTGGCTACACATCCGAATCGATTTAAATTCACCTTCACGCCGAAGCATGCATCCTGGCTCAATCTCATTGAATCATTCTTCGGGAAGATGGCCAGAACCTGCCTGAGGGGATTGAGGGTTCGTTCTAAAGAAGAGCTTGTCAATCACATTAACCGTTGGATCATGCAAGTGAATGCGGAACCGGTGATCTACCGCTGGAAATGGAAGCTTGAAGACAT
>LARN01000027.1 GCA_000980495.1 Acinetobacter sp. N54.MGS-139 | reverse complement strand
GTAATAAACGGAACCTGCCTTATTGATCAGAATCGGAGGAAGCTTCGGATTTGTCATTGATAGATCTCCATATATAATGATCTAGTTTAGCACAAAAAACCCTCGATTTCAACATTAACCTTATGTTTTATTGAGGATTTTTAAAATAATGAAGATCTAGAAACGCAAAACTTCAGTTATCTATTAAATTCAATTAGTTATATTAATATCTCAAGGCCTCACAGCCTTTTTCACGCTTTCTCCACGCGCTCTGAGTCATTTCTGAACGACTGTTCAGGACCTTTCAGTTAATATTGGCATCGTCATTCGTGGATTTTTGCTATGAGAGTTCTGGCTGCCTCCCTTCTCTTCGCTGCTACCTTGCTTCAAGGATGCACGCTGTTAGGCATCGCCAGCACAACCGCTTCCATCTCTTCTCCTAAGCATGGCTGGTTCGATGTCAATGCCAAACTTGTAGAAAAATCCGAAATTAGGCGCCCTGCTGTGCCTTTCAATCTCACGCTTCATCTAAGAGTCATTGTCCAAGGCGTCGATACAGGCAAAGAAGGCACACTTGAAGACTCTTTCGAATGGCTCTTTGCCGATGAAACCCGCAAAGAAATGGTCGATCTTCTTGAGAAAAACGGCATCGCCCTCATTACCGATCGAGGCCTAGACGGCGCCGTGTATATCGAAATATCAGACATGATGGAAGATATAGGGATGCGTTACCTTCCGATTATTCCAACCGTCCGCTGGACAGAACGGAAGATCGGCAAAATGCGCATCACTTTTATCAACTCTGAGAACCACAAAGTATCTTCGACTCTGACCGAAGAAAATGTCTTCATCCAGTCAGGGCTCCTTTCTGACTCTCCTCATTCTGAATATAAAAAGAAGCCTTTCGAATTAAGCCGCTGGGACTACACGATTAAAGGGGACGGTATTGGACTGCATGAGCTCAATGAGCAGCTCTTTTATCAGTGCATGAAGAAAATTCAGGACAAAGTCTCATTAGAAGAATTTTTCGGCGTTCCGGAAGGTTCGTCCGATGAACCCAATGCTCCGGATCCGGTCGACGGATGGCACAACAACACAGGCGGTGAGCTCGTCGAATAACTCCAAAAACTTTTGGCCAAGTTGGATATACTCCATCCCGTACGTATTTACTCTTACAAAGGTCATTATGTCTTCTTCTAAGATCGCTGCAGCGGTAGCAGTTTGTACCGCGGCCTGTGCCTGTGCTTACGGCGGACTGGTTTATTACCAGGGCCAAAAATTCCAAGAATACGCATCCGATCTTCCCAAATATTTGGGCAGTGAATGGAAGTCCGTTAAAGTGGACATCGTCAACAACGGATTTTTCAGCAAAGAGTTTGTTGTCCTTAATAAAAATGCACAGCCCAAGGATAAAGACACTGTCACGCTTCCCGGTAAAGTAAAGTTCGGCTGGTCGCCTGAAAGCGAGATCACGATCAAAGGAGACGGAAATGAAGTCTTTAAGAAAGTCGTAGAAGTTGCCCAGCCGGTTCTTAAGACGACCTTTAACTATCATTTTATTCCTCAGTTATTGGTTTTCAGCAGCAAAGCAGTTGAAACAACCGTTGACGGCGAAACTTTTAAACTCGGCGCGATTCAGTCCCAAGCCGTCCCGAAATTAGTAAAACAGGCTGACGGAAGCCTGCGCATTGAAAATCTAGATTCTTCCATCAAGACAGACATCTTCTCTTTGGCCTCAGAAGAAAGCAATGTTGCTCTAAGCAATCCGGAATTTAAATTTTCTGTCAAAGGCGGAAATCTCAAAGCCGCCGCTCTGTCTTTTTCGGTAAGCGGAATCGATTACAGAGACAGCAGTACACAGTTCACCCTCGGCAAGACTTTGGTTTCTATCAACCAAAGCCAAAACAAATCTGAAATTACAGAAGGCATCAAAATTACTTTTGATCACCTGAAAGTCGGTGGGTTCTTAAAGGTCGGCATTGACAGCTGGAATACCGGCTTAACAGCGCATTTTCCGCCCGAACCTCTGCTCTTTGACTTCTTGGTGCAAGAGGCTTTCGGAACAGACTTCTGCGCTAACTTCCCGCTCATTTGCTCTCCTGAGCCTGTGAACGAAGCTCAGGCCGAAGAGATCTTAAGAAACAGCATCCTTGCCGGTAAAACCTGGGCCGCGGTTGAACCCTCTGAAATTAAAGTCGGCAAAGAAAGCCTTTCTTTCAGCGGACAGCTTAAAAAGCAGCCCGAAGGCAATACGTTGGGATCTTTGAAATTCAGACTTCAGACATCCGACGGCGGCCTCGGACAATTTGCGCTCATGGCATTGCCGCGCAACTCTTACTTAAGCGAAGGTAAAGGTGTTTATACAACTGAAATCGTTCCGACACTCACGCCGAACGGCGATTTGACTCTCACGGCGAACGGCGTCCGTCTTTTCTAAGCAATCCCCGGACAAAGAAAATCCCGCTCGTTCTTTAGGAACTGCGGGATTTTCTGTTTTAGTCAGAGACTAAATTACTTGGCCAGTTCAATCGGTTTGCCATCCTTGCGAATGGTAAAGTTATGGCACTGGTTGCACATAAGAACCGGTTTAGACAGGTTGGCCTTATGGCAGTCTTCGCAGTTCACCTGACCCAAGTGAGAATGATGGGGATTGGGAACCAGATCGGCTGTCTGTTTAGCCAGTTTGTCATAGTCACCGTGGCACTGCATGCACTGATACTTAGTGACATAGCCGTCTTTGCTCTTCGGCCACATAGCACCGTGAATTTGTCCCAGTGTCTTGGCCTGAGCAGCAGGAGCAGCAGCGGCAGGTGCCTGATCAGCTGCATAAACGGAAAGACCGACGCTCATTCCGAAAAGAGCGGAAGCTAAAACGAGTAATGTTTTTTTCATTTTTGATCTCCTCTTACTTTGCAGCAGCGGCTCTCTGAGCCATTTCTTTACCGGCAATTCTTCCGAATACGGTGGCTGCGCCTAACTGAGCGCCGCCGGCATAGTTATGGAAGAAGATACCGCCGGAAGAGTTGCCGACTGCATAGAGACCGGGAATGGTCTTGCCGTCCAAGTTCTGAACTTCAGCCTTCGTGTTGATCAGCGGGCCGCCGAATGTAGCGGTCATACCGCCCTGCAGAGGAACTGCATAGAACGGAGCTTTTTCAATCAGATGCGGTTTCTTGTAGGTGTTCGGCGGATTCATCTTGCCTAACGTACCGTTCTTGACCGCTTCGTTGTATTCCTTCACGAGCGCCACAATCTTGGCAGGAGGCAGACCGGCCTGCTTAGCCACTTCTTCGATCGTGTCGGCCTTACCATACGGGCTGTTCAGCATATCGAATTTGGGAATAACTTTATCGAGAACCGGGCAAGTGGAGTCAACGATAACCCAGCCGGTATTGTCCAGTGTCTTCTGAGCGGTTGTTCTGGCTTTAATCACATAGGTGTTGTTTTCATCCATGTAACGGTTGCCGGAAGTGTTGACCTGGATGCCGTAGCCGGAGTTCAAGACGTCTGCAGGGTTGACGTGGGTTGCGCCGATAATCGGGCCGGCATGGAACTGGTCCATGTTGACGCACTTGGCATAAAGCGGAAGCGTCAGAGAAATGTTTTCACCGGTTGTGGACTTGGAGCCGCGGAGCACCATGCGGGTAGCCCAGCCGCCGATGTATTTGTCAACCATTTCAGGGTTAGCGGAGAAACCGCCGGTTGCAATTGCAACGCCGCCCTTGGAGAAATATTCTTCCTGTCCGGCAGGTGTCTGAATCTTGACACCTGTGACACGCATCTTGTCGTCGTGGAGAAGTTCAATACCTTTGTGTTCGAACTTAACTTCAACGCCTTCTTTAGCGGCAGCCGCAAGAAGTTTCTTCACGAGCTGGGCTCCGCCGGTGAGACCTTCGCCGTCAACACGGCATGTACGGCCGAGACGCGGATACGGCATCGGACGAATCTTACCGAACTTCACGCCGATGTCTTTTTCCAGCCAGTCAATGCCGGCAGAAATATTATCGGTATAAGTACGGTTCAAAGCCTTGTCGCCCATCTGCTTGGAAACATCCATCATCATGGCGTAGAAATCGTCAGCGGTATCTTTGATGCCCTGCTCTTTCTGATGACGGGAGCCCCAGCCGCAAACGGAACCTAAGGCAAAAATAGCGTTGCCGTCAGGACGGTCGCGTTTTTCGAATACAACTACTTTCTTTGCACCAGCCTGCTTAGCAGCGATGGCAGTAACCAATCCGGCGGGACCGGCGCCAAGCACGATCACGTCATAAGTATTTTTATCATTCTGGGCGGGTGCCTTTGCTGCGGGTTCTGCTGCATGGGAAGCGCCCATGAAAGAAGCAAAACCGGCTGCCATAGAGCCAACTAAACCGCCTTTCAATACATTACGTCTGTTAAAGACCTTCATTTGGTACTCCAAGTCAAAATACATTCGAGTAAGAGGGGTTGTTATAAGTTTTCTCAGAATCATAGAGATCCAAGAACCTCTTGTTAGAAATTTTAACATTAAGTTTTCTTAAGAGATAGCTATGAGGAAGGTCACATCGCACCCTCCGATACAATAAGGAGGGAAATTACTAAAACCTTGAAAACCCCTATTGTGCTGGATTTTATTTTGTGTACAGCCAATATTGGAAAAGTATTAACGATAAGCCATCACAATACAAAAATAAATTTCTTAAGAATCTTAAGATAAGTATTTTGAGAAGAAAAATGGAATGATTTTAATATCCCCTCAACTATTTTTTTTTCTTAGTCTTCTCGCCTTACCTCGGGTAGTTTTTTCCATTGGACCCAAAGGTAAAAAAACGGGACCTTTCGGTCCCAAATTTTTCTTAGATTAGAGTCTGTCCTGCCATTGTTCCCTAGGTGCTGCCGTGTAGATCGGAAGGAGCGGTTCCGAACCGCTCTCTAACCCGACCAGAGCCAAAGCAGTCAGCAGGCAAAGCTGCGGACCTTCGTAGGAGCGCACAGGTTCAAACCATTCGGACAAGGAATGGTTGAATCCCTCTCTTCCGCCCCCGCCTAAGGTAGTCGAAGGAATTCCAAGAGACATCGGAACGTTTTGGTCCGTAGAAGCGCTGGTAAAGTCCGTCAGCTTAATGCCCAAGGCCATTTGGGCAGCCCTAGCAGCTTGAAGCACCGGGCTGTCGGGTTTGGATACCGCAGCCGGGCGGTGACCGATCGGCGTCACCTTGCATCTAACTTGCAGGGCCGGATCCGTAACGTTCCAACGCTGATTTTCTAATTGGGCGCCGAACGCAAACAAAGGCAGGACTTCCTGAACAAGTCCATCGAGCATCTGTGCGTCTTCGCTTCGCAGGTCGATCTCGCACTCGGCATGCTCTGCGATGGCATTAACGGAAGAGCCGCCGTTTAAAGTCGCTAAAGTAAAAGTCGTTCTCGGTTCCGCCGGAACCTGAAGATTCGCAAGAAGCGCTCCTGCTCGGCAAAGCGCCTGTGTAGCGCTCGGGTACTGACCGAAATTCAGATAGCTGTGACCGCCGGGACCGCTGTACTCAACCTTGTAGCGTTTAGATCCCACGGATCCATAAAGCAGTCTCCCCGGATCAGCACCGTCTAACACCAAGACGCCGTCGACATGAATTCCGGAGCTATAGAAAATACGTTTTACGCCACGAAGATCGCCTTCAGCCTCCTGCCCTACTGTGGCAATGAACAGCAGCGTTCCTTTTGTCTTGATGTCGTTGTTGACGACCATACGAATGACTTGAAGCATGCAGGCCAATGCTCGGGATGCATCGGAAATACCGGGCGCAAACAGTCTGCCGTTTTGGCGGCGAACAGTAGTGTCGGTTCCTTCCCTAAAACTATTGTCCATATGCGCGCTGATAACGCAGACAGGGCCATCCGGGTCTGTTCCCTTGCGGCAGGCAATTACGTTGCCGACCGGATCAATAGATGATTCCAGACCGTAACTGTTGATCTTCTCAGCAATCATTGCGGCTCTGGTCTGCTCCTTCATAGGCGGAGCAGGAACTTCACAAATTTCGATCTGTTCCTCGATCGTAAAAATTTCCTGAGGAACGGCCTGGTCAAGGGCCTTTTTGACAATCGGGTCGTTGAAGACGCTCTCCATTACAGCGGCGGTTCGTTCTTCAAGGAAGGGTGCATCTTTGACGGGCATAGTCATGAGAGTTCCTTAGCTGTAGGTTTGTGACGTTATTCTTCTTTACGCTGCATCACTATATTAATAATGCCGTCCTCGTCAGAAGAGGAAAGGAGCTTGTTGCCGGTCTGATCGGCAAACTGGCTCAAATCTCGTAAGGCGTGGGGATCGGTTGCCTGAACCAGTAGTTTTTCTCCCGGCTGCATCTTAGCCAGTGCTTTCTTCGTTCTAAGCATCGGCATCGGGCACTTCAACCCTTTGACATCTAATATTTGCTGAAAATCTGAATCGGACAAGGTTGGCTCCGCAAAAATTTGTTTTAGAGAAATTTTAGACGGAATATGAGGATTCAAACGAAGCTTGATGAACTCGCATTCCCAAAATCAACACGATTGAACAAAAGCTTTTTCTCAAAAAATGAGCCGGCTAAAGAAAAGAGAGTTTTTAGAAGGAAAAATCGGCCGGCGATGATGGATCAAATCAATTCCCAAGGCTGGAAGATACGCCGGGATGAAGAAAAATCGAACCGGACGCCTTGCGAGACAAGGTTTGTATTAAGAAAAAATAATAATTGTCTGATCTTTTCGGCTGAAAAAAGAATAAAAAAAACCTGCTAGGGACACTAGCAGGGTTTCCAACCAGGATAAACGGTTGTTTTCACAACCACCTCAAACCACGAGGTAGATAATAACACCAACATTCATTAAAAACCATACTTTTGTCGCATTTTCACGAAAAAGAAGACAAAATAAATTTCTTGACTTTTGATTTTTCCGCTTTGCAAATTATTTCGCCCAACCGAATTTTTCTTTTACTTATTGAATTGAAAAAGAAATAATTTTCCGCATAGCTCATCCTTTCTTCATCTTTACGTATTAATACCCATAGTGACATAAGAAAAACTTTTACATCTTCTAAAGAATTTGTTCGACCAAAACGGTACCAAAAGTGGGTAATCATTTCCTACCGCTTTCTTCGTATCTTCACTAATCGGGCCTTAACTCCACGGTAATACTTCTCATTTCCGATTTTTAGAATGCAAATTTCGACCTTCTGAAATTTTTGCTGGTATTTACAGGTTATTTATGAGTGATTACACGAAGTTCTTTGAGACAAAAACTTAGTCAAAAGAGGCAAAAAAGGAAAAATTTGTCAGAAATTTGAGTGCTTGAGCGACGATTTCCTACTGAATCCCGTTAAAGAACCGAAAAGCGGCATATACAATTACTTCATTCATTTATAAATAGTCGTTTTTCATATCACTTTTTAGAAGGGAGTCTTCAATGTCTGATGCACGCTCCAACTGGAGTTCCAAGACCGGCATGATCCTGGCTGCAACCGGTTCTGCCGTCGGTCTCGGAGCCATTTGGAAATTTCCGTACATGGCCGGTGCCAACGGCGGTTCTGCTTTTATTATTCCGTTTATCCTGATGGTGCTGTTTTTCGGCGTCACTTTGATTCTTGCTGAAATCATCATCGGCCGAGCCGGACGAGGAAGTTCCGTCACGAGTTTCCGCCGCATCGGAGGCAAGTTCTGGGCTCCTCTAGGCTTCATCGGTGTTCTTTGTGCATTCCTGATCATGACCTACTACAGTACGGTAGGCGGATGGTGTCTGACTTATTTGTTTGAAGCCATCATGGGAAATGCCGCTTCGTCTGACCTAGCAATGCTGGAAAAGACCTTCCTTAAAACAGTCAGCACTCCGGTGTCCGCTATTTTTTACCAAACCCTTTTCCTGGCCATTACCGCCGGTGTCCTGATTTTCGGTGTAAACAAGGGTATCGAGCGCATGTCTAAAGTGCTCATGCCGCTGCTGTTTGTGCTGATGATCGTCCTGATTATTCGCGGTCTGACGCTGCCCGGTGCCTGGGAAGGTCTTAAGTTCCTCTTCTCTCCGAAGTGGGACCAGGTCACGGCAAACTCTCTGCTCAACGCCATGGGCTTCACATTCTTCTCGCTCTCCGTCGGCATGGGCATTATGGTCACCTACGGTTCTTATATTTCTCATAAAGAAAACCTGACCACCACTGCTCTTTGGGTCTCCGTTTTAGCCTTCATTTCCTGCATTCTCGCGGGCTTAATGGTTATTCCGCCGGTTATCTCTTTCGGTCTGAATCCGTCTGCCGGCCCCGGTCTGACATTCATCACGATGCCTGCCGTGTTCTCTCACATTCCGTTAGGCGACGTTTTTGCCGTTTGCTTCTACGGCTGTTTGCTGGTTGCCGCTCTGACTTCGATGATTTCCTTGTTCGAAGTTCCCCTGGCTTATTTAATGGACGAATTCCATTTCTCCCGCAAAACAGCTTCCGTTCTTCTGTTCATCGTTCTTTCCATCTGCTCTATTCCGTCTGCTCTCTCGATGGGTCCGTGGGCTGATTACAAGATCATGGACAAGAACATTTTTGATGCGATCGACTTCCTCTGCTGCAACATCCTGATGCCGCTCAGCGCCATCTTCGTTGTTGCGATGACGGGCTGGTTCTTCTTTGACCGCACCAAATATGAAATCAACTCCAGCGTTAAGCATTCCGACGGCTTCATGAAGTTCTTCCGCTTTATGCTGGCTTTCGTTGCACCCTGCTTCATCGTTGTGGTTGCAATCTTTAATCTGATTTAAAACCGAGGAAGTATTCTCAGATGTCCCAAGCATCAAAACAACAAGAAAAAACATTTACCGGCAAAGTTGGGTTTGTCTTAGCCAGTGTCGGCGCGGCCATCGGTCTGGGTGCAATTTGGAAGTTCCCATACATGGCCGGCGCCGAAGGCGGAGCAGCCTTCCTGCTCCCCTACATTATTTTTTCCTTTACCTTGGCTTTCGGCCTTTTGCTCACGGAAATCACCTTGGGCAAAGCCGGTAAAGGCGGAATCGTCACGGCTTACCGAAACTTAGGCGGATCCTTCTGGTCAGTCTTGGGTTATCTCGGCATCATCATCGGCTTTGTCGTTCTTTCGTTTTATTCTGTAGTCGGCGGCTGGTGCCTGTTGTACTTCTTTGAAGCCATCATCGGGTTCCCCGCCGCCAACCCGGAAACCCTCGGCGCACTGTTCGGAAGCCTGTCTTCCTCGCCCTGGGTTGCCATTTCCGCTCAGATCGGCTTCCTTGCCTTAGTCGGATTTGTGGTTGCCTTCGGTATTCGAGGCGGCATCGAATTATGTTCCAAGATCCTTATGCCGATGCTGTTTATCTTCATGATCATTCTGATCATCACAGGTCTGATGCAGCCCGGCGCCATGAAGGGTGTGGAATACCTTTTCCTGCCTGATTTCTCCAAGTTCAGCTGGAAAACACTGCTGGATTCCATGGGGCTGGTTTTCTTCTCGTTCTCGGTCGGTGCCGGCTGCATGATTACATACGGCGCCTATATCGACAATAAGACAGAACTCGTGAGCTCCACTTTCTGGATTGTGGTGCTTTCTCTGCTCATCTCCTTGATGGCAGGTTTGATGATTCTTCCGGCTAATTTCGCTTTTGGAATGGACCCGGCGGCAGGCCCCGGCCTCACCTTCATTACGATGCCGGTGATTTTTGCCAAGCTGCCTTTCGGTTACTTGTTCTCCATCGTCTTTTTCTTCTGCCTGATCATTGCTGCTTTAACTTCAGCCGTGTCCATGCTTGAAATTGACATTACGTGGATGGTTCAGGAACTCAATATGAAGCGTGCAACAGCCGTGACCGTCTGCCTGCTCTTCATGCTGATTCTTAGTATTCCGTGTGCTTTGTCCTTCGGCCTTTTGGCAGATTACAAGATATTCGGCAAGACCGCCTTTGACCTGGCAGACTTCTTTGTCTCCAACTTAGGTCTTCCGATCGGCGGCATCATTGCCTGTCTGCTGGCTGCTTGGTTCGCTTGGGATAAAGTTCACACCCATTGGACTTCTCTTCAGAACTACCCGGGATGGAAGAAAGTGCTCAGAGTCTGTATCGGCGTTCTTTGCCCTGCACTTGTCTTAGCCGTGCTTATCTCCGGACTGATGAACTAAAATATCCGAAAATTTTTAGAAAGGAAGAAAATGGCCCTCCCTATTGAACAGCTCTACAAAGCACGTGATTTCTTGAACTTAAAGAATATCTCTGCCAACCACGTCGAGTTATCTTTCAAGAATCCCGTAATCGCAATGCTTGCCAAGGGCAAAGTTGCTGAAATCGCTTCTCAGTGCTCGCCCGACGGCGCCTTCACAAAATGTGAGATGCACGGCAACGATCTGCACTTGGACTTCAATCCTGAGTACGTCAGCGAACGCCTCATGGCTGAGATTTTTGATGCAGCGCCGGAAAGAGCAAAAGACGCTGCCCGGGAACTGGCTGCATTTGTGGCCGAAAAAACAATGAAAGCCTAATGAGCTTTCCATAGAATTTGAGCCGGAAATCTTCCGGCTCTTTTCGTATATAGGTCTCAAGCGGAGGTTCGGTTCTCCGATAATTTTTCTAAGACTCCGAAGTCAGCGAGTTCTGGTTCGAAATCGGAGACGGCAGAGACATCGGCTGGTCCTCTTCTTTATCGCTCTCAGACGCGACCTCCAGCTGAAGATTCATCTTCCTTGTCTTGTTCTGAACGATATCTACGGTTTTAACGACTGTTTCAACCTGAGATTTAAGTTTATTTAGGACTTCGCCGTACTTCGCAAATTCCGTCTGGACTGAAGACAAGATCTTTCTGATTTCCGAGCTCTTCTTTTCAATTGCGAGCGTCTGGAAACCGGCGCGATAAGCACAAAGGGCGCTCGCCAGCGTCGACGGGCCCATGATGTATACGCGGTAAGACGTGAAGAGTTCGTTGGTCAAACCTTCCAGCGCCAAAGCCTCTGCATAAAGTCCTTCCGACGGAATAAACATAATCGCAAAATCTGTGGTCTCCGGCACATTGATGTACTCGGCAATCGATTTGCCTTCATTTCTAAAACGCGTTCTTAATTTAGAACGAGCCTCCGCAACACCTTCTCGATCGCCTTCATCGGCTGCCTGCAGGAGTCTCTGGTAATCCTCTACCGGGAACTTCGCATCAATCGGCAAGAGACAAGTTCTGCCATTTAAGCCCGGCAGTTTGACGGCGAACTCAACCACCATCTTCGGTTTAGACGGAACCGGATGGGCATTTTTAACATACTGACTCTCGGTGAAGTATTCCTTCAGCAGTGCTTCAAGCTGAACTTCACCGAGCATGCCGCGGCTCTTGACGTTGACAAAAACGCGCTTCAACCCGCCCACTTCTTCGGCCAACTCTTTCATCTGGCCTAAACCTTCATAGACGCGGTTTAACTGCTGAGTCACCTGGGAGAAGCTTTCTCCGACTTTACTTGTCAGCGTGTTTTGGAGTTTCTCTTCTACGGTTTCTCGGATCTTTTCTAACTTGGCTTCATTATCTTTATTAAGTACTTTCAAATCGTCATCGACCTGTTTACGCAGTTCATTTAACGAGGTATTCAATGTCGAAGATAACGTTTCAAAACGCTGGTTCACGCCGCGAAGCTGTTCGTCATTGCGGGTGAGCGACTGATTCAGCGTATCTTGGACGGCTTTCAGATTGGAAAAAATTTCTCCGCGGAGCGTCTTCGAGAGTTCTTCAAAACGCTCATTCAGGCTCTTAATCTGCTCATCGTTTCGAATCAGCGATTGGTTCAATGTGCTTTGGACCACTTTTCCGCTTTCTGCAATCTCTTCTCGGATACTTCTGGATAACTCCTCAAAGCGCTTGTTTACCGAACTGATTTGCTCATCATTACGTGTAAGAGACTGGTTAAGCGTGTCCTGCACAGCCTTCAGGCTGGCAAAGGTTTCGCTTCTGATTCCGGCCGAAACATCCTGAAAGGAGCGTTCCAGCGTACGTTCCGTTTCCATAAAATTCGGTTTCATACGATCGGCAATCAGATCCTTACTTTGGGTGACAGCCGCACCCAGGTCCTCCCGCCAAGCCATTCGAGCCTGAGCAACCGTCTGAAGCGTATTCGCACTGATGCTTTTTAGTCTGATAAGGCAGTAGATAAGGCCGATGACTAAGACAATCAGCAGAAAAAATGCAATGAAGCCAAGAATAAAGATTTCAGAGGGGATACCGCTGGCGGCAGAGACTCGAGTCAGCCAATCGTTCATTTTATTTTTAGAGAGTATTCAAAAAAAGACAGAATAAACCAATCTTTTTCTGAGCGGTTTTGCCTTTCGGGCTGAAATCCGTCAGCTGCAAAACACCTCCGAAAGTATTAAGTGACAACGAGTAAGCAGTAACACTTATAATGACGGCCTTAAGCGGCCTAACGGCCTCCTTTATTCATTTCAAAAGGTATTTTTATGACTCTAACCGCTTGGATTGCGATCGCTGTAATCCTGGTCACGGTTTACTGCCTGATCAAGCGTTTTGAGACGCGTTTGGTGCTGTTTACCGCCGGCCTATTCCTTTGCTGTATTGCCATGAAACCGATGGCAGCACTCGATCAGTTTGCCAAAAGCATGGCAAACGCTTCGCTCATCATGGCGATCTGTTCCTCTATGGGCTTTGCCTATGTGGTAACGACCACAGGATGCGATAAAAATTTGGTTAAATTTTTAGCCGCTCCTTTAAATAAACTCGGCATTCTCTTGATTCCTGCCACAACGATCATCACGAGCTTTATTAACGTCGCCATTCCGTCTGCCTCGGGCTGCGCAGCCGCCGTCGGTGCTACATTCATTCCTGTGATGATCCGCGCAGGCATCCGACCGGCCGCAGCCGGCGCCGCTGTCCTGATGGGCACTTTCGGCTCCAACATTTCTCCGGGAACGAGCCACAACAGTGTTGTTGCCAAAATTGCCAATATGGACATGATGGACTTAATTAGCCTGCATACGCCCTATTCTTTAGCCATGGTGTTAATCGGTGCCGTAGGTCTCACGATTGTCTGCCTGATCCTCCGCGACAACAAGCCGAGTGCTAAAGAACTCGATGATTACTACACTTCGGCTGACCACAGCGGGGGCGTCGAACGCATCAATCCGCTCAAAGCCATCGCTCCTTTGGTTCCCTTGGTCATTCTTCTGCTCGGCAACTCTTACGTTCCGGTCATTAAGATGGGTGTGGCTCAGGCCATGGTCATTGGTGCCATTTTCGCATTGATCGTTTCATGGGTGAATCCTCAACAGTTCACCAAAGACTTTTTCAAAGGCATGGGCGAAGGCTATGGCTCCGTCATGGGCATCATCATTACGGCCGGCGTTTTTGCCGCAGGCTTAAAAGCCACAGGTTTAATCGATGCTTTCGTGGAGGTTTTGAAGAGCTCCAACGAAATCGCCCGCTGGGGCGGTTCTTTCGGTCCGTTCATCATGGCTGCCATCACCGGTTCCGGCGACGCAGCAACTTTTGCCTTCAATGAAGCCGTCACTCCGCACGCTGCTTCCTTCGGCATGCCGATTCCGAACCTCGGCGCCATGGCTCTTATCTCCGGCCAGATGGGCCGTACCATGTCTCCGATCGCAGGCGTTGTGATTGTGCTTTCCGGCTTGGCCATGGTTCCTCCGATTCAATTGGTTAAACGCACGGCCATTCCTTTGATTGTCGGCGTTGTCGTTCTGGCGCTGACCATCGTCTAAAGCCTTTTTAGACCTCTTGAAGCACCTCGCAAATTGCGAGGTGTTTCTATATCTACATACTTCACTGGTTTTTCTGCATTAGTACTATGTGAAAAAGACCACAAACCTATTGAAATCAGTGGTGTATTGCTCACACTTTTGCCACTGTGTAAAGAAAAATATTTTTTCCCTCAATCTCGACTTGGCAGAGAAAATGACAAGATCAGCTTCTAAAAGTCTTAAACTGCGCGCCTGACTTTCATTAAAGATTTGCATGTATTCGGTTTACTTAATCATTGTGTTGGGGTTGCTCTCGGCCTTCGGACCGTTTGTCATCGACATGTACCTTCCGGCCATGCCGGAGATGACAAGAGTGTTCTCTACTTCTGTTTCTTCCGTTCAATTAGGCCTGACCTTCTGTATGGTCGGGCTTGCAGTCGGCCAAATTATTTTCGGGCCTTTAAGCGATAGGTACGGCCGCAAACCGGTTCTGTATTTTTCTCTTCTTCTTTACATCGCAGCCACGCTTTTTTGCTGCTTGTCCCAAGACATCGACACTTTCAACTTCGCGCGGCTTCTTCAAGGTTTGGGCGGCGCAGGCGCCATTGTTTACTCGCGTTCGGCTCCGACCGATTTGTACTCCGGTAAAAAGCTGGCAAAGATCATTGCTATTGTCGGTGCCGTCAACGGAATCGCACCGGTTGCGGCTCCGGTTATCGGCGGTTCGGTTGCTGACCTCATCGGATGGCGTGGTATTTTCTACATACTTCTCGGCATCGGAGTGGTGATTACAGGTTTGGTGATTCCGGTTAAAGAAACGCTTCCGAAAGAAGCCCGCGAACAAGGCTCTTTCTGGCGCTCTTTTGAGGGCTTTGCTTTGGTCTGCAAGGTTCTGAATTTTGCGGTCTTCACGACAGTTTTCGGCTTAGGTATGGGCGCACTTTTTGCCTACATCTCTTCGACACCGTTCATTCTTCAGAATGAATACGGTCTCTCTCAATTCCATTTCTCTCTGATTTTTGCCCTAAACGCAGTCGCGATCGGCGCAGGCGCCCTGCTTGCCGTTCGCTTCTCTACGACGGCCAAAGCCACATACTTCGGAACCGCAGGCAGTCTGATCGCTTCAATCGCCGGTTTTATTTTCGCCTTAACGACAAAAGACTTGTATACCTATGAAGGCTGCCTGCTGCTGATGGTTTTCTGCCTAGGCTTTATCTTTACCGGCGCGGCTTCTGCCATCATCGGAAGCATCGGTTTCTTGCTCGGAGGCATCGTCTCTCCGATCGTGAGCTTAGGAAATATTCAGGCAACGTCTTTTGCCGTGTGCACGGTGGCGCTTGGATTAGGTTTGCTTTTGTTGCGGTTCTTCACCACAGAAATTCACGGCACACCTGCGAAGAGGACTCCTCAGTCCTGATGAAGCAAATGTTCGCGCCTGCTCGGCGTTTCCATCGCTGCCTTTCGACAAGCCTCTTCACTAAAAAGAGGCTTGACGTTTGTCTGAGTCACCCAAGAAGCACCTTGAGCTTCACGAACTCGAGTTATCTTCAGGCAAAGCGGTTTAAATCCGCTATTGAAGCCTTCGGTGTGCCTTTCAATTTCAGGATGGAACGGTTCAATCACCACAGAAGTCACGGAAACACTGTCGGGATAAGGTATCACGCCTTGAATTAAGTCGCCGTCTGTTGAGGCAAAACACAAACCGAATTCTCCGGCTAATACGGCAGCAACCAACAACGCTTTGATTTTCATGAAAATTCAGTTCCTTCCAACGGCCAAAAACTATAGAATGCGTGCACCAAAAGAATAACCGATTTGAGGCAGTTTTGTATTTCGTTCGGTTATCAATCGGGCATTATTTAGACATATATAAGAAGGCAATATGAACATTTCTGTTTTTGACATCTACCGTATCGGTATCGGTCCCTCTTCCTCCCACACTGTCGGGCCGATGCGTGCAGGCCGCAACTTTATTTCCCTCCTGAGAAATAAGCATCTCTTCCCCGAAGTCGAAGACATTAAAGTCAGACTAATGGGGTCTCTTGCCGCAACGGGTATCGGACATGCCACAGACAGCGCAGTGCTTCTCGGCTTAATGGGCAAGAGCCCGTCTGTTATCGATGTGGACTCCATTCCAGGATGGATTCAGGACATCAAAGAAAAAGATCGCCTGCTGCTCGACAGCTGCAAGCCGATTCCCTTCCACTACAGTACCGACCTTACATTTGAGCCTTCTGTTCTCGATCCTTACCACACCAACACGCTGATCATTACAGCGTTCGACGATAAGGGCAAAGAACTCCTGACCAGAAAATACTATTCCGTCGGCGGCGGTTTTATCGAAACCGAAGAAGAAGCCAAGCTCAAGCAGGAACCTCGCGCCCTTCCCGCTACCGAAGAAGATAAAAAGGCGCTTCCCTATCCGTTCTCCACGGCCAATGAACTCATGGAGCAGTGCCGTAAACACGGACTGAGCATGGAAGCCGTGATCCGAGCCAATGAAGAGGTCATCCGCAGCCGCGAAGTGATCGACGATTCGCTGGATCACATTTGGTCCGTGATGAGCATGTGTATCGACCGCGGTCTGAACGCAAAGGGATGCTTGCCCGGCCCTCTAAAAGTCAAACGCCGCGCCAATGAACTTTACGAAAAGCTTCTTAATAGCCCTCTTAAAGTCGCAGACGATCCGCTGCAGGTCATTGACTGGATCAACGCTTACGCCTTTGCCGTCAGCGAAGAAAATGCCGCAGGCGGAAGAGTTGTTACTGCCCCGACCAACGGTGCAGCCGGTGTTATTCCCGCTGTCATTAACTATTACCGCCAGTTCATTCCACAGGCCAATAAAGAAGGCATCCGTACGTTCTTATTAGTCGCCGGCGCCATCGGTGCACTCTATAAAAAGAACGCTTCTATTTCCGGAGCAGAAGTCGGCTGCCAAGGCGAAGTAGGTGTCGCTTGCTCCATGGCTGCCGCCGGCTTAGCCGCAGCGCTCGGCGCCACCAACGAACAAATTGAAAACGCCGCCGAAATCGGTATGGAACACCACTTGGGTCTGACCTGCGACCCGGTCAGAGGCCAGGTACAAATTCCCTGCATTGAACGCAACGGTATTGCCGCCGTTAAAGCGGTCAACTCCGTGCGCTTAGCCATGATGGGAGACGGCTCCCATTATGTAAGTCTGGATCAGGTCATTGAAACTATGATGCAGACCGGCAAGGATATGGCGAATAAATACAAAGAAACAAGTCTCGGCGGCTTGGCCGTCTGCGTCGTCGAGTGCTAAAGGAAAAATTATGAGTCGTCAGATACCGGCATTTGTCACCAAACATGCATGTTTAGAAAGAATGTGGAATTTCGGTATGTTCGTGATGGAACGTATCGACAAGGCCTCTTTAAAACAAGTCGCCTCCTCCCTGACCCTGACGACCCTTCTTTCCATTGTTCCGGCCTTAGCGGTCATCATGGCGGCTTTTTCCGCTTTCCCGCTCTTTGCTCCCTACCGTGAAGCCTTCGAGCAGTTTATTTTCTCGACACTCCTTCCGGCTCAGTACAGTGAGCAAATATTGGGCTATATCAAACAGTTTGCTACGCAAGCCGCCGGCTTAACCGCCTTCGGTTTGATCGGCTTGGTCATTTCTGCCTTGCTTTGTATTGCGACCATCGACTCGGCTTTGAACGCCACTTACGAAGTGCTCAAGCTCAGAAGCTTATGGCAAAGAGTTCTGATGTATTGGGCGCTTCTTACGCTCGGGCCGGTTGCCATCGGCATCAGCCTTGCCGCTTCATCGTATTTAACCGGCATGGCGATGGCGGGCCACTTATCGGTATATGCGAAGTGGCTTATTCCCATCGGTCAGCTGATCTTCCAGTCGATCATTCTCGCGGCTCTCTATAAATACGTTCCTAACTGTCGAGTACTGTGGAGAGACGCCCTCGTCGGAGGCTCTCTGATTGCCTTGGTCTTTACCGTCTTCCGCTGGGGCTTCGGCATTTACGTAATGCGCGGCTCCTACACCACGATTTACGGTGCCTTTGCCGCCATCCCCGTTCTTCTGACCTGGATGTACATCAACTGGATGTTCGTTTTGGCCGGCGCTGCGATTACCGCCACGCTTCCGATGCTGCGCGCCAGACGCTATAAAGACTTTGATAAGAGCGGAGACGACCTGCTGTCCGCAGTTGCCCTCCTCCGGATCCTCATGCTGGCTAAAGAAGTCGGTAACCCTCAGATGACCAATGTCGAACTGGCCGATAAGATCGGAAGCTATCCGGAGGCCGTGGACGCACTTCTCAACAGATTAATTCCCACGAATTATGTCGTTCGAATCGGAGCCGACGCCAACATCAGCTGGGCACTTCTCGCCGATGCACACAGCAAGACACTTGAGGAATGTTTCGAAGAGTTCTCCATGGATATGAGCAACTCTCTGCTCCAGGGAGACAATGCAGAAAGCCGCTGGGTCAAAGAAGGTCTGCGCGACCAGTGGCTGCAGACCCCAATGAAAGATGTCTTGAGTTAGCTTGACGGTGTTTTGGTGATATCGACCCATCCTGCGCTGCAGGAAGCTTTCTCTAATTCCGGAATAGTGAGTTCGACGCCGGTGTCGGATGTTCCGCAGGCAGGAAGAACAGAATCCATGCTTTTGAGCGATTCGTCTAAATAGACTTCCACGCCGTCATTGATACCGAACGGACATACACCTCCGGGTGCATGTCCGATTATTTTTTCACATTCTTCCGGCTTAATCATCTTTGCCTTTGCCGCGAAAGCGTGTTTGAACTTGGCATTGTCGATTCGTGCATCACCGACGGTTAGCACCAGGATCGGACCGCTCGGGAGCATGAACGACAAAGTCTTAGCAATCTTCTTTTCTTCACAGCCGAACGCTTTGGCGGCAAGCGCTACCGTAGCAGTCGATTCTTTTGCAACCCGAATTCGATCTTCAAGACCGAATTTCACCAGATGATTTTTTGCTTTTTCTAAAGACAATTTCAAACCTTGACTAATTTAGTGCAGACAGTTTCCTGCCTGCACCGTTGACTTCTCACATGTATTTGAAGAACGAAAGCGCCAAAACGACCAAGACTCCGCTCATCAGAGGAACCCAGGTACGTTTGACGAGAACCAGAGGATTGACCTTCACGGATGCCGAGACGATGATGATCACAGCGGCAACCGGAGACATGGAGCGGAACAGGTTGGACATACATTGACCATGATCGGATCAATGCCGGCTTTTTGCGCAATCTGCGGAATCAGTTCAATAAAGCTGTAGAACACAGCATTGCCGCAACCGCTGATGGAGGTAATCAAACCGGTAATGCCGGAGAACGCCAGCATTAAACCGACCTTAGCGTTTTCAAAATTGGAAATGGAATTCGAAATGGCGTCAATCAAGCCCATAACACGAAGTCCGAACACCATAGAAGAAGCGGCAGCGATCAGGACGACAACTTTAGAGAAGCCGTCGCCCATACCCTTGAAGAAGATTCCGAGATCCTTCATACCGTCCTTAACATTGCGTTTTCTAAAGAGTTCGCAGACAAATGCCAGGACTAAGGAGAAAAGTGTGATTTCTACCAGACCGACTTTGGCTTTTCTGAAAAAGACCCAGAAGAAGATCACTAAAACCAGCGGGAGGATCGGGAAAATAAAGTACCAGGTCGGTGTATTTTTCTCGGGACGCTCGGCTTCAATAACCGTTTCTTTATCCAGCTCTTTCAGCAGTACGGCATCTTTCTTGTCCAAGTAAGTCTGCCAGAAATAATGAACGATACCCATCACAAACAAGGCCGGAATCGTGATCGGTGCCAAGTGGAATGCTACGTAACCGACAACGTTTTCAAATCCCAGCACTCGGGCCGCGACCACGTTGTCACCGCCGAGGGGAGTCGGAACGATCGTGGCAGTTGTGGCAATCAGGGCTGCAGCCGTTAAGGTAGACATTCCGGCGGCTCTCAGCACCGGGAATAATGTTGCCATCAAGATCACAGCAAGCGAGGCGGCGCTCGGGATAATGATCTGCAGGCAGGTCCCAACCCAGAAGACCATCGGAATCAAGATGATCGGCTTGCGGACGTAGATAGCGGCTTCGTCAAAACCTTAATGACCATATCATACGCGCCTATATGAGACATATAGGCAGCGAAACCGAAAAGCGTGAGGATGATTAAACCTGCATTGCTGTACTGACGAACAAATTGATCTTTGATGACTTTAAAAGGATCCACCCAGGACAATCCCGTGGTGGCCTTTGCTCCAAGAACGTTGTGTCCTAAGAGAAGTCCGGAGTAAAGAAGAACGAGCGCTGCAATAAACAAGACAACTTTGGCGTCGTAATTTTTTGCTATGGCCCAACCTGCAATGATGAGAACAATAACGGCAAGGATGCTGTCGATCATTTGAACTCTCCGTGAGATACGGTGATTTTGTATTTGAGGTATGGCCAAATTTTACCGATCAGGAATTTTTTGCGAGCATTTGAGACTCCGAGGTTCGGGTTTTGCCTTAGTTTTTCATTCTTTGTAACGATATGAATCACGGGCTCATGAGCTTAGAAAGTTTTCAGTTGTATATTTAGCGAGACTCAAATCCAGACAAAGAGAGGCTTTATGCGTTCAGATAATCCCGGTTTCGTTCCGGATTCTCCCTTCTCTAAGCAGCTTCCCGAAGAATGGCTCTGATTCTTCAAAACCTTCCCTAAACTTGAACTACGTTGCCATCTATTAGGCACCACAGGTAAAGAGACTTTCGAAGAACTTGTTGCTGAATCCGGTGCTGATGTCAGTCAAGAAGATATCAATAGTTTCTATACCCGCGGCGACAAGCCAATCGGCGTTTTACGAATCTTCAGGTGCTTGGAAAGCAAGGTGCTTTCCAAGCCCTCTTTTTTAACACGTATCACACTCAAGCATATCCAAAGGGTTGCCAGTCAAGGCGTCAAATATATTGAGTTCTACTGGAACTGGACGGGGCTAAAGCATTTCATGAGTTACGACGAAGCTCGTCAGGCGATCAATGAAGGCATCAGACAAGGTCTTCAGCGTTATGGTGTTGTCGCCCGCTCCATCCCTTCTATCGACCGAGAAGATACACCTGAAGCGGCAGTCGAACTCGTTGAAGAAATGATCCGGCACCCTGATCAATACACCATCGGGATCGGTATTGATTATCGGGAGACCAATCATGAACCGGAAAACTTTTGGAAAGCCTTCAAGATGGCAAAAGATGCCGGTTTCAAAATCACGATCGACGCCGGCGAGTTCGGAGAACATTGGCGCAACGTTGAAACTGCCATGAAACTTCTCGGTGCTGACCGCATCGATCACGGCTACACGATTATCGATAGTCCGGAACTTGTCGAAGAAGCAAAAGCAGCCAATATGCATTTTGCAGTTGTTCCGACCAATTCTTATTATCTCAGGACTTTATCGGACGAAGAATGGGCCATTAAGCATCCGGTTCGCAAGATGGTTGAGCTGGGGCTAAAAGTCTTCCCCAACAGCAATGACCCGACGATGCACCATATTTCTATTTCCGAATCCTGGCTTCTTATGCACAACTGGCTCGATTTCACACTGCCTCAGCTGCGCAAGGTGTTGGAAAACAGCATTGAGGCCGCTTGGGTCAGCGACGAGCAAAAAGCCGCTTGGAAAAAAGAATGGCTCGAAGAATCTGATCGCTTAGCCGCTGAACTGCCGCCTGTAAATTAAGGAACCATTCAACTCAAATTACCCGAGACCGGAAATTCCGGCTCGGGTTTTCTTCTTAGAAGCTGTATTTGATTCCGGCCTTGCAGGACAGGTCGACATTCAGACGATTACCGTGCTCTCCGCCGATCTGAGCAAACGCCTTCCATTGGTTTCCAATGACGAGCTCACCGCCAACGCCGAAATAAAAGCGCGTTCCCAGCGAACGGGTTTTGAAGTCAAACTCGTTCATTCGGATTTTTGTCTTACCTAAAAAGTCGTGGTTCACACCGGCTTTAACGTACAGATTTCCGACATTTTGTCCGTCAGGACGATTGAACGAGCGGCCAGCCGTCAAGCCAAGGCGCATATTCAAGCTGTCGGAGTCATCAATTTTTACCTTCATACCGTGAGAGAACGAGAGGTCTTCCCCGAGCAATCGGTAATAAGAAAGCTGGACTTGAGGCTCTATAAACCAATTGGATCCGTCCTGGTTCTTCAGGAAGTTAAAACGAATGGCCCCTTCGGAAGAAATACCGAAGCCAAGGTTATGGTATGGCGCATGAACACTTGTGCCTTCCATTAGGTGGGCTCGAATTTTCTGCTTATGGCGATTAAAGGTCAAAACCGTATCGACATAAGCATTCTCATCAAACCAAGTCAGGTAAGCCTTACCGCCGATAGAGTGAATGTCAGTTTTACCGGCTCCTCCCTTCACTCTCACGTCTCCGTCGGTAAAGCCCACTTGAGCTCCGACAATCCAGTTCGGATCAATCTTTTTATCTGTGCCGAGCGAAACTGTGGTGTATCTCAGTTTGCTGTGTACGCCGGCATAAGGATCAAACCGGCCTTTTTCGTATCTGCCCAGAACATAGGCGCCGTCAGATGAACCGCGTCTGATCTCGCCGGTTCTTTCTCTCAAATCAGCCAAAGAGCTGAGGTATTGAACCACGGAAGCACCGGAGCTGACCACCGACAGAACCGTTTGTCCGGTACGGGATAATCCGTCAGGCACAGGCGGGTTTTGAGAGTTGTCGGGGCCTGTCGGCGGAGTGACAGGCACACCTCCCGGTACAGATGGAGGAACATCCGGATTCTCCGAAGGGCCGTTTGAGTCCGGAGGAAATACGGGTGACGTCGGTTTTTCTTCTTTTTCAGCTGTAATCAGCCAGACACGTCTATCGCCGTAATCAACCGGCTGTAGATCGAGCTTGTATTGGTAGGGACCGGCATCCACAAGCCCGTCGTTGGCTAAAATGAATTCCGCTCTGCCGGCGTTCGGAAGTGAATCATCATAACTGAAAACATGTTGAACCAACTTTGTTTCAGTAATGCTGGCGCCGCTCGTTCCGAGATAAACCGAGTGCTTGCCCTCGCCGCCCTGCGTCTGATTAATGCTTCCGGCTCTTCCGCCGGGAAGGTAAAAGGTCGCGCCCGATCCCTTGAGCTGTTGAATCTGAAGCGGATGGAAACCCTTTTTGCTTCCGACTTCAATGACAGCGCCTTCAGAAACCTTCAATTCAGTGACGTTGGAATGCATGGCGTTTTGCCAAACACTTCCCGCGCCCAAGGAAATAAAGGAACCTCCGGAACCCGTCTGATCATCGGTAAAGACAGCGCCCGTAAGCCGACTGTTTTTTCCTAGAGAAATATTCAGCTCAGCTCCGTCCTTGACAGTGACAGGACGAGAAAAGCTCAATGAACCTTCCGGAAGAACCACGAGCGAAGCTAAACCGCCGTTCCCATGAAACTTCAATTCGTCAATCGAAATGTGTCTGCTTTTGATATCGGCTTCGGTCCCTTCCCCTTCGTGGATGGTCAGCGTTTTCTTAAAAGCTATCGAATTCGATGAACGGGCCTTAAAAGAAGTTCCGGCACCGACGAGCACACGCCCCCTAAACAAAATATCTTTAGTTTCAATTCTACTTTCCGGATCCGGACCCGGATCCATGCCGATCTGGACGAACGAGCGATATTCATCACCCATTCGAGTAACCGAAACGTCTCTGTCAATAACAACGGTCGGGGCATCGATAATAAACGAACTGTTAAAAACCCATAAAGGATGATGGACGGAGTTTCTCTCTTGTTCAGATAAAGCGATATGAACAATCTCAGAAGCCTTGAGTGCGGCTTGGGCGCCGGCGCCCATCCAACCGATAGAGCCGTGCACAATAATCTTTTTAGCTTTCAAGGAAGCTGTTGAAACCTCTCCCAACGCAATCGAAAGATGATCTTTTTGGTCTTCCGGATGTGCGGGTCTGTTCAGAACAATACTTTCGCCCGCGGAGATTTGAACCGACCTTTTATATTCGGCTACGACGGCAGAACAAAAGCCGCCGCTGGCGACAGCTTCAGGCGAGAGAACAACACTGCCCTTCTCGGCCGTAAGCGTTAGGTCTTCGTCTTTGGAATGAACTGAGTTGCCGTTAATGTCTCCTTCCGCCCATACATTCCAGGTAATTTCTTTAGAAAAGAAATTGTAGTCTCCTGAGCCAACGAAGTCTTTCAGTTCCTTCTTTAGAGCTCTTTCAACTGGTCCGGAGAATGCCGGTTTTTGCGCAGTGGCATAAACCTCGAAAAAATATTCTCCTAAATCGATAGGTGCCAAAACCGAACCGAAAACCTGGAGCGGGGACAAAACGGTCAGGATTGAAAGAATGGCTGCATTTGCTCTTTGAGTTTTTGTTCTCTGTCTTAGGTGCTTCATGGGATCCTTTATCTTTGTTTTATACATTCTTTAGCGCTCACCCCAACAACAGTGAGCCGAAGGAAGCATTCAAGAAGGGCTGATTATATGTAACCCTTTAAGACAAAAAAAAACCTCTAAAGTGAAGCACGCAAATTTTCATCCGTTTTGTACGAACAATTTTTGGGTATCTATTTGAATTAAAGCAAAGAAAAGTTATAAAGAAAAAGGATTGTAAAAAATATTTTTATTTGTAATCTATTTACTTCGGATTAATTACAAGCAACCTCCTTATGGAGAATTGAAGTTTTGCGTTTCTAGATCTTCATTATTTTAAAAATCCTCAATAAAACATAAGGTTAATGTTGAAATCGAGGATTTTTTGTGCTAAACTAGATCATTATATATGGAGATCTATCAATGACAAATCCGAAGCTTCCTCCGATTCTGATCAATAAGGCAGGTTCCGTTTATTAC
>LARN01000142.1 GCA_000980495.1 Acinetobacter sp. N54.MGS-139 | reverse complement strand
AAGAAGGTTCCTGATCATGTCTAAGCCAATAACCGGAAAAACTACCACCTCTGTTTGGAAGCAAAAGCGTAAAAACGGCGATATTTACGTCTGGGAAAGACAAACTGTTTACATTCCGGAGACGCGCAAGACCAAGGAACTCTCCCGAAAACTGCTCGGCAAGATTCCTGCCGGATCGACCGACGGAGAAATCGTGCCCACCAGGCCCAAACGCAAAAAGACCGAGGATGCAGTACCTCAGTCCTCGACACGTTCAAAAATTGGATCAACTTCGCTTCTGCGTTGGGTCGGCGAGCAAAGCGGTATTACAGAAGATTTGCTCTCTTGCATGGATGAGGGCTCGGCTAAAAAGGTAGACACGATTGCTCAGTTTTGGTTGGCTAATCAGGGTGACAGACTGCAGAGAATGCAGAAGTGGCAGTTCCTTCATCCCACTCCTTATCCGGAGCCGATTTCAAAGGACGTTTACCACGACTTGTTTGAATATCTCGGATTAAACGAAGGCATCGTTCAAAACTACTTCCTTGCCAGAGCTAAACGCTGCCATAAGGAGGACGCGGTTGCCTTTGACTCTTCAACCGTCTCTTCATACTCCCGATACATTAAGGAAACTCGTCAGGGTTTTAACAAGGCCGGTGACGGTCTGGACACCGTTAAGCTTCTCACGTTATTTGATTTAGCGACGCACCAGCCCATCGCATTTGCACGCGAACCGGGAAACTTGGCCGATGTCTCCGGCATAGAAAACGCTCTAAAGCAGTTCTCGTTCTTAAACATCTCCAAGGCTCAAATCGTTACCGACAAGGGGTATTACAGCCGGAACAATATCGGACAGATGCTGCGCAAACACATCAAATTCCTGACGGCTGCGTCTATAGATCTGTCTTGGGTTAACCACCACCTCCAGAAAAACAAGTCCGGACTGGAAACCGCCTCAAGCCTTTGCCCTTGGGACTTCAACATCCATGGCATTACGGTTCCGGTTGATGCTGAGTTTACCTACCAAAGACAGCGGAACAGAGGCGAAGCAGCCAAGGGCGACACTCTCAGTGAAACAAGGCGGTTATACCTGCACCTCTATCTGAACCGCGAAAGGGTTGGAGAGGATGAAAAACGCCTTGCGACAGATCTTATGTCCCTAAAGAACGATATTGAAAAAGGCCTGTGGGATGAGCTCAGTGAATCAGCTCAGAAGAAGG
>LARN01000025.1 GCA_000980495.1 Acinetobacter sp. N54.MGS-139 | reverse complement strand
AAAGAAATGTCTGTAAAGTGATTGTGTTCGGAAAAAATGCTGGTTTGTCTGAACTTTGCAATTCCGGTCATGAAGAAAAATCTTATTGCTCCATCCCACTGCTTGAAAGCGCCATAAAGTCTCCAGAGTTTCTTTCTGACTTCATCAAACAGCTGTGGGTTATTTAGGCAAGAAGTGAGAGGAGTGTCGTATTCATCAAGTAGCAGTACTACAGAGTTGTCAGCTTGGAGAGCTAACCACCCGATAAATGCACGGAGGCCTTCCTTATCGGTCTTTATAGGGCTGACAAGTCTGTTGACAGTTAAAGTGTCAAGGAGGTACTGGTCGAGAAGTTCGCTAAATTCTTCTGCGGAGGAAAAGCCTTTCAGATTCGAGAAATCCAATCGTATAACTTGATAAGTACTTTCGTCTTTCCATAAGGCCTCTATCTCAAGACAATGGAAGTCTCGTAGTCCATATTTGAAGAGAGATTCAAACGTAGACAGCAGCAACGACTTTCCGAAGCGTCTGGGCCTAGATAAGAAAAATTTTTGGCGCTTCGAGTGCGGCATTGTCCTGAGCACGGAGGTCGTAGGCGATCTTCACAAAGCTCGGAATGGAATTGGTTGCACCGACTTCAGAATGAATCTGAGTCGGTTTGACGGACCAAGACTTGTTCGGATCGATTTTGATCAGCCCGACCGAAGCAATGTACTGAGAGGCGGCTTCGATCGGATTGATGCCGAGATGCGGTCTTGCGGCATGAGCCTGTTTGCCGTCAATGCGAACTTCAACGGTTGCACAGGCAACATGATTCACGGACGCACAGTATTTTCCGAACGGAAGGTCCTGAACGGGACGGATGTGAGAACCAACAACGATATCAACGCCGTCTAGGACGCCGTCTTTGATCATGGCGAGCGCGCCTTGGAGGCTTTCTTCAGCCGGCTGAAACGCCAGACGAATTTTTCCCTTTTTAAGGTTTTTGCGGATTTCTGGAGCTGCAGCAAGAAGAATTGCCGCATGAGCATCATGGCCGCAAGCGTGAATGGCCTCTATTCTTTCAGGATCGTTGGGATCTGCATAGGGCAAAGCATCGATATCGGCGCGAAGCATGACCGTGGGACCAGCAACGCCGCTGTCAATATCAACAACTAGGCCATGACCGCCCACGCCTGAGCGGACGTTAAAACCCATTTCTTCGAGTTTGTTTTGGATGTATTGAGCAGTTTTGATTTCCTGGCCGGAAAGTTCTGCCAGTTTGTGCAGTTCAGTTCTGTACTGAATGGCTTCTTGGAATGACATATTTGGAACAACAAGTAGCGACCGGCCGGTCTCGTTTCGAGCCTAATCCTCCGATCGTTCGTCGTCCCAAGAAGAGACGCGCAGATTTTAGGATAGGACCTATCCTTTGACAATCCGGCTTGGTAGAAATCAGAGTCTTCCAAGAAGCGTTCGTGCGATTAGGCAGCAGAATCCTTTACTTCTGTCAGGTGCTGATGCTGAAATTTGTCGAAGAATTTCAGAGGGATGATAGTGAAGATGATCAAGCCTCCCGCGAGGAACCCAACGTATCCGAGGGATGCCGCAAGGCCTTCATTGATGATTTCTTCCGGCGGAATAAAACCGCAGAGCAGCGCAATTAAAGAGGTACAGAAGGCCACGCCCGACATTAAGATCATTCCTACCCTTCCGCCCGGAACTTTGTATTCTCCCGGGCTGTCGGGGTTTTCAATTTTGAGACGAATTGCCGCCGCAAACATCAGTAGGTACATGATCATGTAAAGCTGAGAGCACAAAGCAAGGAACAGCCAGAAGGCATCCGACACGCTGGGCATGATGAGCACACTCAGGCTCAGGAAAGACGCTAGGGAGGCCTGCATAATAAAAATTCTTGTCTGCATGCCGTAACTGTTTCGGTATTGCCAATACTGCGGAAGATAGCCTTCTTTAGCAACTTCGAGCAAACCGCGGGAAGGACCGTTCATCCATGTCACGACAGATGCTAAAGCGCCGTAGGCTAAAAGACAGGCGAGAATCGGTGTGAGCCAGCCGACTCCGAGGGCATTCAGCATCAATTCAAAACTTTGGCAGACACCTGCGGACTTAGACAGATCGCCGATCGGAACAACAAGAGAAATCGAGAGCGCACCTAAGACGGAAAGGATCAAAATAATGGCCGTTGCCAGGTAAATGGATTTCGGGAAAGATGAGCGCGGATTCTTCATCGAGGTGACATGCACGGAGCTCATTTCCATACCGGCGAGCGACACCATCATGCCGGCAAGCAGCATCCATTGTCTTGCAGTGGACAGATCAGGAATAAGCGCTTTTCCGCCGTCCAAATTGATTTGAACCGGTTTGCCGAGCCAAACATAGGTGAGCGCACAGACAATCAGAAAAAAGCCGGGAATAATGGTTCCGACAACCACACCGGAATTTGATAAGAAAACCGATAACCGCATGCCGCGGAAGTTTAGAAAGGTGGAGAGCCACAGCAAAAAGATGGCCGTAAAGAAGATGTACCACCGATTTGAGGCTAACTCGGGATTAAAAATGTATGCGATGCAGGTGGCGACAAAGGTGACCGCGGCCGGATACCACGGCATGTTTTGGAACCATTCCATAAAGATCGCGAGGAACCCGAGCTTGGGGCCGAACGCTTCTTTGACCCAAATAAAGACGCCGCCGCGCTGAGGATAAGTACTGGCAAGTTCTGCGGATACTAAAGCAGAGGGAATGAAGAAACAGGCAGCTGCGGCTGAGAGGAAGAAAATAATGTTCCAGCCGTATTCAGCCATACTCGGCAGATTTCTCAGCGAGAAAACAGAGCACACAGTGAGCATGGCCATGCCTTTAATTCTCATGGTGAAGACAGAATTCGGAGCTTCTTTATCTTCCATAACTATCCTTCCGGGAACTTTCGCAAATCGATCTGAAGGAGAACTGCGTGCTGCTGGAGAACTCGTCGGGCGATCGATGGGTTATAACCGCTCAATATATTGAGAATTGTGGAAGGATAACCGAGCTTTGACGCAAAATAGGGATGGGGTTGGCCCCGTCGGCTTATTCACTTACGTTCCGTTGCAACTTCGGAAGTTTTTGTTGTGTCTATCCAACAATGCGCCTTGAGCAGTCGCTAAAAGGTAGATTTTCGATATCGGTGCCGAGTTCGTGTGCGAGCAGATATTTTTGACATCAAAACCGCCGCCGTGACCGGTGAGTGACTTATCTTTGCCGATGACGCGGTGGCAGGGAACGATGATGGAGAAAGGATTTTCTCCGACGGCAACCCCGACTGCTCGAGCGGCTTTTGGAGTTCCGGCTTTTTGAGCGAGCTCCCCGTAAGTGATCGTCTCGCCGTATGGAATTTCCAGCAAGAGCTGCCAAACGCGTTTTTGGAAATCCGTGCCGAGGAAAAGGAGATCAAAGTCTGGAGCTTCTTTGCTGCCTTCGAAATACGCATCAAGCCAATCGGAAGCCGCTTCGATAACTTTCGATGTGCTTTTGACCACAGATGCCTTGGTGTACTTTTGCAGGCGGTTCATGATGGTGGAGTGGTGCCAGCCGTCAATCCAATCTGCAACGACCAAACGGTTATTCCATGAACCGAGTGTCAGCGCCCCTCCACAAGGAAGCCTCTTTTCTGAGATGTAGATCGGTTCGATCGCCGCGGAAGTCGTAATTTGTGGTCTTTTTCTCATTTTTTCTATTGGGAGGATGGTGAATTTGTTCTTGGGAAGATTTTATGAATAAACGGACTGCGAAGAGGCAGTCCGTTAGCGCGTTAGAAAGAGATTACTCAGGTCAAAGAATAATGCGGTGAGGGATGATTTCTTTCATCAAAAGCGTGGTCTCGACCTTCTTGATATTAGGCAGCAAAGAGAGCTGCGTGTCGTAGGCTTCCTGATAGGCGGTCAAATCCGGAGTGGCGACCAGAAGGACGTAGTCCTGTTCGCCGAAGATCCGATGCGCTTCGATGATGCAGGGAATTTTTTCCAGGGCTTTTTCAAATTCTGTGATTTTTTCACCGGCAGCTTGCGACAAGGTGATGAATACCAGTGCCTGGAAACCCATGCCGACAAGCTTGGGATTGACAACGGCTTGATAGCTTTCAATGACGCCGGATTCCTCAAGATTCTTAACTCTTCGCTGGCAGGAAGATACGCTGAGATTGGTCTTTTTTGAAAGTTCGGAAAGTTGGATTTTTCCATTCTCTAAAAGAACGGAAAGAATCTCTTTGTCGTATTTATCCATGGACCGGTCTCACCATAAAAGAAGTTGACCAAATTCTAGCAATCTTATGCCGAAAGGAAGTAGTCAATGTGCACAAAATACAACTTCCTCCCGACAAAACTGCTTATTAATGTTCGCTCTTAAGGCCTGCGCCGCAAAGAGAGAGGAGGGCGTCCTCGGTCGGGCCGAATTTTTTACAGTAGCGATAGTAGGCGGCAAGTGCGGCGGCTGTGGTGTGTTCAACATAGAACCCGCGTTTTGCCATTTCCTCGCGGCACGGAAGAATTCTGTCTTCCGGAGCGGTGATTACTTTGACGTTATGGCGGCGGATCATGTCGAGTACTTCACTGGCGCGAGCCGGTTTGCCGATCGCAATGCCTTCTGCCAATGTTGGTTTCGGTGTGACTTCGACTAAAGAAGAAGACCCCTGTTCTTCGGTTTCGTAGAACGGAGCGCAGTTTTCGCTTTGAACGGCGATAAGCTGCGGGAATTCGTCGATAACTCCGGAACGCATGAGATGCTCTAAAGCGAGGACGGCGCCAATGAAGAGCGTCCCGTTGCCGAGTTCAATGAAGATATGACGAGGGATTCTTTTGAGCTGCTCGAAGGTTTCATAAATATAGGCTTTTGTGCCTTCGTAGAAGTAAGGGTTGTAAACGTGGTTGGCGTAGTAAGCTCCTTCTTCTTTGACCTTAGAGCGGCAGACTTCGGCGCAATGATCTCTAGTTCCGGGGACGACAACCGCTTTGGCTCCGAAGCCTTCAATCATGGCGATCTTATTCGGGCTGGTGCCTTCGGGAACGTAAATTTCGCAGGCGATACCGCTTCTTGCGCAGTAGGCGGCAACAGCCACGCCGGCGTTGCCGCTGGAGTCCTGAACGCATTTTTTAACGCCGATGGCTTTCATATGGCTTACCAAGGCAGCTGCTCCGCGGTCCTTAAAGGAGAGCGTCGGCATCATGAAATCCATCTTGAGGAAGACGCTTCCGTTGTAGGAAGCGATGGGCGTCATGCCTTCTCCCATGGAAACTCGGCGCCAAACATCACCGTCCAAATTCATAAAAGCGTGGTAACGGAATTGAGACCAAACCGATTTATCAATTAAGGATTCCTGCCAAAGAGGAAGGTGATCCTGAGGAAGGGAAAACAGACCGCCGCATTCGCAGGTGTTGTGAACGGTTGAAGTGGGTGTTTCTTTGCCGCAGCTCGTGCAGATGTAGCTCATTGGGATTCCGAAAATAATTAATTATGTAAAAAAGACCACAACCTTAAAAGTATACCGAGAATCAACGTTAAGGAAGGATGTGCGCCTGATCAAGGAGGAAAATGGCGGGATAGTTTGGACGGTAACTATGAGAAAAAGACCACAACATTTTCTCTGCTTTTGCTGAAGGTACCGAAAGACTTTGACGAGATAACGCAGGGCCTCCAAGATTCGGAGGCTTTTTTCTTATCACTTCTATAGTCGTTACATAAATTTCCTCACGTATTAAAGGGATGAGGCAAAAAACGTTGCGTCCACAACACGACAGTGAGGTCTTAGGGGCTATTTTTTTCTAAGATGTTTTCCTTATTGCATACGGCGATTTTTAGCCCCGTATCGCCTTTATGAAGCCCCCTTTGTTGCACATTTATACATCCATAAGGGTTGGTATTTACTTGTCTTGCCTGACAACTTCTTCTGGTTATTAGCGAACAGATCTCAAGGACGCCAGGACATTTTGAAACTTTTGCATCACAGCTGCCGGATTCCCCGAATTGAATAAAACAGCAAAGACTACCTCTAAAGGATTAGTCCGTTCAGTCTAAAAACAGGGGTTACCCTTAATATGAATATCTTATTTGTGCCTTTCTAATCTTAAATTAACCTGAAGTTGGGGAAAGGTATTGCCTTTGCATTCCTTGTTCCCATTTCACACCTATCGAGGCCTAGATATTCGGAGTAATTTAATTATTCGAAAAACCTCTGCCTCACCTGGAGAAGATATGTTACGAGAGACACGAAAAACAGCGATAGGCTTAGGCCTTGCAGCTGCTATGGCGACATCATGTGTCTATGCAGCGGACGGTCAGCCCCTTCCGACACCTAAGGTTAATGAGATTACCCAGAAAGTATGGGCCAATCCTGACCTGACGGAACCGACCAAGGGCATCCGCACCCTGCAGGACTACATCGTCCAAGAAAAAGAACTTTGGGACTTTTTATTCCAGAATCATCCCATCTTTGCTACTTACGGAAAAGACGGACGAGTGATCGGTACACCGGTTATCTCTACCCGCGGCTCTGAATACCTTGGTGAAGGCAATGCTCAGAAGTACTCCGCTCATCAGGACGGCAACCGTCCGATGGCCTCTCAATACCGTTTGGGCCAGCGCTCCATTCTTGACTTCCCCAACAAGTTTGTGGGACCGGAAAAATGCGGCGAATGCCACGCGATTCAGTACGAACAGTGGAAGCGTTCCCGTCATGCCAAGACGGTTCGTTTCCCTGGCGAACATCCTGAAGTCGATAACGACCTGAAGAAGAAACTGTACGGTTCTGAGGCCTCTATTCTTCCTGACGGTATTACGGCTGACGTGATTTACGCCACCATCGGTACACCGCGTACCAAATACGGCTACATCGACGGATGGCTCGTTCGCGGTTCCTACCACGTTCGTGACGGCTTGCTCAAAGACGGCACCGGTAAGGTTGTTGCCGGCGGCAACCAGTTCTCCCGCGGCTGGGCAGAATGGCTGACACCTGAAAAAGCGAAAGAAATTCAGAAATTGATCCCTGACTTCCCGACAGAACTCAGCCAGTTCGGACCTTCCGCCTCCCACCAGTGGGGTATGACATCCTACGGTTCTACTTATGAAGGCAAACTTCTGTTCCAGGCTGCTTCCTCTTACTGCGAAGTCTGTCACGCCTTCAAGTTTGACTTTAAGGATAAGAAGGAATTCTTCGCTGCTCTGGGCAACCCGAAAGAACTCCAGAAACACACAATCTCCCGCGGTATCGCTTGTGAAGAATGCCATGGTGAAGGCGGACACTTGGTTGGCAACACCAACAACATGAGCACAAACTGCGACCGCTGCCATCAGCGCTTGAACTTTATCGAAGACGAAGTTGATCGTCCCGATGCTAAGGGTAAGCTTGAAAAGGCATTCAACGCTAAGACGAAGTCTTCTTGCCCGTCCTGCGGTACAGAAGGCGCTCAGCTCTTCATGTCGAAGCACTATGAAAAGGGTATGCGTTGCGTTACCTGCCACGACCCGCATGAAGTTACCAGCAACGACTGGACTTCCGGAGTAACACGTCCCGCAATTCGTAAGAACTGCCAAGACTGCCATACGACACAGGCTCAGATGGTTGCGAATGCCGACACCCACAGCAAGGTCGACTGCATCGCCTGCCATATGCCGTTCACGATGAGCTGCGAAAACTTCACAGCTATTCAGCGTCCTGACATGGCCGGTTTTGACGCCGTCCGTCGTTCTCACCTCTTCAAGATCATGGTCGATCCTGACAAGAAGATGATGAACCCGGGTCCGGGCCAGTCTCGTGCTTCCAACTCTAAGGGCTGGAGAATCTCCAGAGACGAAGAAGGTCACGGTTACGTTGACTTAATGTGGAGCTGCGCACGTACATCCATCGCCGACTTTACGGTTGTCGAAGGCAAAGGCTGCCACAGCCCGTTCCAGTCTGAACTCGATCAGGGCCTGATCTATCAGGACCAGAAAGAGATCTATGGCGAAGTCATGAAGTGGCAGAACCCGATTAAGGAAGGCCACCAGAAGAACGTCGAAGCTCTGACTCGTATCAACAAGCTGCTTGAAGTCACCAAACTCACGCCTGAACAGAGAACGGAAGCCATGCTTCTTATCGACAAGGCCGGCGAAATCATCAAACAGGTCCAGGATGACGGTTCTTGGGGTGTGCATGCCTTCAACTACACGAAACAGCGTGTTGAGACGGCACAAGCCTACCTGACCAAGGCTCAGTCCATTATCGATCAGGGCGGTTACAAGGCTGTAAAAGCAACGAAGTAACCACAAAGATTAGTGTCACGTAAACTTCGGGTCTTCGGACCCGAAGTGAAAGCAGAGAAGTAAGAATGAAAAGCAAAATACTCCAAGCCGCGATGATTTCGTTTCTGTGTCTTTACCCGCAAATCAACTTTGCGGGCGGAGGCGGAGAACCGGTCGAAGCGCCTGTCTATGACGAACTCCTAAACCAGATCTCTATGCGCGAAGCTGAGATGCTCTGGCAAGCCGGAATTCCTTTCTACGACGTGAATACGCTTGAAGTATGGACCCAGGGCTACATCCCGGGCGCTAAGTTCTTCAACGTCCGCAACTGGAAAAAACTTCTTCCCGAAAACAAAGACCAAACGATGGTGTTCTACTGCGTGAATAAACTTTGCACGGCTAGCGAAATGGCTGCCCGCGAAGTCATGAAGCTCGGTTACACCGACGTGCGTCAGATGCCGGACGGCATTGAGGGCTGGAAGCTTTCCGGACGCAAGGTTGAAAGACCTTAAAGAAATTTCATTCCGTTTGAATCAAATCAACCCCATTTAAAAATATCACTATGTCGATTCTCAAAAAAACTATGTTGTCAGTCGCGTTGACCTTCGTTTTCGTCGGTTCCGCCCTTGCACAGGACATGACACCGGAGGCCAAAGAGTCTTACAGCTTAGGAGCTTCGCTTGGAAATTACCTTTCCTCTCAGGTCTTCAAACAGTCTGAGCTTGGCGCACCCGTTAACATGGACCTGGTTGTGGAGGGCTTAATGGATGCTCTGAAGAATAAGAGCAAGTTAAGCGAGGAAGAAATCGTGACTTCGCTCAACACCAGAGCTGAAAAGCTGAACCAGCTCCATGAGGCAAAGGTCAAGGAAGTCAAGGAAAAGAATCGAGGCGAAAGTCTTGCCTACCTTGAGAAAAACAAAAAGAAGAAGGGCGTTAAGGTCCTGGCTTCCGGAGTTCAGTATGAAGAGCTGAAAGCCGGTACCGGTCCCTCCCCGAAAGAAGAAGACGTAGTGACGATGGTTTACGTCGGAAAACTGGTTAACGGCACGCCTTTTACGAATGCAGAAGGAACACCTGCTGAAGAAAAAGACGTCGTCATGACCCTGATTCCCGGCTTTAAGGAAGGTTTGTCTCAGATGAAAGAGGGCGGCAAGGCCGTTTTCGTTATCCCGGCCGATAAGGGTTACGGTGAAAACGGAGCCGGTCCGGTTCCGCCCGAATCTGCTCTCATTTTTGAAGTGACGCTCAAAAAAGTTGAAAAACCGGGTGCTAACAAAGAATCTAACCAGGCAATGCCGGCAGGACATCCTCCGATGAACGGAAGTCGTCCTAAAATGGCGTGGCCTCACAGTTAATTCTTAAGCAAAGGGAGTTTTAATGATGATCGGATTGGCTGCATCCATCGCTATCGTGGTTTTCTTAGTGTGTATCGTTTTTATCGTTTACGCATTGAGAAGCCGTGCAGCACGCAGCCACATCTCAATCCTTTCACTGATTATTCTTCTTCTCATCGGTTCGTCGTTGGGTGTGTACGCTTCTGTGGGCCGCTTTTCCGATTGGGAAAGGGCTCAGGTGGACAACACCAAAGATCATCGTCTCGCAGCCAAGATCACTCAGGCCCGCAGAGTTGCGATGAATAAACCTCGCAGTGTGGAAGCCCGCAGAGATCTTGCCGGACTTTACATGCAGGGAGGGCTCTTTGACGAGAGCGCAAAAACATTGGATGAAGCTTTAACAATTACTGGACCGAATGCCGGATTGTATGGAGACAAGGCCAGGGCGCTCTATTACCGAGATCATCGTCAGATGACACCGGAAGTGAAGCTCACGCTTGAAAAAGCGTTAAGTCTGAATCCAGCGGAAACCTCTTCAAGAATGCTGCTTGCGGAACATGCCTTTAGAAATAAAGACTACGCAGCGGCGATCAGTGAATGGGAAACAATCATTAAAGCGCACAGTGCTCCGGAGCGCGAAGCGGCAATCCAGCGTGCGATTGCTAACGCTCGGGAGAAGTTAGCCCAGTCAAAATAAATTAGCGACAGACGAATAGTCTGTTTTGGAGAATCACCGTGAGTGCAAACATCGACAGAAGAACATTTCTAGCCGGTACAACCGCGGGTTCCTTAGTTTTGTTATCGCTCGGAGGCTGCAATAAGCCCGACGAGAACAAAGGCGCAATAAAAACGAGCGCAGGATCTGATTCTGGCCAAGCTAAGCCGCATTACGCGATGGTCTTTGACCAAAACAAGTGTATCGGCTGCGGCTTGTGCAAAGAAGCCTGCAACGAAACCAACAAATTGCCCAAGGGAGTTTCGCGCTTAGTGCTCGAACGTCAGACGACTCATGTTCCGGGAACTGCGTGTCCGATTTGCGGAAAACTCGAAGGTTGCGACTGCGAGCGCGTATACGTTCGTGTCTCTTGTCAGCAGTGCCAGGACGCCCCGTGCGTTCGTGTCTGCCCGACAGGTGCAGCACATCGAGACCCGAAGACCGGTATCGTGACGATGGATCCGGACCGCTGCGTCGGCTGCAAGTACTGCATTGCCGCTTGTCCTTACAACGTTCGATACATCAACTCGGAAACAAAAGTGGCGGACAACTGCGACTTTTGCCTGAAGACCAAATTAGCAAACGGAGAAGAACCCGCCTGCGTACAAGCCTGCCGGCACGGCGCCTTGTATTTCGGCGACGTCAATGATCCGCAAAGCATCATCAGCCGTCTGCTTCGTGTCAAAGACACGGTTCGTATCCGTCCGCATTTGGGTACGGAGCCTAGCCTCAGATACGTCACCGTTCAGAAAGAAGGAGTCTGATCATGTTGGACTTTACTATTGGTCTTACCGAGGGTGTTGCCTGGCCTTGGCCGATTGCCGTGTATCTGTTCTTAGCCGGTATTTCCGGGGGTGCGGTTGCCGTTGCGATCTGTGTGAACCTTTTCAGAGGCGTTCACCTCAACACACCCATTATGAAGGCGGCGACTTTGATCGGTTTTATTACGATCGTTCTCGGCATGATCTGCTTGGTGCTGGACCTGACCAATCCGCTCTTCTTCTGGCGAATTCTGGTTTATTACAACCCGACTTCCGTCATGAGCATTGGCGTGATGGCGCTTCTGTTCTATATACCGCTCGTTTTCGTGCTGATGTGCGTTGCGCTTCAGCAGGAAATTACGTCCGTGAGCTGGCTTAAGTGGCTTGACCCGATCATCAGCTTCTTTGCCAAATTCAGAGTGGCTTTGGACTGGATCGTTCTTATCCTTGCGATTGCGATCTGTGCCTACACCGGCTTCCTGATTTCGGCTCTGATCCGCTTCCCGCTGATCAACACCGCTGTCCTTCCGGCCTTGTTCGTCGCCTCCGGTTTCTCTGCCGGCTGTGCAGCGACAAAAGTTTTGGCCGCTTGGCTCTTCGGTGCCGATCGTCACGGCTCCGATCTGCATGTTCTTCATGCGGCTGAATGGCCGATTATGGCGGTTGAAGCTCTCTGCCTGCTGATGATCATCATCGCTTTGGTCAGCGGAAACGCCGCTGCTCAGGCTGCCTTTGCTGCCTTTACAACCGGAATGTGGGCTCAGGTTTTCTGGGTCGGTGCAGTCGGTATCGGTTTCCTGATTCCGCTGGCGCTGAGCTTCTTCGGAAGCAAGGCATTCCGTACCGGAGCAACTGCTTTTTATACCTCCGGACTGGCTGCTATTTGCGGAATGATGTGCCTGCGTTTATTCATTATTTACGCCGGCCAGATCAACTCCATCTAAATAGAAACAGTGCTCCGAGAGTTTGCTTTCGGGGCACTTTTCTTATCTCCTTAGACCGGTAGAAAACCGGCCACTTTAATCTTTAGGAATCCTCCGCTATGGAAAAGTTAATTCAAGTCTTCTGTACAGTCGCAGCTGCCGCTCTCCTTGCCGGATGCAGCGGAAAAAGTGAAGATAAAATCCCGGGCCCGGTAGCTTTTGATAAACACGATCGCTGCCATATTTGCGGCATGGTTATTTTGAACTATCCCGGAGCAAAAGCTCAGGTTTTTGTAAAGGGAGAAAAAGAGCCCCTGAAGTTTTGTTCCGTCAAAGACGGATTTGTCTATGTTCTGCAGCCTGAGAATGCAAAACGAACCGTGGCTTTCTGGGTTTCCGACTTCGGCAATAAGAAAGATATCCCGCTGCATGAAAAGATGCTCTTGGCTCAGAAAGCTTTCTTTAATGCCGGATCTGACGTTCGCGGAGCGATGGGCAAATCGATTCTTCCGTTCGCTACCAAAGAAGAAGTTCAAGCCTTTACGAAAGAGCACGGCGGAACAATTGTGAATTATTCCGAAGTGAACCTTGGGCTTTTGAAATCGCTTAAAGGCCACTGAGCATGAGAAAAGTGCCTCTTCTGTTTCTTTTATTTTTTCCGCTCTTCTGTAGCGCGGCGCATTGGGACGTATCGACGTCTCAGGAGCTTCACGATGCGCTCTCAAAGGCGGCAGCTGGGGACGAAATTGTGATTTCTCCGGGAACCTATGAAGGCACTTTTTCAATTCCTACCAGTCTTTCTCTTCGAGGAAGCAAAGATTCGATCATCGACGCCGCCGGGAAAGGATCCTGCCTGGAGATCAAGGCTTCCGGAATACAGGTTTCAGGCTTAACGCTTAAAAATTACGGTGCAGATCTTTATGAGCGAAACAGCGGCGTTTTAATCAACGAAGGCTCTGAAGATATCCTTTTAAAGGACCTCAAAATCGAAGGTACCGGATTCGGAATTCGAGCCGACAAATCCGAAAAAATTCATATTGAGGGCTGCGAAATTCGAGGCAATAAAAGAAAACACGTTTTAGACCGAGGGGACGGCGTCTACTTTAATTACGTGAAGGACGCTGTACTGCAAAACAACAAAGTTCTGTACACCAGAGACGGGTTTTATTTCGAAAATACCGATCGAACACAAAGCAGCGGAAATTACTTTGCGGCTCTCCAATACGGTATCCATTATATGTACACACGAGGCGATTCCGCCTGGAACAACGAAGCAGAAGCCTGTATCGGCGGCTATGCGCTGATGAGTTCTGAAAAAATTCGTCTGTTCGATAACCTCTCCAAGCGTACGGTGGAATTCGGCGTCTTGCTCAACGAAACAGAAGCCTCCGAAGTATCAAACAATCACGTTGAGCGCGTTAAAAATCCGCGTGGCAAGCCTTCCTTAGATACCGAAGGGAAGGGCATTTTTATTTATGGCGGCGGTATCAATACTGTTGAAGGCAACAGCTTTGAAGCCTGCGATATCGGTGCAGGCGTGGCCATGGGCGGAGAAGGAACCGTTCTCCATAACAATCGTTTTGTCGGCAATCGTCTGCAGGTCCGATATATTGGTTCTTCTTCTGTGGAGTGGAGCAGGGAAGGCGTCGGAAATTATTGGAGCAGCTATCAGGGCTGGGATTTGAATCAGGACGGAGTGGGAGATATTCCGTATCAGCCGAATGACTCCCTGGACAGATTATTTTGGCTTTATCCGCAAAGCCGTTTCTTGATGGATAGCCCCCTTGTCGTTTTTCTGAGGTTTATCACTGCACAGTTTCAGTTGGATAAGGGCAAGGGCATTGTTGATTCCAACCCAATCATGCACGATCCTATTTCGACGAATAAAGGAGCCCTATGAATGCAGTCGAATGCCTAAATGTCTCGTTTAACCGAGGATCACGGATGGTCCTCGATGACATTTCTTTATCTGTTGCACAAGGAGAATTCGTCGCATTGATCGGACACAACGGCGCGGGAAAATCTACGCTGATTAAGCTGTGTCTCGGCCTTATTACGCCGAAAAAAGGGAAAGTTAAAGTCTTAGGGGGAAGGCCGGGCGCCTCTCCCATCTCCGTCGGTTACCTGCCGGAGAATGTGAGTTTCTACGACGGAATGACGATTCGAGAAAATCTCAATTACTTTGCGGATTTGAAAAATATCCCACGTCAAAGAGCCGACGAACTAATTGAATCACTGGGTCTTTCAACTGTGGCTGCACAAAAAGTCGGCCAGTGCTCTAAGGGGCAGAGGCAGCGTCTAGGCCTGGCACAGGCGCTTTTAGCGAAACCGAAGCTTTTATTTTTGGATGAACCGACGGTTGGATTGGATCCGACAGCGTCAGATTTTATGTATCAGGAGCTCTTAAAACTCAAAGAACGCGGCTGTACCGTGATTGTGTGTACCCATGAGCTTATGTTGGTAGAAGGATTCGCGGATCGAATCGTTATGCTCGTAGGAGGACATAAAGCGGCCGATGGTACGATTCGAATTTTGAGTGAAAAGATGGGTCTGTCTTTTGAGTTGGTTTCTTCAGAGGCCCTGAATGCGGCTCGCCAGGATGAATTTCTTCGCTCTTCCGTTATTGACGGGCGGCTTGTTTGTAAGGGAACGGATCTCAGCCAAAAACTCACTTATTTGGAAAAGAAATACGGCATCACCGGAGTCGGTGTTAAAAATCCGTCACTAATGGATATTTATAAAGCAGCGTTGAAGGGGCACCAAAAGTGAGAAGTTTTTTATCTTCTGTTCGGGTCGTCGCTGCAAAGGAATTCAGAGACTGCTGGAGAAATTTATGGCTGATCGTAGGATCCGCGCTTTTTGCTTGTCTCTCTCTGGCAGTAGCCTTCGGAACGGCAGCAATCGGCGGCGATTTTTCTTTTCGTCCGTTGGAAGCCGTCATGACTTCGGTTGTCACGCTCGGAGTGTTTTTAATCCCATTAATTGCGGTTCTAATTTCTTATGACGCATTTGTCGGAGAACAGGAACATGGAACGTTAATCCTTCTTTTAACTTATCCGCTCTCTCGAACGGCTCTTTTAACCGGCAAACTCCTCGGACAAAGTGCTGCACTCGGCGTTTGTCTGCTTCTTGGTTTTTCCGTATTGCCGCTCCTTACGGTATTAAATGTTCTGCCGTACGATCTCACAAGACTTAGTCTTTTGACTGCTGTTCTGATTTTTTCAGGCTGCCTCTTAGGCTTGGTTTTTATCTTAATTTCTTTAACGATCAGCTTGTTGGCGAAGAATAAAGCTCGAGCTTTGGGCGTTCTGCTCTCTATTTGGCTGCTTTCGGTTCTTTTTTACGATTTAGGGCTTTTGATCATCACGATTGCCTTTGAGCATCAGATCAGAAACGAATTCCTGAACATCTGTTTGGCGGCTAATCCGGCGAGTGCCTTTCGTCTTTTTAACCAGCAACTGCTTGAAAATTCGACCATTCCCCTCCAAACTGCGTGGCTTGGGGTATATTTGTGCCTGTGGTCGGCGGTCTTGTTCGTTCTAGACCGTTTTATTTTGAATAAAAGAACTTTCTAATCAAAGGTTTTTAACGAAAGGCGCTCTCCTGTGCAGGCAGAAATTAGTCATTTTGTTCTTATTGCCGCTGCGTTATGTGCAGTGTTTTTGTCTTTGCCGACTTTATTGGGGTCTAAAAGCAGAGCACCGCTTTTCGTTCATCTTTGGAAGCCGGCTTTAGGCATTACTTTTGCAGGTTTAAGTTTTGCTCTGATCATGCTGATCTGGGCATTTTTAACGAATGATTTTTCGATTGCCTACGTTGCCAACAATTCCAATACGAAGCTCGACCCGGTTTATAAAATTTCTGCGGTTTGGGGAAGTCATGAAGGCTCCATGCTCTTATGGGTTTGGACGATTACTGTTTGGGCTTCATTGTTTGCAGTTTTCTCACGAGACGACGAGTTGTTCAAATCCCGAGTGCTTGGCGTTTTGCTCGGCGTAACCGGACTTATCTGCCTCTTCCTGATTTTTACCTCAAATCCTTTTGAACGTCTGCTGCCTTTAGTTCCTCCCGAAGGAAAAGACTTAAACCCGATCCTTCAGGATATCGGCATGATTCTGCATCCGCCGATGCTTTTCTTAGGCTACGCGGGTACTGCTTTGTGCTTTGCATTCGGCCTTGGTGCCTTGATGGAAGGGAAGGTGAGACCGGAATCTCTTCGCGGACTCACAACGATTTCGGTGATTGCGTGGCTTTTCCTGACCGCCGGCAACGTGCTAGGTTCTTGGTGGGCCTATAACGAATTAGGCTGGGGCGGCTGGTGGTTCTGGGATCCGGTTGAGAACTCATCTTTTGTTCCCTGGCTTCTCATGACAGCCCAGCTTCATGCGTTGGTTCTTCTCAGATTCCGTGCCCACCTCACAAAGACGGTCTTGTTTTTCTGCATCGTTTCATTTGCGCTCTGCCTGCTCGGCACCTTCATCGTGCGCTCAGGCGTGATTCAGTCGGTTCATGCGTTTGCCTCAGACCCCAACCGCGGGGCCTTCCTGCTTGTCATTTCTCTGTTAATGGTCGTCCCGGCTTTATTTCTTTTCATGATTCGGGCACCCAAATTTGAGAGCGCAAAGCAAATTTCCGGTATCGAGGATATCTCTTTAGTCTTGGCAGTGCTGCTGCTTGCTGTGACAGCTGTTTGCGTCTTGTTCGGCACGCTTTATCCCTTAGTGCATGAAGCCCTTGGTAAAGGCTCCCTTTCAGTAGGCGCTCCGTACTTCAACTCGATTTTTGCACCAATGGCGATTTTAGCTGCTCTGATGATCGGCGCAGTTCAGTTAAAAAAATCACCGATGTGGACATGGGGTGCGACTTTCATTCTGTCCGCTATCGCCGCTCTTTATTGCGGTTTCTTTACGGAAGTGAAATCTTCTGTTTACACGACTGCCGGTGTGTTTAGTGCCCTGTGGATTATTTGTTCCTTTATGGCATCTCTGCGGTCCAAGAAACACAAGAACTTCTTTGCGCTAGTCGCTCACTTGGGCATTGCCGTCAGCATCATCGGTGTGATCGGCGACACGCAATATTCTCAGGAAGCCGTTGTAAGAATGGGGCCGGGCCAGGGGCGCCCGCTCGGCGACGTGATCTTCGTGTATGAAGAAACCCGCAAGGTCGATACCAATGCCTTCTTTGCCGATGAAGGCAAGGTTCTCGTGCTCAATAAAAATGAGGATGTCATCGACGAACTTCATCCTCAGCGCCAAACCTATAAATCCAACGGCATGGAAATGACGGCGGCCGGTATTTCACATGGCTTCTTTAGAGACTTTTATGTCTCGATGGGCAACCGGTTAAGCAGCGATGAATTTTTAGTACGCCTCAGCATCCGTCCCTTGGTGAGCTGGATTTGGATCGGAGGCCTCATCATGCTTTTATCAGCAGTCTTTTCCTCTGCTTGGCGAAGAAAGGAATGGAGTCAGTCATGAGATTAGCACTTAGATTAATCCTTTGTTTTTTTCTTGCTTTCAGCACTGCGTCTACAGTTTTTGCAGCGCCTTCTATTCGCGATCAGGCCATAGAAATTTCGAAAGAACTGCGCGATCCCGGTGCCGTGAATCAATCTCTTTATGAGTCCAATGCACCGCAGGCGGCAGAGCTTAAGGCGAAGATTTATCAATTATTGGAAAACGGCGAAAGCCGGGAAAATGTGTTGGAGTATTTTGCTTCTCGCTACGGAAAGCAAATTCGATACGATCCTCCTGTGGATCCATGGACCGCTGCGCTTTGGGTTGTTCCCGCCGTACTTTTTGCCGGTTTGGTGCTGACAGCACTTTTCCTTATCCTCAGACGTAAAAAGGAGAAACCTTCATGAACATTTCGTTCAAACTTTTAGTTGCCGCTGCCGTATTTGCGGCGTCTTTTACCGTCGGCGCTCAAACGATTTTTTCTACTAGCGGCTACAGCACCGGAGAAGCACTTGAAAAGCCGATGGTCATGAAGCCTTTCGTGGAATTCTCCAAGGCTCGTCCTCTGCCGGAACTTAGAATTTTTACGCTTGAAGGCGAGAAAGTCGATTTAGCTAAGTACCGCGGAAAACTTTTGATTTTGAATGTCTGGGGAACTTGGTGTACCCCTTGCATCCGAGAGATTCCTCAGCTGATTGATCTTCAAAAACAGCTTAAGGGCTCAAACATTGAGATCGTCGGTGTTGCAGTCGACAAAAGCGTTGCAGGAATTCCTAAATTCTTGGCAAGACACAAGATGTCGGAATTTAATACGTGGTCTGACCCGACGGAATCTATCGAAGATGTGATGCCGCTTGAAGTCGTTCCGACCAATTACATTATTGACGGAGCCGGAAACATTGTCGGCTACCTTCCGGGCTATCTGCCGTGGGATGATAAAGACGTCATGCCGTTCTTGAAGAAACTGGCAGAAAAATACGCCAAGCCCAAAGCCAATTGATTCTGATTTTTTGAGCCGAAGCATAAAAAATGATGCTTCGACATATGACTATTCCTCGCCTTAGAGGCGAGGGTTTCCTTGAATCTCAGCTAAGACAATTGTCTTATTTTTGTCTGATTTCTGGAAAATTAAAATTAAACAGTCCGACTCCGACAAGGAGTAAATGTTTATCCAACATGCTGATTTCTGAACGGAATCTTCGGAACGAGAATTCAGGCTTTCTATTCAATCGGCGACGACTTCTACAAAAATGAATTTTTGGGCAGAAATATTGAACCAATTCAAAATGAGGTGGATCCTCCTCATTTTGTGTGGCCTTATTTCTGCTTACGCGCAGGCTTCTCAACTCAATAATCTGCTGCCTCCTGTGCGTCTTGCCGTAGTCAATTCCTTTGGCTCTAACCTCTCTGTTCGCTACTTTAACGGGACGGTGAACGCTATTGCTAAAGCGGTTGCTCCGAGAAGACTTGTCGTCCAATTTTATGACCAGGAAGTTTTTCTTGAGGCCGCTCAGAATAAAGAGTTTGACTTGGCAATTGCTTCAAGCGGATTGACAGCTCTCATGACTGACGCGAGCGGTGCGGCTGCGCTTCTGACGATCATCAACAGCCGAACGCCGGATCCCAATCATGCGAACGCCGGTGTCATCGTTGTTCGAAGCGACAGAGATGACATCAATTGCCTGGCTGACCTCAAAGGGAAGACAGTAGCCGTATCCAGTACGAAAGCTTTTGCCGGATTTCTTGCGGTCATGGGAGAGATCCAAGCAGAGGGATTAAATCCCAACCGCCTGTTTAAGTCAGTGACGGCGACACATAAACCGATGACGGAATTGGTTAAGCAAGTTGTCAATAAAGAGGTTGATGTCGCTTTCATTGCGAGCTGCCTTCTCGAAAATATGGAAGCTGACGGCGTTATTCCCAAAGGCTGTCTTAAGGTCATCAACGAGAAAAAAGACGAAAACTTCTACTGCAAGCATTCCACCAGACTTTATCCCGGCTGGATACTTTCTGCGCAGCCGACGCTTGATTCCAAAACATTGAGAAACATCATGGAGGCTTTGCTTCAGCTTCCTCCCGGCAAGGAAGAGGGCTCTTACTGGACGGTGGCAACCGATTACGATCAAATGAATCTGCTTCTCCAGCGCATGGAAGTCAGATATTTGGAGGATAGAACAATCGGTTGGATGCTGAATTATTACCGCTGGTATTTCATTGTCGGATGCGGTGCGCTCCTGCTTATTATCCTTAATTGGGCTTATCTAGCCTTTGCTGTCAGACGCAAGACAGAACAGTTGCGTAAAAAAGTCGAAGAAAATCGCGAGTACGAACGTGAAAATCGCAAGATTACGGAGCGAATTGAAGCGTTAGAAAAAGCGAAATCCATCGGCATTATTTCCGCTATGGTTGCCCACGAACTCAAACAGCCGCTTGGTGCCATTAACAACTACTCAGAAGCGATTTTGAGGCAACTTAAACGCGGAAAGAAACCTGCAGAAGAAATTCTGACAGAGGCACTTTCGGAAATTAAATCCGAAAGTCAAAGGGCTTCTGAAATCGTTGAGTTCGTACGCAATATCGGTCGCAAAGAGCCTCGCCAGAGAAAGCGCTTTAATTTGGAGTCGGCCGTTGAACATACGATAGAGCTAATGAAGCGCCTAGGCCGTCTTAACAGTAAATGTACGTTGACCGGTGCAGAAAATTTATTTGTTTACGCCGATCCGCTGAATGTTGATCTCGTTCTTATGAACCTTCTTAAGAATGCAGAAGAGGCGGTAAGAAATCAGCAGAATGCAGAAATTAAAGTAGAAATTAAAAATGCGGGGGCTGATGCTCTCGTGATCATTGAAGACAACGGTCCGGACATGACGGACGATCAGTTTGCCTCATTGCGGAATCTCGGACAATCCAGCAAAAAAGACGGATTGGGTCTGGGACTCGCAATTGTCAGAGAGCTTTTAGAGGCTAACGGAGGATCTTTGAAACTTGTCAGGATTCCTTCAGGAGGACTTCGCTGTATTGCTTCTCTGCCTATAGCTTTGGAGGATAAAGATGGGCCTGGATAAATTTCAGGAAAAAGCGGTTGTTAGGATTATTGACGACGACGATTCAATGCGGAAATCGTGGCGCTTCCTAATTGAAGGAGAAGGGTGGACAACGAAGTGCTACTCCTCGGCGCTCCGATTTCTGGAAGAAGACGACCGTAATGAGCTTGGCTGTGTTGTGCTTGATGTTCGTATGCCGGATATGAGCGGAATCGAACTTCAGCGCGTGATGATGCTCCAAAAAAACGGCTTGCCCATTATCTTTGTTTCCGGTCACGGAGACATTGATATGGCTGTACAGGCCCTCAAAGACGGTGCAACAGACTTTCTTCCGAAACCGGTCAGCGCCGATCGCCTTTTAACGGCCATTGAAAGAGCGGTGAGTAAGGACGTCGAGCGCCGCCAGCAGAATCAGTTAACTGATGAGTATCGGCATGTTTTTGACACGCTTACGGCCCGGGAAAAGATGGTCGCTAAGAAAGTGGCGAGGGGATTGCTCAATAAACAGATCGCTGACGAATTGCAGATCAGTGAAAAGACCGTCCAAGTCCACAGAGGATCTGTTTGCCGCAAGCTCGGTGTGAAAAGCGCTGTCGGCGTTGCAAGTATCCTCAGTATTCTTCACGAAGAAGATTCATCATCAGAAGACATTAGATGAGCAAAATAGCTAAAAAATCGCTTCTTTTCTCTTCTAAAGGAATAAGAGCTTTCGATTTAGTGGGTCAAAAACTTTGTCGTTTCTGCACCTTTTAGTACTTTTGGGTTAATCTATTCTGAGGTATCTGAAGGCCAGTGCGAGGAGGAGGAAACATGAAGGATCCATTCGGTTCTTCTTTGCTTGTTTCTTCTTCGAATGTGGCTTTGAAGCCGCTTCAGCGTGTATTCCACAAAACGACCGCTTCCTATAAATTTCTTTGGTTTTTAGCGATTTTGGATCTTGTTAAGGAGGCACCTCAGGACGCTGGTCCTCTGAGACTTTCCATTTCAATGATCTGTGCCAGGATGGTTGCGAAATCTTGGATTCCGACACAGAGATTTAAGTTGTCTTTCGGTCGATGGGACCAAATTACAGCCATTATCGAAGCACTGAAAAATCCGGAGAATGATTTTCCTTTTGACCCGCGATACAAAGAATCGGAAGCGTTAAATGCATTAGAAGGGTTTGCACAAGCGAAGCCGGAAAAATTCAGGAAAATTATTTTTTCTCCCTTAGCCCGATACGTTCCTTATCGTTTTTTGAGCGTCTGGTTTCCTAAGGCAGTTGACTCTTTCAAAGAAGCAATTGCATTCAATTCAAAGAAAAATCCGTACTATTTTCCCGAAAATGACTTGAGTTTTATCGAGATATCGACAGAATGGCGAAAATACTTTTTGGAGAACTACGCGCTTCTTAAAGACTTTGCGTATTGGAATTTTGCCGACTTCCTTCAAACACGAAATACAGCAGTGCCGGCGCTCGTTAAGAAGTTCGAGCTTCCGGATAGCCGAATTAGCCTTGAAACTCAAAGAAAATTCTGGGCCCCTTTCCTGACCTCTTCTCGTTTGGCGAGAGATATATACGGCAATCAGCTTGATCTGAATAATTTTGCGTTGGATCACTTCTTGCCGTGGACTTTCGTGGTTCATAACCAGATATGGAATCTGACACCGATGGATCGAAGATTAAATTCCTCGAAGAACGATCAGATTCCTCAAGATACTTATATCCGGCCGCTTGCGCTGCAGCACAAAAACCTGGTCCGGTACCATTTTTCTAAGGACCGAAAACGCTCCGAAGATTTCTTTGCGGAGTATGAAAACTTCCTCGGCGTAGAAATTGCTGATTTCGTTTCCGCCTCTGATGCTCAGGTAATAGAACTCTTCCAGGAGCATCTTGATCCGTTGCAACAAACAGCATTGAATATGGGATTCCCTTTATGGCAGTGAATGTTAATGATCCGTGCTTGTTCTGCGAATTTCTCAAAAATAAGGAAATTGCGGCCGAAAACGATCTGGCTTTTGCCATTTTTGACGGCTTCCCGGTTAATCCCGGCCACGTTTTAGTCATCCCCAAGAGGCACGTCGCAAATTACTTTGAATTGACGACAGAAGAGGTTTTGGCGATCCGAGATCTTCTTCAGAGGATGAAAACAGAAGTCGATGCAAAATTTCATCCTGACGGCTACAACATCGGCGTGAATGTGGGCGCTGATGCCGGACAGTCAATTTTTCATGTGCACGTTCACCTTATTCCTCGATATAAAGGAGATGTGAAGAACCCAAGGGGAGGAGTGCGAGGCGTGATTCCGGCAAAGCAGAGCTACTAGAGAAGCATCAGAGATAGCTAATTGGAAGTGCGGATACTTCTTTATTGAGGGGAAGATCTTGCTCAACGAAACAGATTAGAGCACCTTCTCCTCGTTTGTTTCCTGGGAGTATTCGAAATTTTCGACCATAGAGAGGCGCGGGGATGCCGTTATCTTAATTTCGATCGGATGAAAGTGATTTCTCTCAAGTTGTCTTGTCCTAGAAAAAGTTCTTATGTTCCCGTGTGTCAACTGGTCAAGGGTATTTATTTGTTTAAATAAAAGTTCCAAGTTCTAATTCGACTTTTAAAAGCCGTTCGAAGAATTACGGATCAAGATTCTTTCAAAGGCACTGGACTAATATAATTCTTATCCAATAAATAGTTAAAGATATTTCTTGACCATTACGGTTTGCTTAACTTAAACAAATTGCCACCCTTGCTGACAAAATTTTCAAGCACAGAAGATCCTCCGGGACCGGCTGTTGTAGCTTAAATTGTGAGTCCAACAAGCCTAATTTCAACAGATGGATTGGCGTCAGTTACCTTAAAAAATCAAAGTTATTATGGTTTTCTTATGCGGCTTCTATCCTGCGTAGGAGGTTCCATCGGCAGCAGCCATGATGAGTAACCAACCTCAGATCCTATTTTGACTTTCAGCATCTTTGGTGCTTGTCTTTTTTTCAGGCCTTTCTGAGGCCGGCGTAACCGGTTTTACATCTGTCTATTGACTTAACTTGTGTTCTGAGTTTGTTCGTTCAGCTTTAGGCAGTTAAGACTGCCATTTGCTTAAAGCTTTCGCCTTTGTTCGCCATCGCCCAGACCTGTCGAGCAAGCTTATTCGCAATTGCTATCAAAGCGACTTTCTTAGGTTTTCTCCTCAAGATTTCTTCTACCCAGAGCGACTTATTTTTACATCGAGCTATCGCCTGAGCACACTCAACAAGTACTGCCCTGGATTCGCTGTCGCAATTGAATTTCGACGGTATGCCGGTGACATAATTTTTGCCGCCTGAGCCCCGGCTTCTTGGCGCCAGTCCGATGTAGGCAGCAAATTGGCGGCCGTTTGCAAAGATGCTCGGATCACAAAGCAACACGCAGAGCATTGCCGCCGTAAATGGACCAACGCCGGGAGTTTTGAGAAAATTCTCATAGTTTTTGCAGCCTCGGGCTAATTGTTCGATTTCTTGATCTAATTTCTTTTGCCTTTCTATTTTTGCCTTAATAGCCTCAACCGTTGTCCGAAGTTCCTCTGCAACTAAAGGAGAAACATCTCCTCTTTCTGTCAAGATTCCCAAGGCAGAGGAAATATCTTTGTTGAACGCATTCAGAGACTTTCCCATCACAATGCCATATTCAGCTAGAAGACCTCGGACATGATTGATTTCCTTGACCTTGTCTTTCGTTACTTGGGAGCGGATTCTTCTGAGCGTTTGCAAGTCGCGAATCTCTGTAGACTTCACCGGGACACGTCTGACTCCGTTGAACATGGCCTTATAAATTCCGATTGCATCGTTGTGGTCGTTCTTTTGACCTGAGACAAATGGTTTGACGGCCTTCGGAGGCAGCAAATGCACTTCATGTCCCATGGCCTCAAGCTTTCTAGCCCAGTCTTGTGAGGAACCGCAGGCTTCCATACCGATCAAGCATTTTCCACGGTTTCTGAAGAAATCGAGAAACTCTGCTCTTTTGGCCGATTTGTCGGTGATTTCTCCATCTGCGGTGACAAAGTGAATCTGCATGACTTTTTTGGCAAGATCCACGCCTGCAAAACCTAAGTATTGTGTATGATTGTCCATGAGGAGCTCCTTTTAATATCTTTCGATTGCTGGTCGAAAAAGCATATATGGTCGCATCCGTGAGGATTGACGCCGCAGAGGTTGTACCTCAGGAGCCCCTCACTTCGTCACTCTTGAACCTTCCTTAGTGACACCATCCTTTTCATTTCCTCTATTGCCGGTTCGCTCTTTAAAGCACTCAAAAGAGAATTTATTACCGACATTTTTTGAATACAGTTGGCAGCACCGATTTATGCATTTCGTCTAACTACGTTGATGAAAAACAATGAAACGACTATTTGCTTTTAACTTAGGCTCTTGAATGAGTCAAGAAACCGTAAAATAGGCTGTAACGGAACGAAGCGAGGTTACAGCCATATGTCGCGAAAGTTCTTGACTCCTAAAGATGAATACGCTGTAAGTAGGACGGTTAAGGCATTCCGAGCCTTAACCGTCTTACAGACTCATGCGTTAAGAATTTACAATCGCGGTTATTTGGAAATTGTTAAAGAGCAATGCCGTAAGCAAGATGTTTTATTGCGGATTAAGCTTTAATCTCCAAGCGCGTGAGCTTTCGATTTTCTTCATCCTAACTGGTTTGGCATAAAGGCACGGGAACATTATCGTTGACTCTTAAGGAGTCAAATAATGCAGTATGGAACACAAATAGGTTCGCTACTTACACGGGCCGAAACACAAAGGCTTGTCGTCGATTTGTACAAAC
>LARN01000026.1 GCA_000980495.1 Acinetobacter sp. N54.MGS-139 | reverse complement strand
ATCAAACTCTATTGTTTAATCTCTGTTGTCGCTCGAATTACTCTTGCTTGGTGTTTGACGGAGTATTTTCTACTCCTTCATCTCCAATAAGATCGAGCATTTAAATTTGCAGCTTTCACTGCAGACTTCTTAGCGCCCGCTCTTATCGGTCGTCGATAAATTTTTAAAGATCATTTCGGCTTTCGCCGCCGCTCAGCTTCGTGAGCGAAGAATTAAAATCCTACACGTTTAAAATTTTCTGTCAAGCAACTGAAGAATTTCAAATGTAAAAATTCATTTCTGAGTTTCCCGCTGCATTGCTGCCTCGAAAAACGGAGGCGAATTATGAATGCTTATTTTGGGCTTGTCAAGTCAACAAAACTCACTTTCTTTCGACAGCTTTTCTTATCTCAAAAAGGCTTCAATGTCACGCTTACGTATTAGTCATTATTGTCCTAACTCAGGGGCTCTTCTTGCGTTGTCTTTGAGGAGAGCTTTTCCTTGAGTTCCAGCAGGTAACTCAACCGGCTTTCAGCATTCTTTAAAAATTTGGCTTGATTTTCTTCGTACACTCTGTTCTTGTTGTTATTTTGTGAAGCACGCTTGCTCTTAGCCAGCAAATAGCCTGCCCTCGCTTGTTCTACTTTATTTTGAGCCGCAGCTATTTATTCTTCGATTGCCAAAAGCTCAGTATTGTCGATGTTTAGAACTGCTGATACCTCTGAAGCGTCTTCTAAAGTTTTGCCGGCTATATCCGCAAGAGCTTTCAGCAGCTCAGGAAAACACGATCCTATTTGATTGGGGTCTTTATCAGAATTCTGGTACTGCACCATTGCAAATGGCAATTTCGAGTGGAGTTCTTCTACGTAACCCAATCCATTCTTCTTGTAGCTAGGCCACTGTTTCATAAGGGCCTCCAAGCACTCTTCAGGATTAAATAATTTGTAATAAACCTGCTCAATAATTTCCTTTTCCATGCTTTCAGATACTTTGATCAGTTGAGTTTGTGTCGGGCCAGGAAAACGGACTGATGCTGTTAATCCGCATGGAAGTTTCAAAAAGTGCATCAAGAACCAAAGCTCTATGCAGGGATTTGACCAGCAAAGACGAATTCTTCTATTGCGAGAAGCTAGTTCGAAAGCTTCCTGGTAGGAAGGATGTCTATCCCGATCGAAAACACACCAAACTTCTCTTAATGTCGTTCCTTTTAATTCATCCAGCGCCAGAATTCTGGCTGCTTCCTTTACCATTTCAGCCGGGGAATTGCCTGATGGCTTGATAATGGAGATCTTATTCAGCACACCAAGTCTTCTCGCATAGGCAGAAATGTAGTTTCCTTCGGTCTCGCCTTCGACCAAGAAACAGAGGTGATCGGGCGCAGCTTCCAATGTTTCTTTAGGAACCAGGGCGCGCTTCAATGACTTAACTAGGTCCGCGATGATTTCGGGACATCCCCCCGTAGCTTTGCTAATGATTTCAACACTCAACCCTTCCCTGTACCGAAGAATAAATTCTTTGACTTCTGCTGATTCAAGCTCGGTCTCCATTGTCCTAGTGAACGCACTGATCTCTTCAAGTTCTTCCTTTGTCAATTCCAGGATAGGCTCAAACCTAGCCGGATAAACTGTGAAATCTACAGTAGCTGCCTTTTGATTGATTTTCGCTCGCTTGCCCTCGGGACCTGCTTCGAAACGCACGATTTTGTATTTCAAGCCGTTTTTAGAGGCTAAGTATTTCAGTTCGCTCATGATGAAACACCGACAATAGTTTATTGATTTCATCGTCCTCCTAAGTACGTCAGGTGATGTCTTACGTCCTAAAACAGCAAATAACAAATCAGGCTTTTGTAGGCTTCAGTCAAACGACATGTTCGCGGTGCACCGTTCTTTTGTTTGATTCAAAATCCAGGAGTAATACAATCAGGTGATAACTCGGATGTTCGGCATTGGCCGAACACACTTTGTTGACTTAATGCGAATGAGTAACGAAAGAAAAAACGAAATCAGCGGGATTCTCTTGGCAGGCGGAAAGGCCAGCAGGATGGGAGGCGTAAACAAAGGAGCCCAGCTTCTTGGAGGTCGAACGCTTGCAGCCTTGGTCATTGAACGGATGCAGCCCCAAGTTAATTCCATATTCATTAGCTCCAATGACTTTGCGGCCGAATTTGATTCTTACGGTTATCCTGTGTTCAAGGATGTTCGTCAGGATTATCCGGGTCCCTTAGCCGGAATCGAAACTATCTTAAAACAGGACTTAGGCGGTCCTTGGTATTTCGTCTCACCGACAGATACCCCGTTTCTACCGAGAAATCTGGCCGGACTTCTGCATAAGACAGCGATAGAGAAACAGGCACTCTGTGTCTTTCCGACACACAATGGTAAAAAAGAACCTCTGCATTGCCTGCTTCACAAAGATGTCCTGCCTTCGCTTACCTCATTCTTAGATTCAAATAAACGGAGCGTTCTGGGATTCCTAGAGCATCTTGGTGCACTCGAATTGGAATGTGAAATCGATGAAGGCGCTTTCATGAATCTCAACACGCTCGAAGAGCTGGAACTATTAAACAAAACATTAGAACAGGAGCTTTCCGATGGAAGTTAAAACCTACACGCAGACACTGGAATTTCTGCGTTCTTATATCGAGCCTGTGGCTTCAACAGCAGAAAAGGCGATTTCCGAAGCGCTTGGGTTTGTATTAGCTGAAGATCTTCACTCACCCATCGACCTTCCGCTTTTTAATAACTCAGCGATGGACGGCTGGGCTTTTGGTTCGGAAGACATCAAGCCTGAAGGTTTTACGTTAAAAGAGGTCGGATCCTCTTTTGCCGGTCATCCTTGCCCGAAAAAGCTCCAGTCAGGTGAATGCGTCCGTATTATGACCGGCGGAGAAGTACCGGAAGGAGCGGATACCGTCGTCAAACAGGAGATTGTGAAGGCCGACGATAAAGAAATTACTTTCCCGTCGGAAGTAAGGGCTGGTGACAATGTCCGTCGAAAAGGAGAAGAGATCAGGAGCGGTGATGTTTGCATGACGAAGGGAACCCTGCTCCATGCGCCGGAAATAAATTTCCTTGCTGCGCTGGGTATCCACAAAGTAACGGTTTTCAAAAAGGTTAGGGTGGGTTTTTTCTCCACCGGCGACGAACTTCAAAGCATCGATCAGCCGCTCGCTCGGGGAAAAATTTACGATTCGAACCGTTACTGTATCGGAGCGATGTTAAGAGAAAAAGGCTTTGACATCATCGATTACGGTGTTATCAAAGACAATCCTGAAGCCTTGAAAGAATGTCTCTTAAGAGCTTCTCAAGAGTGCGATGCTGTGATTACCTCAGGCGGAGTCTCCGTCGGAGAAGCCGATTTCACAAGAAAAGTCGTCTTGGAGATCGGAGAATTGATATCTTGGCATTGCCTGATTAAACCGGGTAAGCCTTTGGCCGTCGGAAAAATCGGAAAAGCATATTTCTTCGGACTCCCGGGAAATCCCACCGCCGCTCAAGTCACTTTCTATGCCATTGTCTCCATTGCCTTGGCGTTACTCTCTGGTCAGAAGAATCCCAAGCTGATCTACGCTTTAGCTGCGGCAAAAGGCAAATTTAAGAAAAATTTGGGTTATACGGATTTCCAAAGAGGTCTGCTGACAATGCAAGACGGCCTTGTGACGGTAACGCCGGCGGGTTCGCAAAAGACGGGCGCCTTAAAGTCCATGATAAAAGCCAACTGCTTTATTTATCTGGCCGATGATCAGGCTGCGCCCGAAGACGGAGAACTTATCCCTGTCGTTCCTTTTTGGGGGACTTGTTAGACCATCCCTTTCTTGAAAACCGATTGAATCGATTGAGACGCCGGAACTTAGAAGCCGGCGTTCTTCTTAACTGAGCTCTCACCGGAGAAGGTGCAGACTGCACTTTTGCTTCGAGCTCGCGCGGATCAACCTGTGCGGGAACGATAACGTTTCCTTCCAAATCAATGATTCCGCGAAGTCCGATTCCGCGTGCGCAGAGTCCGTTACACGGGCAATAGCGCTTGCTTTCATGCTGATGGGCGTGAAAGATAATTTTGCAGCCCATTTTCATAGCAAGATCGTCCAAGGCTTTGAAGCCTTTCGGATGCATTGAGGGGGCTTCATGCGTAATCAGGATGTCGGCCTTGCATTCCTTGAGTTTTTCATAAACGCTTTGGAAAATCGTCGAACGGTGTCTGCGGGGAAGACCTCCGCGCCACATTCCGCTCTTACCGATCTTTCGGATGAAAAGACTTGGAGAAGCATAAAGCGGCATTGCAGGAGGCATCCAAATTTGACCTCGGAATACGCCGCCCAAACCGGCTACCTTTACGCCGCAAACGTCCTGAACTCTGCCGTGGAGATTATGTTTAGCGAAAGAAGACCTCCAAAGACGGTCATAAATAAGGTCTGAGTCAGTGTCGTGATTGCCCGGAATCCAGTAAATCTTGGTTCCTTTAACACCTTTAAAAATCTCATCCAAGGAATGAGACGGCGTCAGATCGCCGAGAATCAAGACCGCATCCGGATGCCACTGGTCTATGGCGCTTAGGATGTGGTCAAATTCTCCGTGCGGATCACCGCATAGAAAAACCTTACTCATTCATGCCTCCGTTGGTAACGAAGGCAGAGTTCGCCCGACTTCTCGCCGGACGAAAAACTTCGTTCTTTGTGTCCATCAATACAAGCCGGCCTTCTTTTTACTTATAAGGGACTGAATTAGAAGACCTGGCTCCCCGTGTGTTCTGTTACTCGGAGAATAACACTATTTAGCGCCGTCTAAAAATTAAACCGACTCTCCCCACAAATTTGAGCATAAAAACTGACAAAAGAAACACAAATCGCACAATTTTTCTAAAAAGAGAAGCACTGCGCGTTATCAGCCTCAGGATACCTGACTAAAAATTCGGATTCCGGCGTCAAGACCGAACAAAGATCTTTCACTTGACTTCGATCACGTCCGCACCTTTAGGAGCCGTGAATTTAAAAGTCTCGGGGCTTAACTGAACATCAGTCTTAAGATCGGAAATCGTGAGGTTTGTCTTCTCGCCCATCGATCCGACAAAAATGAGTTTTTCCAGTTTTTCAGACTTAAATCCGAAAGAAACTGAGCTCACCGACGCGTCCTTGGCTTTAGGCGTTAGCGTGATCCAGATATATCCGTCTTCTTGCTTGGGTTGTGCCGCATTCCAATCTTTTTTGTAGGACTGAGTTCCAAATAAGATAGAGGCAGGACTCTTAGGAATGGCTCCTTTAGCCGACCGAACGGTCACTTGGTTTAAATCTTCATCCCAAATATAGATTCGGCTTCCGTCGCAAACCATCCTCTGAGGATACGGGCTGGTATAAGTCCAAACAAATTTTCCGGGCCGAGAAAACGAGAACGTTCCTTCCTGTAATTCTTCTGCAGGTTTTCCGTCCTTTTGAAATGTTTGCTGCTCAAAAGCACCTGATGCCTGTTTTGTCTCATTCAAAAAATTATTTAAGAGATCCGACGGCTGGGAAAAAACAACGAACGGAAATAAACCGGTAATGGCTAAAAGTGATGCTTTTTTCATGAAACGTTTCTTCCTCGTTCTAACAAAAAGAAAGTTAGGTCTGAACCAATCATAAATGATGATTAGTAGTTTTACTAAGACTAGTGTTTTCCTGCAAATATTGTTTGCGATTTGTTCGTTCTCCTAGGCTTTCAATCAAAAAATCCAGGCTTATTTTTGCTATGCTCCTAGCTCATGAAAACACGAACAATCCAAATTCAAGAAGAAAAACTTCTGTCTTTTTGGAGGGCTTTGCGCAAGCCCAAAAATAACTGTTTTCTTCAACGGCCTTCCCAATTTCGGGAGGCCTTTTTTTTACAGGAATTGAAATGAACTTGGAAACTCCTCTTACTATTCGCTCGATGATTGAACCGGTCATCAAAAGGAACGGCGGATGGGTGAATACCCATGCTCATGCAGACCGTTCCTTTACGCTGAGTCCGGATGTGCTGCACATGAGAAAGACTTGTACGCTGCAGCAGAAATGGGATGCACTGGATAAGCTGAAGTCAGAATCCACTGAAGAGGACTTCTACAGAAGATTTTGTCAATTCTTCGAGCTCATGATTTCTCAAGGCGTCACTGCCGTCGGTACCTTCGTGGACATCGACCCGCAGAGCAGAGACCGCGCCATCAAAGCGGGCGTTCGAGCAAGAGAGCATTACGCAGATCAGCTGACTGTTAAATTCGCTAATCAGACGCTCAAGGGTGTTATCGATCCTGAGGCCAGACAATGGTTTGATATCGGCTCCGAAATGGTCGACATCATCGGTGCCCTTCCGAAACGCGATGAAAAGGACTACGGAAAAGGCTCCGAAGCTTTTGACATTATTTTGAGCACTGCAAAACGCCTCAATAAGATGGTTCACGTTCACGTCGACCAATTCAATGAATCGCTCGAATATGAAACCGAAGAACTGTGCGCTAAAACCATTGAACACGGTATGCAGGGCAAAGTTGTGGCCATTCACGGTATTTCCATCGCTGCTCACTCTAGAATGTATCGCCGCCGCTTGTACGATCTGATGAAAAAAGCCGACGTCATGATGATCGCCTGCCCTACTGCTTGGATTGACACACCGCGTTCGGAAAGTATCGGCCCTGTCCATAACTCGATGACTCCTGTCGATGAGCTCGATCCTGCCGGCATCACGGTTGCCTTAGGTACGGATAACGTCTGCGACGCCATGGTGCCTTGGAACGGCGGCGATATGTGGCACGAACTTATGACGCTTGCGACCGGCTGCCGTTATGACGAAATGGAAGCCCTGGCAAAGATTGCGACGGTCAACGGACGCCGAGTCCTCGGTCTGCCACCGCTGGAAAACACCGACTTCTCTATCCAAATCTAGGAGTGTTTGCAATGCCTACTTCTTTTATCGCTCAAGATATCATGGCTGAACACCTCCTCAGCCATAACGCTATCGTATTTCTCAAAGACAAGCCTATGCGTCTTCGCTCTGGTCTGGTCACTCCGATTTACGTTGATAACCGTATCCTTCCTTCTTATCCCGAAGCCTGGAGAGATATTGTTGAAACGATGGCATCCCGCATCGTTGAACTGAAGCTGGACTTTGACGTCATCGCCGGCGTTGAAGGCGCCGGAACTTCTCACGGCGCCGCCCTGGCTTACCGCCTCGGCGTTCCGTTCGTCACGGTGCGCCGCGCTACCAAGAGTTACGGCAACCTCAGCCGAATCGACGGTATCGACGTCAAAGGCAAAAAAGTTCTCATCATTGAGGATCATCTTTCTACCGGTCTTTCTTTATTGGATGCAGCCAAAGTACTTCGTGAAGCCGGCGCCATCGTAGAAGCCTGCTTTGCAATCACTAACTTTGATATGCCGGAGACGATGAGAAACTTTGAAAAGCATCACATCACCGCTTATCAGCTTCTTCCTTTTGCGTTCATTGTTGAAAAAGCCGAAAAATTAGGCCTTATCGACGCACATGAGAAAGAACAAATCGATGCTTGGCTCGACACGCCCTGGACATGGGCAGCCGAACGCGGTTTGTTTGCTCAGGCTTCGGAAAACTAACCGATTATCACTAAGAAAAACGGAAGGCCTCAAAACCTTCCGTTTTTTCTTTTCTGTGCTCTTAATCCATTGACGGGCCGGAGCCTACCAGAACTCGGCGTTTGCCCATGCTGTTCGGTTTAGAAACCACGCCCTCCTGTTCCATTTTTTCAATGAGGTTGGCCGCACGGTTGTAGCCGATGCCGAGGCGCCGCTGCAGATAGGAAATGGACGGACGATTTTCCGTCGTCACCAGCTGTACTGCTTTGTCGTAAAGCTCATTGCCATCATTGCGGGCGGACGCTGTTTCTTCAACTTCTTCCTCCTCTTCCTCAGGCGCGTCCGTCACCCCGTCCACGTATTCCGGCTTACCTTGTTCTTTGAGGAACTCGGTGACGCGGTAAATTTCCTCGTCCGGAACGAATGCGCCGTGGATTCGCTGCAGCTGGGCACTCGGCTTCATATAGAACATATCGCCGCGGCCCAGCAGCTCTTCCGCCCCAGGTGTATTCAAAATCGTCGTGGAGTCATAACGGTTAGAGACCTGAAAGCTGATACGTGAAGGACAGTTGGCCTTAATCACCGGTGTAACAATGTCCGCACTCGGACGCTGTGTGGCGATAATCATGTGCATGCCGGCAGCTCGAGCTTTTTGGGTCAGACGCATGATCTGAGTCTCAACTTCCTTGCCGTAAACCATCAGCAAGTCAGCCAACTCGTCGATGATGATAATGATGTACGGGATCTCTTCCAAAGGAATCGGCGGCTGAGCATGCGGATTCATGATCGGAGTACCGGCTTCCTTCGCTTCGCGAATGCGTTGGTTGTAACCGTCAAAGTTTTTCTGACCGGCCATCTTCAGCAGTTTGTAGCGTCGATCCATTTCTCGAACCGCCCACGCCAGGCAGTGTGCGGCCTTGGCCATGTCGGTAATCACCGGCGTCAGAAGGTGCGGAATATCTTCGTAAGGACTAAATTCCACTTCCTTCGGGTCCACCAGAATCAGCTTGAGCTTATCCGGCGGATTCTTGTACAGCATCGAAAGAATCATGGCGTTGATACCGACGGACTTACCGGAGCCGGTGGTACCCGCGACCAACAGATGCGGAGCCTTGGCCAAATCGATAACGACCGGGTCTCCGGCAACACCCTTACCCAGAGCCAAGGTCAGCGGAGAAGTACTGGATTGGAAAGGATGGCTGTTGATGATTTCTTTTAGGTAAATCGTCTGTACGGACTGGGAAGAGTTGGGAACTTCAAGACCGATACAGTCCGCTTCCTGCATATTCTCCACAATACGGACATTGGGCTGGCCTAAACCGCGGGCCAAATCCTTGGCCACTTCGACGAATTTACGAGAGCGAACACCGGGGGCCGGCTGCAGCTTGAACCGAGTAATAATCGGGCCTGGCAGCGCAGAAAGCACCTTAGCGTTGATTTTATAGTTTTGAAGAATGTGTTCGATACGCTGAGAAGTCAGGTTAAGTTCCTCTCTGCTGACCGTAACCGCTTCAAACGGAGGATCATTCAGCAGGGAAACCGGCGGAAGAACAAATTCTTTCGGCTCTTCCGGAACTTCTTCAATCGGCTGAGCAGGCTGTTCAATGACATGATCTTCGATCGGCAGATCTTTGACACTTTCCTCTTCTGCGCGGATATCTTCAATATCAAAGGGTTCTTCTTCCATCGGCGCAACGGTATTTTCCGGCGTCGGGCGGAGTGAAACCGGTGCTAACTCTTCAGGATCGCGTTCATAATCAATCGGTTTAAATTGATCCGGACCTTTAACCTCGTCTTCTTTTTCGTCAGCAAATAACACTTCCTCTGTTTTAATCTCTTCAACAGGCGGCTGAACAATCGGTGCGGAAGCAGCAGGAAGTGCAGGCAGTTCCGGAGAAGGCCCTTGCCTGTCCTGCAGTGACTTCTCTCTCTCTTCCATAGAGGCTTTCGCAAAGGCATCATCTTCTTTACTTTGCTTGATGGAAGCGACCCGACGGAATAAGCGTTCAAAGGTTCTTCCTATTTGCTCTGCGACAGAAAGCCAGGAAAAACCGAAAAACACGGAAGAGCAAAAAAGAACCAACACGAGAACGAAAGCCGTAGCGACTTCAAGACTCATCCAATAGAGGAGCTCGGATCCGATCGCACTTCCGAGCGCTCCGCCCGTCGTGCCGGGAAGCCCTTCAGAATGAGTATGAAACCGAAGGAAGAACAGCGCACAGCAGCTGAGGACCAACACACAGAAAGCCAAAATCCGGAAACCCATCGGAATCGGTGAAACGGAAACTTTCTTTCCGCGCAAGCGCTTTAAGCCGCGAACCAGAAAATAAAAGAGTCCGATAACAAAGACCCAGGCGCCCCAGCCGAATAAAAGATAGAACAGATCGGCCGTCCAAGCGCCTTGCACTCCAAAGAGGTTGCTGACTTGGAGCTTGGTATTGAAACGTGAAAATCCCGGATCCGAGTAGTCATAACTTCCCAGAACAAGGGAAAGAGCAATACAAGCTCCCGCACAACCGCAGAAGAGAACCAGGCCCCAGAGTTTCCCGCCGGCTCCGACCTCGTCGTCCGAATTGCTTCGAAACCGGGGGGAATTTCTATATAAGAAAGAGGTTTCTATTGAGTTGCTCATTATGTGTTAAATGGTGTTTCCGTAATTCTAGTTGTAAACCAACGCTCTATAATTGTTGGGCAATTTGTGAATATTAAAGGAAGTAGAACATGACTACCAATACCGAACACAGTAAAGTTTTGATTATCGGCTCGGGCCCTGCCGGCTACACCGCCGCCGTTTATGCAGCCCGCGCTAACTTAAAACCTACTCTCATTACAGGCATGGAGCAAGGCGGCCAGCTGACAACAACGACTGAAGTCGACAACTGGCCCGGCGATCCCAAAGGCGTGATGGGTCCGGAGCTCATGCAGCGCATGCTCGAACATGCCGAACGCTTTGAAACCAGAATCGTTTTCGATGAAATCACAGAAGCCCATCTGAACGAAAAACCGATCCGCCTGGTCGGCAACAACGGCAACTACACTTGCGACGCTTTGATTATTGCTACAGGCGCAAGCGCTAAGTATCTCGGCCTTCCCAGTGAAGAGGAATTCAAGGGCAAAGGCGTTTCCGCCTGCGCAACCTGCGACGGTTTCTTCTACCGCAACCAGGAAGTTGCCATCGTCGGCGGCGGCGACTCTGCAATTAAAGAAGCCATCTACCTTGCCGGTATCGCTTCCAAGGTTCACATGATCCACCGCCGCGACCAGTATCGCGCTGAAAAAATCATGGTAGATCGTCTTAAAGCCGTCGCGGCCGAAGGCAAGATCGTCCTCCACGAGTTCTGCACGCTCGACGAAATCCTGGGTGACAAGACCGGTGTGACCGGCGTCCGTTTAAACAACCTCAAGACCGGTGAAAAGGAAGATATTCCGGTTATGGGCGTTTTCATTGCCATCGGCCACTCCCCCAACACCAAGATGTTCGAAGGCCAGCTGGAGATGAACCACGGTTACATCGTCACTAAGGGCATTGCCTCCGGCGCTGCTCAGGCAACCAACATCCCGGGTGTCTTTGCCGCCGGCGACTGCCAGGACCAGGTTTACCGTCAGGCCATTACCAGCGCTGCTTCCGGCTGTATGGCTGCTCTGGACGCCTTAAACTATTTAGAAACAAACGGTTTGGTTGATTAACGGAAATGAATGTCGATAAAGAGTCTTTTGCTTCTCTGATGGGCTTGAAGGAACAACTGAAAGTCAAACAGGAAGAAGAAGCAAGAATCGCTGCCGAAAAGGAACAAAAGCGTAAAGAAGCTGCGGCTAAAGCTCACGAGTTCGAAAATGCAATGAAAGAACTCGGAGTCAAAAAAAAAATAGGCAGGGAAGATAAAGTCTTCCACGCCTTGCCGAAGCCGGCGCCCATTCCTCGTCAGCGCTACGCCGACGAAAAAGCGGTGCTCGAAGACTCTTTGTCCGACAACATCAGTATCGATCACCTGCTGGATTCGGATGAACGGCTGTCTTATCGGGCACCTTCCATGGCGCCCGATGTTCCCAAGAAACTGCATCAAGGCGCCTGGTCCATCAAAGGCACCTTGGATCTTCACGGCTACACGTCCGAGGAAGCCAGACTGCTTCTGGTGGAATTCTTAAACGAGGAAAGAAAAGCCGGCCACCGGGCCGTGCGAATCATCCACGGACAAGGATTCGGCTCTGCAGGACGAAAGCCTGTTTTAAAGGAAAAGGTTCCGGTTTGGCTGGCTCAGCGAAAAGAGGTACTTGCCTTTGTGCAGGCTCCGCCTTACGACGGAGGAGCGGGCGCCGTTTATGTTCTTTTAGCGCCTTAACCAGCAGCAAAAACAATTCGACCGATGCTTTTAGGGCATCGGTCTTTTGTTGTATTAGACGGCAGCGTTTCCGGTTTCACCAGTTCTGATTCGGATCACCTCTTCGACCGGCATCACGAAAATCTTTCCATCACCGATTTTGTTGGTCCTGGCGGTTTTCATAATCGCTTCAACCGCCATGTTGACCAGAGAGTCGTCGACCACGCACTCAATCTTCATCTTGGGCAGAAAGTCCACCACGTATTCCGCACCGCGATAAAGCTCGGTATGTCCTTTCTGACGGCCAAAACCTTTGACCTCGGTCACGGTCATCCCCTGAACACCGATTTCTGCGAGTGCCTCTCTCACTTCGTCAAGTTTGAAGGGCTTGATAATAGCGACGACTTGTTTCATTTTTTCTCCCGAAATTTTTTCAGAAATTTTACTCTTAAAGTCTGTATTTATTGGTGACCGGGAACCGCCAATCCCTTCCGAAAGCGACTTTTGTCACCTTGGGGCCGATCGGAGACTGACGGCGCTTATATTCCGCACGGCTGACCATTCGTAATACCTTATCTACTACGGCTCGATCAAAGCCGGCGGCGGCAATCTCTTCCGGTCCCTCTCGATCTTCGATAAAGCGGCGAAGAATCTCATCGAGCACGGCATAATCCGGCAGTGAGTCCTGATCCTTTTGGTTTTCTCTCAGCTCCGCACTCGGGGCGCGAGTCAGAATGGTCTCCGGAAAAACCGGATTTTCTTTATTGCATTCGTTAATCCAGCGGCACAAAGCGTAGACCTGAGTTTTGTAGACGTCTTTAATTACGGCAAAACCGCCGGCCAGATCGCCGTATAGAGTCGAATAACCGACCGCCATTTCGCTCTTATTCCCGGTCGTAGCCACCATCGAGCCGAATTTATTGGAAATGGCCATCAGAATGACACCGCGGATACGTGCCTGAAGGTTTTCTTCAGTAACATCGTGCGGCATTCCGTTGAACTGCTTAGCCAGCATAAATTCAAATGCCGTGTAGCCGTCCTGAATTGAAATCGTCTCAAGGCGTACGCCCAAACGAGAAGCCAATTTGGCCGCGTCACCGCGGCTTAATGAAGAGGTATAGACGGACGGCATCATCACGGCGAGCACTTTATCCTTGCCGACGGCGTCCACCGCGATCTTAAGAACCAGCGCAGAATCCACGCCCCCTGAGAGGCCGAGCACTACGCCCTTAAATCCGTTCTTATTGATGTAGTCCCGCATGCTTACAACTAAGGCTTCGTACAGCACGGCAAGATCAGACAGGGGCTGAGAAACCTCACCGCGGCAAATTTTGCCTTTTTTGACCTCTACCGTGAGCAAAGACTCTTTCATGTGCGGCGCCCGAGCCAGGACCTCATCAGCCGAGCAGGCAAACGTTTCTCCGTCAAAAACGATTTCGTCCTGAGCGCCGCACATATTGACGTAACATACATCCATTCCGATGGCATTCACATGGCGGCGAACCATATCCAGCCGTTGTTCTTCTTTTCCCTCTTCAAATGGGGAAGCATTGGCAATTAAGAGCACCTGCGCGCCCTGCCCTTTAGCCTGAGAAGGGGCTTCTGGGAACCAAATGTCTTCACAAATATTGACGCCGAAGCGCGTATCTCCGACATCAAAGGTGCACACATCCTCCTCTCCGGGCGTGAAATAGCGCTCCTCATCAAAGACGCCGTAGTTAGGAAGATTTTTCTTTCGATAGGTAAGAAGGATTTGGCCGTTGAGAATGACGGAGACGACGTTATATAAACGATCGGAGTCTTTTAGCGGATAGCCTGCAAGAATATGCAGTTTCGGAAAACGAGTTGAATACTCAACGAGCTCATTGAGCTTTCTTGCACAGTCTTCTAAAAAACTGTCCAGGAACAATAAGTCTTCGGGCGGATAGCCGCATAAAGAAAGTTCAGGGGTCACCAGGATATCCGAATGCTTTGCCTTTTCCGCGGCTTCGGCGATTCGTCGAAAGTTTCCTTCCAAATCACCGGCAGTTTGATTTAGCTGCGCCATTGAGACCACTACTTTTTCATTCATCCGGAAACCTCCTCATCATTTACGGACATCAAACCCAATGATTCAGATCATACAAAACAAACAGCCCTGCGAGTGCTTAGAGAGGACCAAAAACAGAAAACCCGAGCAAATTGCCCGGGCCTCATCCTAAAAAGCAGGGATCGAAAGACTACTTAGCGTTGTTGTAAGCTTCAACGCCTTTCATGATCACCTTGCAGGCTTCTTCAGGACCTGTCCAGCCGGATACCTTAGCCCACTTGCCTTTTTCCAGATCTTTGTAGTGTTCAAAGAAGTGGCGGATCTGAGCAAGATAATCTTCAGGAACATCATCGATGGTCTGGATCTTGTTGTAGCGCGGAGTCAGCTTCTGAACCGGAACGGCAAGCATCTTCATGTCACCGCCGCTTTCGTCTTCCATCAGGAGCATGCCGAGCGGACGGCAGCGGATTACGGAGCCGGCCAGCAGGGGGAACGGAGTAATCACGCAAACGTCAACGGGGTCACCGTCCTCACCGAGAGTCTGAGGAATGAAGCCGTAGTTTGCAGGATAACGCATGGAAGTGCCGATGAAACGGTCGACCAGAAGAGCGCCGCTTTCTTTGTCTACTTCGTACTTGACGGGGTCGCTCTGTGCGGGGATTTCAATCACAACATTGAAATCGTGCGGCAGGTCTTTTCCTGCGCTGATTTTGCTCATATCCATAATATTTTTCCAACCTTCATTAATTAGGAAATAATCTGTTAATTTTAATCGTTACTAACTTGCTCTGCCAAGGAGAGCAATTTATCGGCAAGTCCGCTGCAGTGAGATTCCACCAACTCCACGTTCTTGAAACCCTCCTCAATGAGATGCTCTTGAATGCGAGGATGGATCGTCAGTACCGAGGCAGATTGCAGCCATTCACGACCCTCATCCCCGACGTTCTCTTCAAGAATCCGTATAGCGTCCGTGCTCGTTAGATAAATCACCGGCGCTTCTCCGCGTCCGATCCATCGCTTTTGATCGTCTGAAACCTTCAGCGGGATTCTTTTATAGATAGGTGCCACGGTCACGGGAACATCTTTATCCCGCAGCGCGTCAATCAGGAACTGACGCCCCGTGTCGCCTCGAATGAGGACAACTTCCGAAGGAAGACCTTCTTCCAAGAGGAGTTCAAAAAGCAACTCTGAACCGCTTTCTAAAGAGCTCCCATGCGGGAAAAAAATTTTGCGTGCTGCAGGAAAAGCCGCGGTCAAAGCTTTAGCGGTCGGTTCGCCGACACAGGCAAAGCGGACGGATTCAGGAAGCTGCGGAAAAATGTCCTTCATGAAGCTGACCGTCGTCGGACTCACAAGAATAAGCAGCGCGCCTCTTTCAGCTCCTTCGAGAATTTCTTTGACGCTTTCTTCGTAATCTTCTGAACGATCAAAGGTAAAAGCCGGCCAGTAAACGGAACCGGAGGTTTTTGCTTCCAGTTCTTTCTGAAGCCGACGCCCGCCGGGCCCCGGCTTCATGTTGAGGATCGTGCGCATTACTTTCCGAGCACTTCTTTCAGAAGACGTTTAGCGCCTTTTTCGATCAGCTGGTCCAGCACTTTGCGGGCATTTTCTTCAGGCTCGTTAGCCGGACCCGTATATTCAGCCGTCACAAACTCTCCGGTCATATGGTTGCCGACAAGTGCACGGAGGAACATCTGACCGTCATCAATAGTGGCGTAGGCAGCCAGAGGAACCTGGCAGGAACCTCCCAGCGCTCTGGAAACCGCTCTTTCGGCCTGGGAGCAGAGACGAGTATCTTCATCGTTGAGCGCTTCAACGTATTTTTGCGTCATTTCGTCGTTTTCAACGGCTTCGATACCGATAGCGCCTTGCCCCGGTGCCGGAAGAGAAACTTCAGGCGGAATGATCGAACGAATGCGATCGGATAAGCCGAGGCGCTTCAGACCGGCGGCTGCCATCACGAGGGTGTCGTACTGGCCGTTGTCGAGCTTAGAAAGGCGGGTGCCTACGTTGCCGCGAATCATCTCGACTTTGAGGTGCGGGAAACGGGAGCGAACCATCAGTTCACGACGAAGGCTGGAGGTGCCGACAACGCTTCCGGCCGGCATCTCTTCTAAAGAGGCATATTTATGAGAAACGACTGCGTCGCGCGGGTCTTCGCGGACCATCACTGCTGCCAGAGTAAACGGCTCAAGCAGATCCATCGGAACATCTTTCAGACTATGGACGGCGATTTGAGCTTTGCCTTCAAGCATCGCGGCTTCAAGTTCTTTGACGAACAAACCTTTTCCGCCGATCTTGGACAGCGTGACGTCCAAAATTTTGTCACCTTTGGTTGTTAAACCTAAAAGCTGAACATCAAGCTCGGGAAATTTTTCTTTAAGGCAGCTCTGAACGTACTTTGCCTGCCAAAGCGCCAGCGGGCTTTCGCGAGTGGCAATAACCAGATGATCTTGCTGAGTCATTTTTTAACTTTTTAGAGAAATACAAAGAATGAGTAGGAGTTTAACAATTCGGGCAAGAACCGCGTTATACAGACCTTAACAATCGCGCTTAAAAAACAGGTCGAAAAACAAAGAAATTCTTTTGTAGACAAACCGTTACCCGACAATTGAGTCATTACTAGCTATAATTGACCTTTTTTCATTACTGACTGCAAAAGTTATGGCCCAACACAATCCTCTCTCAGTTCATGCCGATCCGCTTGCCTCCAAAAAAGAAGCTTGGAGCGGACGCTTTTCTGAGCCTATGGCCGAATTTGTCCTTCGTTACACCGCCAGCGTGAACTTTGACAAGCGTATGGCCGAAGCCGATATCGCAGGATCCGTGGCCCATGCCAAGATGCTTGCCAAATGCGGCATTATTTCCAAAGACGATTTGAACGACATCGAACGCGGTATGCGTCAGATCCTTCAGGAAATCAAAGAAAACCGCTTCGAGTGGAAGCTTGAACTCGAAGATGTGCACCTCAACATTGAAGCCCGCCTAACGGAACTTGTCGGAGACGCCGGCAAGCGCCTTCATACCGGCCGCAGCCGTAATGACCAAGTTGCTTTAGACATTCGTTTGTACCTGCGCAATGAGATCGACCAGATCATGGATCTTCTCTCTCATCTGCAGGAGTCCCTGCTGACGGTTGCCGAAAAGAACATCGACACCATCATGCCAGGCTACACCCACATGCAGGTTGCTCAGCCCGTCACGCTCGGCCACCACTGCCTGGCTTATGCCGAAATGTTCGAGCGCGACCGCGAACGCTTGGCTGACTGCCGCAAACGCGTAAACCGTTCTCCGCTCGGCGCTGCAGCGCTCGCCGGTACCACTTATCCGATCGACCGTGAGTACACGGCTGAACTCCTCGGATTTGAAGGCGTCACTCAGAACTCTCTGGACTCCGTCAGCGACCGTGATTTCGCGATTGAGTTCTGCTCCTGCGCTTCGCTCATCATGATCCACATTTCCCGTATGTCCGAAGAGCTCATCTACTGGATGAACACTAACTTCGCATACATCATGCTGCCCGACAGATTCACGACGGGTTCCTCCATCATGCCGCAGAAAAAGAATCCGGACGTTCCGGAAGCTGCCCGCGGCAAATCCGGACGCGTAGTCGGTCACCTGATGGGGCTTCTGATGCTGATGAAGGGACAGCCGCTTGCCTACAACAAGGACAACCAGGAAGACAAAGAACCGCTCTTTGACACGATTGATACCGTCAAAGACACTCTGCGCGCTTTCATCGAAATGATCCCCGGCATCCAGGTCAACAAAGCCCGTATGCGTGAAGCTGTCATGCTCGGCTATCCGACTGCCACGGACTTTGCAGACTACCTCGTTCGCAAAGGCCTGCCCTTCCGTGACGCTCACGAAGCCGTCGGTTGCGCTGTACGCCTCGCTTCCGAGAAAGGCTGCGGTCTGCACGACCTCACGCTTGAGGAATTAAGAGAATTCAGCGATAAAGTCGGTGAAGATGTTTATGACAGCCTGACCCTCGAAGGCTCTATTGCTTCCCGCAACCATACCGGCGGCACAGCACCTTCTCAGGTTGCAAAGCAGGTCGGCATTTGGAAAGAGCGTCTTAAAAACCGCGCTCATAAGTAATTCCTGAATGCACGGGAACCCGAAAGTTCCCAAGCTTCAACGCAAAACGCCCGGATTCTCCGGGCGTTTGCTTTTGCGGTTCAGCAAAAATTATTCAGCGTCAATCTTAACGACCCAGCCTTCGGGGCCTTCGATTTCGCCCATCTGGATACCGGTCAGTGTTTCTCTGAGCTTGGTGCAGACAGGGCCCATTTTTTCCATGCCGGACGGGAAGTAGATATCGCCGTCAGGAGTGTTGACCATGCCGATCGGAGCTAAGACAGCAGCCGTGCCGCAAAGTGCGCCTTCGGCCATATCTTTGAGTTCGGCTAATTTAACAGGGCGTTCAACCACTTTGTAGCCCAATCTCTTAGCCACTTCGATTAAAGAACGGCGTGTGACGGAAGGAAGGATGGAATCGGACTTCGGAACAATGATCGTGCCTTCCTTGTCGACGAAGATTAAGTTAGCGCCGCCGGTTTCTTCAATGTAGGTACGAGTAGCCGGATCAAGGTAAATGTTTTCGGCATAACCGTGACGATGAGCTTCCATTGTGGGATGCAGGCTCATGGCATAGTTCAGGCCGGCTTTGATATGGCCTGTTCCGCGGGGAGCAGCACGGTCAAATTCAGGAACTGTCAGCTTAAGCGGCTTGATAGCGCCTTTGAAATATGCGCCGACCGGCATCACGAAAATTCTGAAGATAAACTCATGAGCCGGTGCCACACCGATCTGAGGACCGGAGCCGATCATGACCGGGCGGATGTACAGTGTTGCGCCGGTGCCGTAAGGCGGAACCCAAGCCGCGTTGGCTGCGACAACGTCTTTGACGGCCTGAATGAATTTTTCTTTCGGGAAAGCCGGCATTTCCAGACGTTCGGCACTGTCCATCATACGTTCTGCGTTCAAATCAGGACGGAAGGTAACGATGTCGCTTTTGACCGTTGTATAAGCCTTTAAGCCCTCAAAACAGCACTGAGCATAATGAAACACGCAGGCAGCTTCAGACAGTTCGATGTTGGGATCAGTAATCATCTTACCTTCATCCCATTTGCCGTCTTTCCAGTGAGCTTCGAAGCGATAATCCGTCGGTGTATAGCCGAAGCCTAATTTGCTCCAGTCAATATCTTTTTTCTGCATTTTTTCTCCTGCAAGATTCTTTAGTTATCGGTCCTCAATTGTAATAATTTGAAAGAAATATTTTGGACTTCTGTAAAGAAATTAGCAGGATCGGCTTTTTGCAGACTTAAGAATTACCGGCAACGGTCATTTCTCTGATCAGCACCGATCCGTTGAGGTAACATCCGTTCAAATCTACATCGTCCGACATCGCTTCAAAGGACATGAAAATGTCTTTGAGATTGCCGGCAACCGTAATACCTTCTACCGGGTAAGCGATCCTGCCGTTTTCCACCCAAAAACCAGATGCGCCTTTAGAGAAATCTCCCGTGGTGTAATTGACGCCCTGCCCGATCAGCTCGGTGACCAAGAGGCCCGTTCCCATGCGTGAGAGCAATGCAGAAAGCGTTTTTTCGGAAGCCTCCGGTGCTTCGGAGAAGATGAGGTTATAAGGACCGCCGGCATTTCCGGTCGTTGTCATTCCCAACTTACGAGCCGAATAGCTGCTCAGGAAAAGACCGCTCAGCACACCGTGGTCAACGACCAGGCGTTCAGACGGGCGAACCCCCTCATCGTCAAACGGCGCCGAGCCCCAGTAACGCGGGATGAATGGATTTTCCAAAATGGAAAGATGATCGGGGAAAATCGGTTTATCGAGCATTCCTTCGAGGAAGGAGGTCTTGCGGTACAACGCAGAACCGCTTGCCGCATGAACAAAGGTTCTGAATAAGCTCTTAGCAACCGGTGCTTCAAAAACGACCGGGCACTTGCGGGTCGCTAAACCGCGTGCAGACAGATGGTCTACAGCTCTTTGACCGGCGATCATGCCGACCTGCTGCGGCGAGAGCAAATCCATTGACGAAACGCCGGAGGTGTGCCAGGAGCCCACCTGCATACCATTCTCATCCTCGGCGATCACTGAGGTGTCAATCGAATGGTCGCTAAAAGGATAGCCGTGCAAAAAGCCTTCGGTGTTTCCCAAAATAAACGAACCGATTGTTGTCGTAACCATTGCACCGTCGGAATTCACCACGCGTTTATCGACATCCAATGCTGCTTTTTCTGCTTCAACAGCCTTTTGAACTTGTTCTTCAATCGAGATGTCCCATGGATGGAAGAGATCGAGCTGACGAGGATTCGTGCAAAGTCGGTCCTTATCCGGCAGGCCGTTGCATTCATCCGGTGTGGTGTAGCGCGCCATATCAAGCGCCGCTTTGACCGTTCTTAAGATCGACACCTTGCGAAAGTCTCCGCTGGAAGCCACAGCCTTTGATTTACCAAGATAGACAGTAATTCCGAAATCTCTGTCATGGGTGTGTTCAATGGATTCCGTTTCTTGGTTTCTTACCGTGACACATGTCCCCTTCTCTTCACTGACTTCTACCGCGGCGGCAGTTGCACCTAGAGAAAGCGCTGTGTCTAAAGCATACGAAACCAAGGAACAAAGCTCTTCTGAGCTACTTATTGTGGGAGTTTGACTCATATTTTGAAGCGGAAACTAAAGATTGGAGATTATGATAGCGCTTGATGCAAATCTTACTAAAGAAGGACAGGCTAATATGAAGAATACAAACGAAAACCTTGAAGAAGAGTACAGCGGTCCGAGCAAAAGTGAATTGAAAAGAAGGGCCGAGCATCTGCAGGATCTCGGTAAAGAGCTGACCACACTGGGTGCCGAAACGCTGGCAAAAATTGAACTTCCCGAAGTCATTCTTAAAGCCATTGAGGAGTATCACCGTGTTCCCTCCTTCGGCGCCAAACGCCGTCAGCTCCAGCTCATCGGCAAATACATGAGAGCCTTAGACGGAGATGCTGTTCGTCAGGCCATCGACCGAGCCACCGGCAACGATAAAGCGGCCGTCGCCGCGCTTCACAAGAGTGAACGTCTGAGAGATGCGTTGATTGCAGATGATGCCGCTCTGACAAAATTTATTGCTCAGTTCCCTGACGTCAATGTTCAGGAAGTTCGTCAGCTTATCCGCAATGCTCGTAAAGAAGCCGAAGGCAACAAGCCTCCGAAATCCGCCCGCGCACTCTACAAACTGATCTACGCAATGGTTCTTCCTCCGATCGTGTTGGAAGTCACCGAGGAGGAAGACGATGAAGAATAGCAAAGCAAAAATCGGTCTGGTTTCCATTTCCGACCGTGCCTCTTCCGGCACTTATCAGGACAAAGGCATTCCCTCTCTGAAAGAATGGCTGGCAAAAGCCCTGCTTTCTGATTATGAGGTTGTGGAAAAACTCATTCCTGATGAACAGCCGCTTATCGAGGCAACGCTCAAGGAACTTTGTGATCAGGAAAACTGTGATTTGATTTTGACAACCGGAGGGACTGGTCCCTCTCGCCGCGATGTGACGCCGGAAGCCACGTTGGCTGTGGCTACTCGTACCCTTCCGGGATTCGGAGAGCAAATGCGTGCGGTCTCTCTTGCCTTTGTGCCGACCGCGATTTTGTCCCGTCAGGTCGGCGTGCTGCGCGAAATCGAAGATCATGCCGCTTTGATCATTAACCTTCCGGGACAGCCAAAGGCCATCGCTGAAACCCTAGAAGGTATTCCGTCAAAGGGCATCCACGGCATTTTTGCGGCAGTGCCCTACTGTATTGATTTAATCGGCGGTCCGGCCCTTGAAACCCGTCCCAATGTCGTTAAGGCTTTCCGCCCAAAATCTGCACCTCAGCCTCATGTCATTGATGCAAAAATCATTGACCCGAAGGAAGGCAAAGCAGATAGCGCCATCATCATGCTTCACGGCTTGGGCAGCGACGGATCGGACTTCGAACACTTCAGAGAAGAACTTGCCGCATGCGGCGCGCCCGTTGAACAGGCTCGTTTGATTCTTCCGACTGCGCCTGAACGTGCGATCACAGCAAATAAAGGTTTTTTGATGCGCGGCTGGTTTGACCTTCTCGATACCGACGGAATCGGTGCCAGCGACGAACCGGCACTTGTTGAAAGCGCCCGTATTGCAGAGCGTTTAATTGCCTTGGAAGAGACGAAAGGCATTAGACGGGATCGAATCTTCTTAGGTGGTTTCTCACAGGGCGGCTGCGTTGCGCTTTACACGGCCCTGAAACTCGATCGTCCGATCGGCGGCATCTTCTGCCTGAGCGGCTATCTGCCCATTGAGTCTGCTGACGATATTGAGCATGTAGGTCAGGGCATCCTTTCTCCGATTTTCTTGACCTATGGAAAAGAAGACAATGACGTACCTCCCGTGTATCCCGAAATCAGCGTCAAGGAACTCAGAAAACTCGGGGCAACGGATCTCTGGTCCAAGGGCTACGACGGGGTCGGACATGATTTGTGTATCGAGGAAGTCACGGACTTGTCAGATTTTCTTGAAAAATCTTTAGAAGCTTCTCGCTAAAGTTTTGTATCCGATTTGAGACAAAAGAGCGCTTTTTTACGGCGCTCTTTTTTATGCTGAAGTTCTACCAAAACACCGAAAACAAATCATGGATTCTTTTTTGGACAAAATACTGAACGGCTCTGAAGCGATACTCCAACCCCTACATGTGCCGTTATTTACAGCTGGCGGCAGTCAAATCGATACGTTCGATATTCTCGAATTCTGCCTCGTTTTTCTTGTTGCCTACTGGCTCGGCAAGCTTAGCGAAGAAAGCATTAAGAAATTCGGCTCTCGCCACAATTCCGTACGTCCCGAATCCCTTTCGATGTTCGCCCGCTTCATTCATTGGGGCATATTGGCGATCGGTATTCTGATGGGCCTGTCGATGATCGGTCTCCCGATCACACATTTGGCAATCTTAGTTTCCGCCTTATCTGTGGGCATCGGCTTCGGATTGCAGACCATCGTTAATAACTCGGTTGCCGGTTTGATTCTGATTTCCGAACGCGCCGTGAGCTTGGGCGATATTATTGCCACACCGAGCGGTCATATCGGTCGAGTGACCATGATCACCATTCGCGCTACGCGCATCGTGACGCCGACGGGTCAGGCAATCATCATTCCGAACGCTTCTCTGATTAACGGATCGTTTACCAATTTCACGATGGACCGCCGAGGCGTTCGCAAGATTTATCCCTTCTCAATTCCATACGGCATTGACTTCCGCAAGGTTAAAGAAATCATTGAAAAGGCAGCCGTCTCGGTTCCCTACTGTATTAAGCCCGACCCGCTTCATGAGGTCGAATGCGGAATTACCGGTTTCGGCAATTTCGGCATTAACGTTGAGCTTGTCGTTTGGGTCGATCCGATTGAGTTGATGGAGCCGTATCGACTCGAGGCATCTTTTTTGAACGCCATCAATGACGCCTGTGTTGCCAACGGCATCGTGATGCCTGGACCGTCCTACGGTGTTACTGTCTCTCCGACTCCGGCGCCGGTCGCATTCAATGCTCAGGTTTCCGGAACCACCGCTTCTGTACCTTCCAATTTGCAAGCACCTTCGCCCACAGGTCATGTTGGAGCAGCAGACCCTTCTGTGAGTGCAAAAGCCATCGGACAAGTTCCGCCGGCGCAACATGTTCCTCCCGCACAGGCTGCAGCCATCATTGGAGTCCCGCAGTCTATGATTGAAAATCCTCCTCCGAAGAAGGAAAAGGAAGAGTGAACTCATAATCTCTTCAGACTAAAATTTCATTATTAGTTTGAGGAGATTTTTTTGAGTCATTACGTCGGACGCTTTGCCCCATCCCCTACCGGTCATCTACACGCCGGAAGCTTAGCCTGTCTTCTTGCGAGCTACCTTGATGCCAGGGCTCATAGAGGTACGTGGATTATTCGTGTCGAAGACATTGATCCGCCGCGTGAACCTGCATGGGCGGCAGAGGATCAGCTCGAAACTATCGAGGCATTCAAACTTCATTCAGATCGTCCGATACTCAGACAATCAACTCGATATGAGGCTTATCAAGAGGCCCTCGATCTGTTAATCGGTAAAGGTCTAGCGTATGGGTGTGCTTGTACTCGCAAGAGCATTGAAGCTGCCTGCGCAGCCGCAGGTTTGCCACAGGGCGTCTATCCAGGAACTTGTCGCCACGGAACGGGCGGAGCCCCAATTCGTGCGTGGCGTTTTCTTGTAGATGACGGAGTCGTCTCTTTCCCGGACAGATGGCAGGGAACGTTTAAACAGAACGTTTCGAAGGAAGTCGGTGATTTTGTTATTCGGAGAGCCGACGGACTCTGGGCCTATCAACTCGCCGTTGTCGTCGATGACGGATTCCAGGACGTGACACACGTCGTCCGCGGTGCTGACTTGATCGATAACACACCGCGACAAATCCTGCTGCAAAAAGCATTAGGCCTGCCTACCCCTGCTTACATGCACATTCCGCTTGTGCTAGACAAAAACGGGAATAAGCTCTCTAAACAGACATTGGCTCCGGCGATTGATCGAAGCAGGCCCGAAGAAGAAGCCGCACATGCGTGGACTCATCTCGGATTCAAACCTTTTACTTTCGATACGCTCGAGGAGTTTTATTCAGAGGCAGTGCAGCGTTGGAGGGTGAGATTTCAAATCTCTGCCTAATTTCGACGTCCGGTTCCGCCAAGAAGGACAGCAACTTCCCTCTTTTCTCCGGAAGCCTGTCTTGAGAAGTTTTGCTGAACAGTCTTCTTTACAGATGTGCGACCCGGAACATAGGGCTGTGAGAAAAATGGATCCTCAGGCTTGCGAGGTGCTTTCCAAGTATCTGTACTTGAGGAAAACTTTCGTGGAAATCTTGCTCTCTTGCGAGGTTCAGGATCAAGTTCCTGCGGAACAAGAGTAACTTTGGTTAGTTTTCGAATTGCATCGAAACTCTTTCTATCCTTGTCCGTAACGAGCATTAATGCCAAACCTGAGCTCCCTGCGCGGCCTGTTCTGCCGATTCGATGAACGTAGTCCTCAGGAACAAATGGAACGTCGTAATTAATCACGAGCGGAAGCTCGGCTATATCCAAACCACGGGCTGCGACATCAGTCGCCACCATGATATTTAAGGTTCCATCCTTGAAATCTTTCAACAGCTTCAAGCGCTCTTCTTGGGTTTTGTCTCCGTGAATTGCATCAGCGTTGAATCCGCATTTCTCTAATTCACGTGCCAATCTGCGAGCTGTCAATTTTGCATTGACGAATACGATTGTCTGGAGCGGTTTACCGTCGGAGTCTTCTCCGCGGGTTTTCAGAAGCTCTACAAGTGCATCAGTTTTTTGAAGCTCGTTTACTGAAAAGACTTCTTGTTTGATGGTGGCAGCAGTAGCGTTTTGGCGAGCTACCTCGATAACAACAGGATCAGTCAAGAAATTTCCGGCCAGTCTTTTGATTTCAGGTGAGAATGTGGCGGAGAACATCAAATTCTGACGTTTTTTGGGAAGCGCATTCAGGATCCTGGAAATATCCGGCAGAAAGCCCATATCCAACATACGGTCGGCCTCATCTAAGATGACGATGCCGCACTGATTCAGATTTGTATTTCTCTGCTCCAGATGATCCAATAAACGGCCGGGAGTAGCGATCAAAATCTCGACACCTCTTCTTAATACCTCTGCCTGAGGTTTGATATCGACGCCGCCATAAACAACGCCAATTCGAATAGGTGTGTCAGCTGCGTAATTTGAAAGTGCCTCTGCGGTTTGATCTGCCAACTCTCTTGTCGGAGAAAGAATCAAAACACGTACAGGATGGCGTGCCGGAGATGTACTTGTATTGGCTAGTGGCAGAAGTTTTTGCAAGACGGGCAGACCAAAACTGGCTGTTTTACCTGTTCCTGTCTGGGCGGCACCCATGACGTCGCGACCCTGAAGAACCACTGGAATCGCTGTACACTGAATTGCTGTGGGTTGGGTATACCCCATCCGTGTAATAGCTGAAAGCAAATTCGGGGCCAAACCAAATTGCGCAAAATCCTGACACTCTGCCATTTATCTATTTATTTAATAAATACGTAAAAAAGGTT
>LARN01000141.1 GCA_000980495.1 Acinetobacter sp. N54.MGS-139 | reverse complement strand
GGTCAAACCGGTTAAGCCGATAGCCAGGCTGCCGTAGGCGCCCGCTGTCGAATCAATCTGGAAAGCTCGGGAAGTGCCCATGCCGTGGGCGGAAAGACCGAGCGCGAAACCTTTAGCAGATGAAGAGTCGACTTTCAGGAGCAGGAATAAAGGACCTGCGCAGATTGAACCGAGTACGCCGGTTAGCACTACCAAGGAGGCAGAGAGCGCGGGCAGGCCGCCGAGTTTTTCTGCAATAGACATAGCAATCGGAGTCGTGACACTCTTCGGAGCCAAACTGATGATGGTTTCGGGAGACGCTCCGAGGAGTCCTGCGATCAGGACTGTCGAAGTAATAGCCGTAACGGCGCCGGCAAAAAGTCCCAATAAAATCGGAAGCCAATTTTTAGCCAGCTGAATTCTGAGGTCATAAAGCGGCACGGCCAGCGCTACCGTTGTCGGTCCGAGCAAAAAGTGAATGAACTGGGCGCCCGAAAAGTATGTCTGATAGGGCGTATGCGTAGCCATCAGCAAAATGACAACCGTGACGATGGAAACTGCTACCGGGTTTAGCAGAGAATTCCAATTGCTCCACTTATAAAGTTTCTGAGCAAAGAGGTAAGCCGCCAGGGTGACGGTCAGCCACAAAAGAGAAGAGGTAGAAAGCGAGGACCAAATCTCCTCGATGCCGTGAAAATCAATGTTATTCATGGCTTGCCCCCTTCTGTTCTTTGCGTTTCTGCAGCCAGATCGTGGAGTACTTAATGACTAAGGCGGTTACGGCGATGGTCAGGATTGTACTGACGACTAAGGAGACGCCGATTGGAAGCGCTTCATTTTTAAGTCGGTCAATGTGCAGCATGATGCCGACACCGGCCGGAACAAACAGCACGGCAAGATAAGAAATCAGGACTAAGGAAATCGGACGGACCCAGGAAGCCAGACGGTCGTTTGCGATCAAGGCAACGAGCAGCAGGAACATGCCCAGAACCGAGCCGGGAACCGGGAGATGGAAGTACATCTCGGCAACGTTTCCCAAAAGTTGGAATACGAGTAGAAGGACCAGACCTTCGATCATTTTTTAATAGATTGTGAAAATTGACGTGGAATGCGAATGTATTCCTTATCTCAGCACAAAAACGACCTCGGAACCAGAAAATTTTTTCGAATTGAGTAATCAAAATAGGTTTGTCCAGCGGTATTTATTCTCATTTATCTAAATCTCACAAATCATTACAATCGCGGGAATCG
>LARN01000140.1 GCA_000980495.1 Acinetobacter sp. N54.MGS-139 | reverse complement strand
GGTCAAACCGGTTAAGCCGATAGCCAGGCTGCCGTAGGCGCCCGCTGTCGAATCAATCTGGAAAGCTCGGGAAGTGCCCATGCCGTGGGCGGAAAGACCAAGCGCAAAACCCTTAGCCGAAGAAGAATCAACTTTCAGAAGCAGGAACAAGGGGCCGGCGCAGATTGAACCGAGTACGCCTGTCAGAACGACTAAGGAAGCCGAGAGGGCGGGAAGACCGCCGAGTTTTTCTGCGATGGACATCGCAATCGGGGTTGTAACGCTCTTCGGCGCCAAACTGATGATGGTTTCAGGAGATGCGCCGAGCACACCCGCGATCAGGACGGTCGAGGTGATTGCCGTAACGGCGCCGGCAAAAAGCCCCAACAAAATCGGGAGCCAATTTTTAGCTAGCTGAATTCTGAGGTCGTAAAGCGGCACGGCCAGTGCTACCGTTGTCGGTCCGAGCAGGAAGTGAATGAACTGGGCGCCGGAAAAGTAAGTCTGATAGGGCGTATGCGTGGCCATCAGCAAAAGAACGACGGTCACAATCGAGACGGCGACCGGATTCAGAAGCGAATTCCAATTGCTCCACTTATAGAGCTTTTGAGCGAAGAGGTAAGCCGCGAGCGTGACCGTCAGCCACAGCAGAGAAGACGTAGAAAGCGAGGACCAAATCTCCTCGATGCCGTGAAAGTCGATGTTATTCATGCTGCGCCTCCTTCTGTTCTTTGCGTTTCTGCAGCCAGATTGTCGAGTACTTAATGACTAAGGCGGTGACGGCGATGGTCAGAATCGTGCTGACGACAAGAGAAACACCGATCGGAAGCGCTTCATTTTTGAGGCGGTCGATATGCAGCATGATGCCGACACCGGCGGGAACGAACAAAACGGCAAGATAAGAAATCAGCACCAGCGAAATCGGACGGACCCAGGCGGCGAGTCTGTCGTTTGCGATCAGCGCAACGAGCAGTAAAAACATTCCTAAGACAGAGCCGGGAACGGGAAGATGAAAGTACATCTCTGCGACGTTTCCCAAAAGCTGAAACACCAGAAGAAGGACCAGACCTTCGATCATTTTTTAATAGCGATGAAAATTTACGAAGAATTGCAAATGTATTCCTTATCTCAGCACAAAAACGACGTCGGTATCAGAAAATTTTTTCGAATTGAGTAATCAAAATAGGTTTGTCCAGCGGTATTTATTCTCATTTATCTAAATCTCACAAATCATTACAATCGCGGGAATCG
>LARN01000139.1 GCA_000980495.1 Acinetobacter sp. N54.MGS-139 | reverse complement strand
CTAGTATCTTGTAACTTTAATTAGTTCGTTTTTATGAGGTGATAAAATGAAGCAAACAGGAGCTTCGTTATGTCACCTCAATTCAGAGTTACCTTAACCAAAGAGGAAGTTGAAGAGCTTCAAAAAATCAGCAGCACAGGCTCTAGATCAGCCAAAATCGTGCTTTTTGCAAGAGCTCTCTTACTTTTAGATAAAGGCTCTCACACCGCAGAGCATTGGACGGTCAATCAAACTTCAAAAGCTGTCGGCTTGTCCGAACGTACTCTAAATCACTTAAAAGAGAAGTTCGTTTCTCAAGGTCTGGATTCCATTATCCGACCCCGGCCCACAGGAAAAAGTAAGAGACCAGTGATTTTTGACGGCGCTTTCGAAGCTAAGTTAACCCAGCTTGCCTGCAGCGAGCCTCCCGAAGGTCGAACCCGATGGACGGTCAGGCTTCTTGCGGACAAACTCGTCGAACTGGAGATCGTGGAGAAGATCTCGCCGATGACGGTCCAAAGGGTTTTAAAAAAAACGAATTTAAGCCTCACCTGAGTGAATATTGGAAAATTCCGCCGCACCACGATGCCGAGTTCGTGACCTGCATGGAAGATGTGCTGGATGTTTATCAGCGTCCTTACGATTCATCTTATCCGGTTGTTTGTATGGATGAGTCGCCCAAGCAGCTTATAGGTGAAGTCAGGGAGCCGCTGCCGGCAAAGCCGGGGAGCATCGAGAAAGTTGATGACGAATATGTTCGTTTAGGCGTAGCTGAATTATTTTTAGCGGTAGAGCCTTTGACGGGAAAGATGATAGCCGAAGTTGAAAACAAACGGGCTAAAAAAGATTGGGCGCAATTCATTCGTGATTTAGTTGATGTCCATTATCCGACAGCTGAGAAAGTTGTACTTGTGATGGATAATCTGAACACTCATAAACTTTCGTCGCTTTATGAAGCGTTCGATCCGGAAGAAGCGCACCGGTTACGCGATAAGCTGGAGCTGCACTACACGCCCAAGCACGGTTCCTGGCTTAATGTAGCGGAGATAGGCTTTAGCATATTGAAGCGACAATGCATTCCGTTCAGAGTCGCCGATATAAACGTGCTCCGGAACACCGTTAAAAGTTTTATTGCGCAGAGAAATGCTGAGAAAAGAGTCGTTAATTGGCAATTTACAACTAGCGACGCTCGCATAAAGCTCCGACATTTGTATCCGGAGCTTTAAGCGAAAATATTATTGTTACAAGGTACTAG
>LARN01000024.1 GCA_000980495.1 Acinetobacter sp. N54.MGS-139 | reverse complement strand
GGTTAAGGTAACTCTGAATTGAGGTGACATAACGAAGCTCCTGTTTGCTTCATTTTATCACCTCATAAAAACGAACTAATTAAAGTTACAAGATACTAGGAGATTGTGTGCATTAACAATCTCTCGGCTCTCTGTTGCCCGGGTGGCGAAATTGGTAGACGCACTAGCTTCAGGTGCTAGCGCCTTCGCGGGCGTGCTGGTTCGAGTCCAGTCCCGGGCACCAAAAACGATTTCAGACCTCGCAGATTTGCGAGGTTTTCTTTTACGTCTTCGAAATTCTTGTTGTCGCATTTTAAATCCCATCTTTCTCAATTAACAACTAATTACAAATAGATCAGGTAGCAGCATTTGCAAAAACTGATTTTTGAAGATAAAATTTCATTTCTCTGTTGCCCGGGTGGCGAAATTGGTAGACGCACTAGCTTCAGGTGCTAGCGCCTTCGCGGGCGTGCTGGTTCGAGTCCAGTCCCGGGCACCAGACCTAATTCCTAAGACCTCGTCGATGTACGAGGTTTTTCTTTATCTGCCGGCTGTTCGGAGTGATCATTCCGTTTTGTCCTGCGCCTCAGAGTCGATATAACTCCTTTTGAAAATTCCCAGCAGAAATTCAAATTTTCGATTTAAAAAACGAAAAGGCCTGAATCTGCAAAGGCAGAAAATCAGGTCTTTCTTGCGAGGCTTAGCTTGTTGAGTCGTCGCTCGCCGCTATGGTTTGGAGGCTTAAATTAAACGCCTACTGTTCAATCCACTTTCTAATCTCTGCTTGGGATCCCGGCAAACGAAGGCCGACCTTCCAATTCAGATCCGGGAACTCCTTCGTAAGACTTGCATCTGCTTCACTGACGGGGCTGGAATAAGAAGAGCAGAAGGGATAAAGTGTTTTGCCCTTGAGCTGATCATGGTAAGTCGTTAAGAACGAGCGAATGATGGCCGGTTCTTCGTGCCACCAAATCGGAAAACCGATGAACACGGTGTCTAAGGAAGAGATGTCAACGCCGAAGGGTTTGACGCGAGGCAACAGCGAATGATCTTTATGTTCTCTTGTGCAGCGCGCATCGGGATGGGTCCAGTCTATGTCATCTACGGTGTAGGGAGGTTCTGCATGGAGTCTGACGAGTGGGGCACCGGTCGCTTCAGCAACTTCTTTAGCGGCAAGTTCGGTGTTTCCTGACATGGTGAAGTAAAAAATAGCAGCTTTCATGACTGTTCCTCTAAAAATGACGTTAGTAATCTACTATTGGTACCGAACTCCCAAAATTTCCTGCGTCTCGTTCTAGGCGAACCGACTTCACATGGATAAAAATAGGCAAAGGAACCGTCTTTTTGTGCCAAAGGCGTAGCCGGCAGAAACATTTCTTAAGCCGAGGCTTTGCCGTTAGAATCCCTCCATTAACAAATCCAGGCGGCAATACAGCCGTTGTTTGACCTAACTTCAATTTTCCAAGCGGTGTTTCTGTGCTTTTTCGTTATTGCGTCCCTAAGGCTGTTTCGTCCACCGAGTTTTATCCGATTCCCTATTACGAATCGGTTTATCTGGAAAACCAATGCTTCACGATCGAGGCCGATAACCAATATCAAGCGGACGAAAAAGCTTATCGGTTTCTCGCCAACCTGCAAAAGAAACATGATTTAGCTTACGAGAAGCTTTTGGATGAACAGGGCATTCGCTTTCGTAAAAGAGAGGAAATCATTGAGCGTCGTCTGATTTATCTGAGAGATCTGCGAAGGCCGGGAGATCCGGATAGTTTCGGAAGCCAAAAGGATCCGAAAGTTTGAAATGAGTATCGGCTCAACGACTACTATCGAGAAACAGAGCTTCCTGAAAACTTCCAAGTCTCAGGCTATCGCTATGAACAGAATCCGTCGGGTGGCCACTACCGTTTCTTCAGGCAGTTAACGGATCATCAGTTTGCCTACGGTCTGGTCTTTCTTTTGATTATTGTTTTGTTAATTCTGCTTCTTCCTCAGTTCCGCGGACTCGGAATGCTGGATGTGCTTAATTTAGATTGATATTTTTAGTACCCGACGGCCGAAATCAAATATCTCCACTCTGAGCGATCCTAGGACTTTGTTAGCAGCCTCAACAATTACAATCCAGCATAAATAGGATCAACATTAATTAGTTGAGGCTCAAAATTACTACGAAGAACAAAACCACCCAGAAGTCTGCGTTGACTTCTGCTAAGCCGCAGCGTGCCACCCCGGCTGCCGGAGTGGAAGCCGCTGAAAAGGCAATTGAACGGGAATTGAGGACGGCCGGGTTCCCGATGGAAATGGACGACCTGAAAGAGTATGTGATGCTTTCCCATAAAGGCATCTCTTCTGAGGTTTTTGATCGCGCTTTCAATAAATTAAAAGAGGCAGGAAGAATCTTTACGAATCGAGAAGACATCGTTCTTCTGACTTCCTCCGCCAAACTTCATACTGGGGTGGTGCAGGGGCACCGCGACGGATTCGGATTCCTGATTTGCGAAGAAGACGGTCCTGATATGTACATTCCTCCGGAAGAAATGACGAAAGTTCTTCCCGGAGACATTGTGGTCGCAAGAGAAGCAGGAACCGACTACAGAGGTCGAGGTTTAGCCGATATCGTCGAACTCGCCGACCGCAAGTTAAAACGCATTGTCGGCCGCTTTGAACTGAGACGCGGCGTCGGAATTGTGGTGCCTGAAGACGCAAGAATCTGCAAAACGATCTTAATTGCACCGGGCCGCTCTTTAGGCGCAACACCTTCTCAGATCGTCGTGGTCGAACTTGAAGATAAAGGCCTTCTCACCAATAGTCCAGTCGGCCATGTGGTCGAGATTTTGGGAACCATCGACGAGCCGGGAATGGAGACGGAAATCGCGGTTCGTAAGTTCGATCTTCCTTACAAGTTCTCCGAGGAAACAAAGAAAGAAATTAAGCGTTTCTCTGACTCTGTAACGAAGTCCGATCTTCGAGACAGAGTAGACCTTCGTGATATTCCGTTTGTGACGATCGACGGCGCCGATGCAAAAGACTTCGACGATGCGGTTTACTGCCTGCCTTTGGAAGACGGCAAATTCCGTCTGCTCGTAGCCATTGCCGATGTTTCTCATTACGTTAAACCCGGTTGCGCCATTGATAAAGATGCTCAGTTAAGAACAACGAGTGTCTACTTCCCGAGACGCGTTATCCCGATGCTGCCGGAAGAGCTTTCTAATGGCTTGTGTTCTTTGAATCCACAGGTTGACCGCTGCACCATGGTGTGTGACGCAATCATCGGCGCCAACGGATTGGTAGAAGCCTACCAGTTCTATCCTGCCGTGATTCGTTCGGCCGCACGACTGATTTATGACAATGTCTGGGCCGCACTCTGCAATCCTAATGGTCCTGAAGCCAAGGTCATGGAACACGTGCTCGGCAACGTTCAGGATCTCTATGATCTCTACAAGAACCTGATCAAGAGCCGTGAACTGCGCGGCGCGATGGATTTTGAGACGGTTGAAACTTATATTGTTGCCAATGAGCAGGGCAAGATCGAACAGATTCTGCCGCGCGAACGCAATGATGCCCATCGTCTTATCGAAGAAATGATGCTGGTAGCAAACACCTGTGCAGCTGACTTCCTGCAGAAGAATAAAGCTCCGTGCCTCTACCGTGTTCATGAACCGCCCAGTCAGGATCGTTTGGAAAAAGCCAGAGCAACTTTGGCGCCGTTCGGCGTGACGCTGCCCGGCGGAGATTCTCCCACTCCGGGAGACTATGCCAAGGTGCTGGAATCAATCGCTGATCGACCGGACAAAGCGATGATTCAGACGATTTTGCTGCGTTCCATGCAGCAGGCCGTCTATAGCCCGCATAACGTTGGTCACTTCGGCCTAGCTTATGACGCTTATACACACTTCACCTCACCGATTCGCCGTTATCCTGACTTGCTGGTGCATCGCGCCATTCGAGGTATCTTACGGCGCCGGAAATACGTGCCGAAGATTTTGGTTGAACCCAATGAGGCCGAGGTTCCTGTTCAGACAAGAGAAATCATCTGCAAGGCGAAACCCGACGACAAGAAGAAGGTTGCGCATATCGACTTGTGGGAAAAGCTCGGGTTGCTTTGTTCTGCTCATGAACGCCGTGCCGATGAAGCCAGTTACGATGTAATGGCTTGGCTGAAATGCAATTACATGCAGAAGAAACTTGGTCAGGTTTTTAAAGGCGTGATTTCAGGCGTCAGCCCCTTTGCAATTTTCGTTACGCTTGAAGACTTGTATGTCGAAGGCGCGATCCATATTTCCGGCCTCGGTGACGATTACTTCGTCTTTGATGACAAGTCCAATGAAATTTACGGCGAAGACTCCGGCTTGCGTTATCGCCTGGGCGACGAGCTCACGGTTAAGGTTGCCCGCTGTGATCTCGACGCAAGAAGAATAGAATTCGCTTTGGTTTCGAAGAATCGTCAAAGCAGACCGAAGACCGAAGCCAAAAGGAAAACCGTAAAATCTTCTGCCGCGCCGCGTAAGCCGGCAGCGAGAAAAACAAAGAAAGCACCTTCTGCTCCTAAAAAACGCTCATGAAAAAAGAAGATACAGTCCTAGCCGGCTTCCACGCCGTGTCCTCGAGAATGAAACGCGATCCTTCGTCGATTCGCATCGTCTACTATGATCCGAAACGTCGTGATCAACGTATGCGCCGGATGATTGAAGAGATAGAAAAGGCCGGCATTCGTTTAATGCAGGCCGACAACAATCGCCTGGACGGCTTTTCTCATGAAGTTCCGCATCAGGGCTTGATCGCTCTTGCTGCTCCGATAGATATCGGAATGTCTTTCGATACATTGATGGATAATCTGGCCGGTAATCCGCTTCTGCTGCTTTTGGACGGCGTGACCGATCCGCGCAATTTCGGCGCCTGCCTGCGTGTCGCAGATGCAGCCGGAGTATCTGCCGTGATCACGCCGAAAGATCGCTCCGCAACATTGACGGCAGCGGCTGTGAAAGCCAGTGCCGGTGCATCTGAAACCGTTCCGATTGTGCGGGTCACGAATTTGGCCGGTTCGATTGTGGAGCTCGTTGACGCTGGAGTTCCGATCATCGGCACAGCTGGCGAAGCCCAAAAGACTATTTATGAATTCGATCAAAAGGGCGCTTTCGGCTGGGTACTCGGCGCCGAAGGCGACGGTCTGCGTCAGCTGACCCGCCGCCGCTGCAGTGATTTGGCCAAGATTCCGATGCTGGGAACGGTGGAAAGCCTGAATGTTTCCGTTGCCGCGGGTATCTGTTTGTTTGAAACCGTGCGCCAGCGTACGGTTGGCTGATCAGAATCCGCCTTAAGCGGAATCTGAAGCTCTCAAAATCCGAGGTCGTTCAAACTACGGCCTCGATTTTTTTGAGCTGCTGCAAGTCCTTGTCTATGAGTTCCGGCACGGGGTCCAATCTGATGTGAAAAGCAGCTTCTCCACGAACGGGAGAGTGATTCAATGTGTTTGCTGCAGCGGTCAATGGACGTCGAGAGAATATTTTTGTCCTTAGGAGAACTCTGGGAAGACTCAGTTATTAGGAAATTTCTAATAAGTCGCTTCGAACATTAAAAACACAACCCCTAAGTTTGGCAGATTCTGATTGACCTTCTGGGCGGCAACGCCCATGAGGTCTATATTTTGGCCTTTGCTTATTTATTTGTAGATATGTAGTAGATATGTTATAATTGAACTCAATATTTGAGGTGGTCTATGTATGTCTCTACTTGCAAAGGCGGAGCCACCGGGCAATACACTTATGTCCGGCTCATGGAGTCTTATCGGGATGAAAACGGAAAGGTTAAGCACAAGGTCGTGCAGAACCTGGGACGGCTCGACATCCTTTCTCAGTCAGATCCGAATTACTTGGAAAATTTAAAGAAGAAGTATCAGGAAGACTATGTGGAAAAGAATCGCCTTCAGTCACTCAATCGACTCGCTCAAGTTCAAAATCTGCTTAGTTTTGACAACAATTCTTCTGCCGGCGCTCCGCTCCCTCTGCTGCAGTACGGGCATTACCTCTTAAAAAAGATCTGGGACGATCATCTTCATTTGGATAGAAAGTTCAAAGACATACAGCACAGACAAACAAAAGCAAAATTCGACTTAAACGCTGTCGTCTCCTACCTCTGCTTCTTGAAAATTCTTGATCCGCACTCCGTTTTTTACTCATTCGGAGATCAGGATGGTTTCTTAGGAGCCCCTGTCCAAGGCATCGGTTTAGACAGTTACTACAACTCTTACGATTATTTGTTTGAGCACAAGGACTCGATCATGAAATTCTTCAATCGCTCAATCAATAATCAGCTTGGGAAAACAAAGGCTACGTTGATTTTTTATGACGTGACCAATGTCTACTTTGAAACGGCGCTTACTGACTTGGAATGCGGCAGACAGCAGATGGACTTCCAAGACCGACTTCAGGAAGAGGTGCAGCTGGCCTATGAAAGCGGCGAGCTGGATGCTGCATGCTTTGACAAGGAAGGAAGACTGGTGCCCGGTCAAAAAACGGATGATTTCATTAAGAAAATTCAGGCTCAGAAAATCGAATACCTTCGAATGAGAGGTCCTTCAAAAGAGCATCGCTTTGACCTTCCGTTAACGTCCATCGCGTTGGTAATTAACGAAGAAGGAATTCCGATTGACTTTTATGTCTACGCCGGAAACGCATCCGAATTCAAAACTATGGCTGCTTCGATTGAATCTCTGAAACAGAAATACAACGTTAAAGAGAGCATCGTGGTAGCCGACCGGGGTCTTAATTCTGCAGCGAACTTAAAGATGCTGCAAAGCAACGACCTCGGGTTCCTGATGGCACAGAAAGTAAGCAATCTGGATCAGAAGACTACAAAAGCAATGTTCGATCCTGAAAGTTATGTCCCTATCATCAGGCAGGGAGAGGAAGTCGCCCGCTTCAAGGTCGTAAAAGACTGGACTAAGAAAGGAAAGCGCAAGGCTGAAGATACGAAATGCACTTTAGTTCTGACCTTTGATAAGAAGAGACAAAAACGGGATCTGGCAGTGCTCGAAGTCTGGAAGCAGCTCGTGCTGAAGAAACAAGCTCAGGGAATAAAAGTTAAAACCAAGAGCTCCGGCTGGGCTTCCATTGCAAAAACTTCGGAAAAAACAGAGGCAAGAATAGAAGGAATTGATGAAGAGACGTTTGAAGCTAAACGCCGTCTTGCCGGGTACGCTGCCCTCGTTTATAAAAACGCCCCCAACTGTCAGGACAATGACGCTGTGCCGGATGGACGCCTGGCCGCTGCCTATCACGAGCTTAACCAGATCGAGAGCTGCTTCCGAATTATGAAATCTCATCTGGGCTTACGGCCCATGTACGTAAGGAACTCAAATCACATTAAGGGCCACATCCTCATTTGTGTGATTGCGTTGGGGATTCTGAAACTGCTGCAGTGGAAATTGAATAAATCAGGAACTCCGCTGACAATCTCGGAAATCATACGTGCATTGAATTCTGCGACGACCGTGCCCATAAAAAGCGGCGATGAACTAATGTTCCTGCAGTGCTCGAGACCGCAAAATATCAGGAAGGGCTTAGAGAGACTGAGCCAAGAAGAACTTAAGGCTGAACTTGCAAAACGCAGAAAGCAGCCAAATCAGCTCGAAATACTCTTTAAGACAGTGGGACTTGTGCCTCCGGCACGCTTAGTTAATCTCAAAGAGATGGGGCGCTGCTTAGGAGTAAGACTTACAACAGAGGAGGCAATTCCGGAATTGATTAAAGACATGCTTTAGCATGTACACAAGACAATAATTTAAAAAAGCTCTGAACTCGCTGATAATCAAAGAGTTGAGAGCTTTTTGTTTGCCGGAATCTGCCAAACTCGGGTTTCTAATAAGTCGCTTCGAACATTAAAAACACAACCTGCGGCATTCAAGCCGAGGGTCCGTGTGGCGGCCTAAGCAGGCAGCTTATTTTCGTTAAGTCCCGTTTTGGCTTCTTTTTCGTAACTAATTTAGTAATCAGGATTTTTTCTTATGAAAGTGGTGTAGAATCACGCACTTTCTAGTCCTTGTCACACCGGAAGACGCTCCGGGCGACTATTTCCCATAAGGAGGTTCAATGCGTCACTATGAGATTTGCTTCATCGTCCATCCTGATCAGAGCGAACAGGTCCCGGCGATGATTGAGCGTTACAAGGCTGCTGTGGAAAGCCACGGCGGTAAGATTCACCGTCTCGAAGATTGGGGCCGCCGTCAGCTGGCATACCCGATCGAGAAACTCGTGAAAGCCCACTATGTTCTGATGAACATCGAATGCGGCCCCGAAGTTCTTGAAGAACTCGAAAACAATTTCCGTTACAACGACGCCGTTCTTCGTCACCTCACCGTGAAAATGAAGAAGGCTGAGACAGAACCTTCTCCGATGATGAAGGCTGTCGAGAAAGAAGAAGCCCGCAAGGCTGCTAGCGCCGCTGCTGAAGCTGCTGCTCCCGCACCTCAGGCTGCTGAAGAAGCCCCGGCTGAAGCCCAGGCTTAATTTAGGACTGCGAGGTGAACTCGTTCGAACTAGACGGAATTCTGGAAAAGAAAGACGTCATCCGCTACACCTTAGCTTCTGTTCCCATTCTTGATCTGACCATCCGCCATATGTCGGTGGTCCAGGAAGCCGGATCAGACAGAAAACTGAGCTTTTCCGCGGAAGCGGCGGCAGTCGGTCCGGCTGCTAAGGCTCTCAATGAGGTGGAACTCGGAAGCCGTCTGAAATTCAGAGGGTTTCTAACAACATCTTCGGCGCGTTCACGCAAACTTGTCCTGCATATAACGGAATTCGAAAAGGAGTAAATCATGGCTTTTGGTGCCAAAGGAAAGGGTAGACCTCGTAACCCTAATCAGCAGAACGCGCTTTTCAAGCGTAAAAAATTCTGCCGCTTCACAGTTGATCATGTTGATCAGATCGATTACAAAGATATCGACACACTTCGCGACTTCATCCAGGAAAACGGCAAGATCATGCCGGCTCGCCTGACAGGTACGAAGGCTCACTATCAGCGTCAGCTCGACACAGCAATTAAGCGTGCTCGCTTCCTTGCTCTTCTTGCTTACACCGACAATCAGTAATCGGGGGAAATCAACATGCAAATCATTCTGCTTGAATCTATTCCTCACGTCGGTCAGCTCGGCGACGTCGTCAAAGTTAAAGACGGTTTCGCTCGTAACTACCTGATCCCGACAAAGAAGGCTAAGCGTGCTACAGCAGCTGCGATCGAAGAATTCAAAGCTCACAAGGCTGAGCTTGAACGCGCTCAGGCTGAACGTCTTGCTAAGGCTGAAGAGCTCAAGGGCAAGATCGATGGTCTGACCATCACTATCGCTTCCAAGGCCGGCGTCGACGGTCGTCTGTTTGGTTCTGTGACCAACATGGACGTTGCCGAAGCCCTCGAAAAACTTGGTTACGATATCCACAAGAGCCAGGTTCGTACACCGCTGGGCGCTATCAAAGCCATCGGCGAGTACCCGCTGCAGATCGACCTGCACCACGACATCGTTGCTAACGTCAACGTTCAGGTTGTTGCTGAAGCCTAATTAAGGAAGAAATTCCTGAAGACTTCGGTCTTCAAAATGCCTCTCAGAAATGTCACATTTTTGGGAGGCTTCTTTTTTTCATGTCTCTGCTCTTTCAGCTATAGTTTTCTCATCTGCTTTTGAAAAAAAAGGAAGTTCATAAATACGATGCCCGATATTCGCAGCGAAGATCGTGAAGTCCAGCAATACCGCACTCCGCCTTACTCTAAGGAAGCCGAAGACGGTGTTTTGGGCGCACTCCTGATTGATAACAATACGTTCGACCTGATCGGCGGAAAAATCGATTCGGAGGACTTCTATGACTACGGAAACCGCTTAATTTTCGAAAACATTAAGCGCTTGCTCTCGCAGGGCAAGCCGGCCGATATTCTGACGGTCCACGACATCCTGCGTGAGGGCGGTCTCGAAAAAGAGACCGGCGGCCTCGAATATCTTAACCGCCTCGCGGATTACAGTCCGGGTGCGGCTAACGTTCTGCGCTACGCGGAAATTATTCGTGATCGCTCGATTCGCCGCCGCTTAATTACGACGGGCAACGACATTATTAATGACTCCATGAACCCGGGAGCACGCGAAGCCAAAGACTTGCTTGACGAAGCTCAGGCCAAAGTCCTTCGCATCAGCGAGGATTTGTCCCGTTCGTCCAGCGGTTTCCAAAAAATCGATGCCGTCTTGGCTGATTACACGGATCATCTGCGTGAACTTTCAGAAATTGACAATCCGAGCAATGTCTCGGGTATCAGTACCGGCTTCCCGGATCTGGACCGCATGACAAGCGGTATGCATGAGGGTCAGCTCATCATCATCGCCGGTCGTCCGGCCATGGGTAAAACCGCTTTTGCTTTGAATATCGCGCTGCACGTCGGCAGCAATCAAGGTTTGCCCGTCGGTGTGTTTTCTTTGGAAATGTCGGCCGAAGAAGTGACCGGCCGTCTGCTGAGCGCCAAGGGAGAAATTCCTCAGGGAGAACTCAAAACCGGTCACCTGGAAAACTGGCGCGGTTTTTACGACGCGGCTGAATCCCTCGAGAAAGCCCCGATCTTTATCGACGACACTGCCGGTATTTCCATTCTGAATCTGCGCAGCCGCGCCCGTCAGCTGATGAGCCGTGTGGGCGGCAAGCTCGGCTTGATCGTGGTGGACTACCTTCAGCTGATGTCAGGCGAGTCCGGCGGCCGCAATGACGCGAACCGTGCTCAGGAAATTGCTGAAATTTCCCGCGGCCTCAAAGGTCTTGCCCGCGAACTGAAGGTTCCTGTGATTGCGCTTTCTCAGTTAAAGCGTGAAGTGGATACCCGTCCCAACAAACGTCCTCTGATGAGTGACTTGCGAGAGTCCGGCTCTATCGAACAGGATGCTGACGTCATCATCTTCCTGTACCGTGAGGTTGCTTATCAGCAGAAGACCGACGACATGGGAGAAGACGGACAGCCGATGCCGGCCGTCGATACCAATGCGCCAAGTGACGCCGAAGCGATTATCGCCAAGCAGAGAAGCGGTCCTACCGGTACCGTGAATCTGATCTTCCAAGGTATGTATACGCGTTTTGTCAGCAGAGCCACACAGGCACAAATGCACGCAGGTTACTAATCAATGCTGGATATTATTCTTTGGGTCATCGCCGCTGCCCTCATGGTCATCGGCTTTGCAGGCACCATTGTCCCGATGATTCCGGGACTCCCCCTCATCTTTGCCGGGGCCTGGCTGGCCGCGTTCATCGATCACTACGACGAGATCAGCGTAATGACGCTGGTGATTCTTGCAGTCCTAACGGTTATCGGACTGATTGTCGACTGGGTCGCTCAGACCCTCGGCGCACAAAAGGCCGGAGCAACCAAACTCGGTATTTTGGGCTCCTTCATCGGCACACTCATCGGTATCTTTACCGGTTTGTGGGGGCTGATTTTTATGCCGCTGCTCGGCGCCGCCATCGGCGAATTTATTGATCACCGCGACCTTCTCAAAAGCGGGAAGGTCGGTTTTGCCACATGGCTCGGAATGATGATCGGGATCGTTATTAAGCTCGGACTGGCCTTTACAATGATCGGCATTGTAATAGCGGCTCTCATCATTTGATCGAGACGGCGAGCATCAAAGTAAGAAAAGATTTTTAAGCCGCTCTCCTTTTAGAAGAGCCCGAAGGAACAAATATGCCATTACCAAAAGCCCCGACCGCTAAGGGATCCGTCCTCATAGATATCCCGGCCGAACTGCCGACTCAGGCACCTGCACCGAAAGCAGCCCGAGCACCTCGCAAAACCAAAGCAGCAGCGGTTAAACCTGCTGCAGCAAAGACTCCGAGTACAAACACCAAAGTTGAACCGATTTCCGCTAAAGAAGCCAAGCAGGAGGTCAAAGCTGCGGCGCCTGCTGAAACCAAAGAAGTTCTTAAAGAAACGACGCTTGCGCACAAAAGAAACAAAAATCTCAAGCACGACGGCAAGAACAAGCTCTATGTGCTGGATACCAACGTACTGCTGCACGATCCGACGAGTATCTTCCGCTTCCAGGAGCACGACATCTATCTCCCGATGATGACGCTCGAAGAGCTCGATAACCATAAGAGCGGCATGACCGATGTGGCGCGCAATGCGCGTCAGGTCAGCCGTACGCTAGACGGCATCCTGCAGAATTTAGAAGGCCCGATTGATAAGGGCATCCCTCTGGATACGCTGAATCACGGTGAAGCAACCGGTCGTCTGTTTATTCAGACCAAGCCCTTTGATGTGAAGCTTCCGATGCTGCCTCAGGGCAAAGCCGACAACCAGATTCTGTCCGTGGTGGAAGGTCTGAAGGAAAGCGTCAAAGACCGCGACGTCGTCCTGGTGTCCAAAGACATCAATATGCGTCTGAAGGCTGCCGCACTCAACCTTGTCGCTGAAGACTATTACAACGACAAGATGATTGAGGACAGCGACATCCTTTACTCCGGAACGCTGAAGCTCCCTGCCAACTTCTGGGACGAACACGGCAGAAATCTCAAGTCTTGGCAGAAGGACGGCCGTACTTGGTATCAGATCGAAGGATCGCTGGTTCCGAGCTTCCTCGTTAACCAATTTATTTGGTACGAACAGGAGGGTGCCACACCGTTCTATGCACAGGTCATGTCGGTTGAAGGCAACCGTGCCACTGTGCGTTTGATTGACGACTATCTCAATCCGAAGCACACCGTCTGGGGCATCAATGCCAGAAACAGAGAGCAGGCCTTTGCGCTCAATCTCCTGATGGATCCGAACATTGACTTTGTGACGCTGCTCGGCCAAGCCGGTACCGGTAAGACACTGCTCACACTGGCTGCGGGTCTGACCCAGACAATGGAGCAGAGACGGTTCAATGAAATCATCATTACGCGTGCCACGATTTCCGTCGGCGAAGACATCGGATTCCTGCCCGGTACCGAGGAAGAGAAGATGGCCCCGTGGCTCGGCGCTATTGACGATAACCTCGAAGTTCTCAACCGCGGCAGCGGCAACGGGTCCGATTGGGGCCGCAGAGCTTCTGAGGATTTGATCCGCTCGAGAATCCGCATTAAGTCCATGAGCTTTATGCGCGGCCGCACGTTCCTGAATAAATTCGTCATCATCGACGAAGCTCAGAACTTAACGCCGAAACAGATGAAGACACTGATTACGCGTGCGGGCCCCGGCACTAAGATCGTTTGCTTGGGCAACATCGCTCAGATCGACACGCCTTACCTGACGGAAGGCTCTTCCGGTCTGACCTATGTGGTTGACCGCTTCAAAGGCTGGCCGCATTCTGGTCACATCACCATGCAGCGCGGTGAAAGATCCCGTCTGGCGGATTTTGCGAGCGACGCGCTCTAATCCGAACCTTTTCCAAGAAAACCTCTGCGAGTCGGAGGTTTTTTTGTGCCTGCTGAATTCAGAGCATTAAGCAAATACTGTCGTATTCATCTTTAAATGCAAATCTTTCAATTAAACTCAAAAGATTACTGATAACAAACAAGTGAAGGTTCAGATGAATAACGATTTTCCCCGCATTAAACGACTTCCGCCTTACGTCTTTAACATTACCAATGAACTTAAGATGGCAGCCCGTCATCGCGGAGAGGACATCATTGACTTGAGCATGGGCAATCCTGACGGCGACACTCCGAAACACATCGTCGACAAAATGATTGAAGTAGCCCAGCGTCCCGGAACTCACGGCTATTCCGCTTCCCGCGGTATTCCTCGTCTCCGTAAAGCCATCAGTGACTGGTACAAGAGACGCTGGGACGTCGATATCGATCCGGACAAAGAAGCCATTGTTACGATCGGTTCCAAAGAAGGTATTGCTCATTTAATGCTCGCCACCTGCGACAGAGGAGACACCGTTCTCGTTCCGAATCCGAGCTACCCGATCCATATCTACGGCTCCATCATTGCCGGTGCCGATGTCCGCAGCGTCCGCATGGGCCCCGGCATCGATTTCTTCAGTGAATTTGAAAGGGCAGTCACGGAAACGACTCCGAAACCCAAACTCATGATCCTGGGTTTCCCGAGCAACCCGACCGCCCAGTGCGTAGATCTCGACTTCTTTGAAAAACTCGTCGCCCTGGCGAAGAAGCACGGCGTCTACATCGTTCACGACTTGGCCTACGCCGACATCGTCTACGACGGCTTCAAGGCACCTTCCATCATGCAGGTTCCGGGCGCTAAAGACGTGGCCGTTGAGTTCTTCACGATGAGTAAGAGCTACAACATGGCCGGCTGGCGTATCGGCTTCATGGTCGGAAACCGTGACCTCGTCGGCGCACTGACCCGCATTAAGAGCTACCACGACTATGGCACGTTCACGCCGATTCAGGTCGGCGCGATCGAAGCTTTGAACGGTCCGCAGGAGTGCGTTGAAGAAGTCAGAAAAGAATACGAACACCGCCGTGACGTAATGGTCAAAGGCCTGCATGACTTAGGCTGGATGGTGGAAAAACCTAAGGCCTCCATGTACATCTGGGCCGAACTGCCCGAGTTTTATAAGTCCATGGGCAGCGTGGAATTCTCCAAGCGTCTGCTGGAAAAAGCCAAAGTGGCGGTTTCTCCCGGCATCGGCTTCGGTGAATACGGTGAAGGTTTTGTGCGTATCGCCCTGATCGAAAACGCTGATCGTATCCGTCAGGCGCTGCGCGGCATCCGTCAGATGTTCAAGGAAGACGGTTTGATTCAGCCTAAGACGAAGAAATTCCATCGCCGCTGGAAGGGTGAGCCGGTCCGGGCTGTCCCGGAGAAGAAACCTGCGGCACCCAAGTTTGCCAAGGTAAAGAACATTCCTACCAAGAGTACGAAGAAACCGAAGGCAAAGGCAGCAGCTAAGAAAAAATAATTAACGTAAGGAGAGGAAATGGCAACGGAAATCAAAGTCGGTTTGGCCGGGTTCGGTAATGTCGGGAAAGGCACCTACGACATCTTAAAAAGAAACCACTCTTTAATCGGCCAAAGAGCAGGCGCTCCGATCTCGGTCAAACGCGTCACCGTCCGCAACGTCGACCGTGTTAAACCTTTGGTCGACGAAGACGTGATCGTCACCAACGATTGGCATGACCTGGTCAACGATCCGGAAGTCAACGTCGTGGTGGAAGCCATGGGCGGTATTGAGCCCGCAAAATCTTTGATTTTGGCCGCCATTAACGCCGGCAAGCATGTTGTGACCGCCAATAAGGCGCTGCTTGCCGAGCACGGCAATGAGATTTTCTCTGCTGCTCTGGCTAAAGGCGTCAATGTTGCATTTGAAGCCGCCGTTGCCGGATCCATTCCGATCGTTAAAGCGCTGCGTGAAGGCTTAGCCGCCAACCGAGTCTCTTCGATCGCCGGCATCATCAACGGAACCTGCAACTTTATCCTCTCCACCATGCGTGATACCGGACGCAGCTTTGACGATGTCCTCAAAGAAGCTCAGCGTTTGGGATACGCTGAAGCCGATCCGACCTTCGACATCGAGGGTACGGACTCCGCTCATAAACTGATGCTTCTGTCGGCCATTGCCTTCGGCGTTCCGGTCGATATGTCTAAAGTTCATATCGAAGGCATTACACATCTGGAAGCCAAGGACATTAAGTTTGCCGAAGAACTCGGCTACCGCATTAAGCTGCTCGGCATCACGAAGTACACCGATTACGGCATCGAACTTCGCGTCCATCCGGCACTTGTCCCCACACGCCGTCTGCTGGCTAATGTGGAAGGCGCAATGAACGCCGTCGTTGTGAAAGGCGACGCAGCCGAAAGTTCTCTTTACTACGGCAAGGGCGCCGGCTCCGAGCCGACCGGTTCTGCCGTGGTGGCCGACTTGATCGATATCGCCAGAACTGCGGAAGTAGCAGTCTCCGAGCGCCCTCGCATGCCGACGACAACGCACAACCCGAAGGCCAAATCTTTTGCCGATTTCGGCGACACGGTTTGCTCTTATTACCTTCGCATTCCGGTTGAAGACAAGCCCGGTGTTTTGGCTGAGATCGCCCGTATTCTGGCCGACAACAAGATTTCTATCGAGTCTCTGATTCAGAAAGAAGCGCCTCTGGAAGATGCTTCCACCGAAATCATTCTGCTGACGCACAGCACTCGCGAAGCGGATATCCAAAGAGCCATCCGTACGATGCAGCAGCTTGCCAATGTTCGCGGCGCAATCGTGCTTCTGAGAAAGGAAGAATTACAGTAATGCAATACGTTTCTACACGCGGCGGCGTGCCCGCCGCCTCTTACAGCGAAATTGTCCTTCAGGGTTTGGCGCGCGACGGCGGCCTGTTTGTGCCGAGGGTCTACCCGCAGGTTTCGAAAGAGACCTTAAAGAACTGGCGCGGCCTCTCTTACGCTCAGCTCGCGACTGCCGTGACAAGTCTTTTTGCCAAAGACATGCAGCGCTCGGATATCGCTCGCCTTTGCGAAACCACCTACACGCCCGAAGTTTATTGTCACGGACGTGAAGGCACCGATTTCAAGAAAATCGCACCGGTTGTCTGGCTGGAAAAGGATTTCGGCATTCTTGAGCTCTCCAACGGTCCGACACTCGCCTTTAAAGACATGGCGATGCAGTATTTGGGTTCGCTCTTTGAATTTGTGCTTGCCCGCAAAGAAACCCGTCTGAACATTCTCGGCGCCACGAGCGGAGATACCGGCAGCGCAGCCGAATACGCTATGAAAGGCCGTGAAGGTATTCAGGTCTTTATGCTTTCTCCGGCAGGACGCATGAGCAAATTCCAGAAAGCTCAGATGTATTCACTGCAGGATAAGAACATTTTCAACATTGCCGTTCAAGGCAGTTTTGATGATGCACAGGATATCGTCAAAGCGGTTTCCGGCGATCTGACGTTCAAGACCGAACACCACATCGGTGCCGTGAATTCCATTAACTGGGCGCGCATTGCGGCTCAGGTCATCTACTACTTCAGTGCTTGGCTGCAGGCAACCGAATCTGAGGATGAAGAAGTCACGTTCTCCGTCCCCTCGGGCAACTTCGGTGACGTCTTAGCCGGCTGGATTGCCAAGCAGATGGGACTGCCTGTGGCTCGTCTGATCGTCGCCACCAACGAAAACGATGTCCTCTATGAATTCTTCCGCAGCGGCCGATATCGCATTCGCGATTCCGCCCATACGTTTGTGACGAGTTCTCCGTCGATGGATATTTCCAAGGCTTCCAACTTCGAACGCTATATCTACGACATCACCGGCAGAAACCCCGAGCGCGTGGTGGAGCTCTGGACCGAGCTCTCCCGGAAGAAGGAGTTCCTTCTCAACGCCGAAGAATGGGCAGCAGTAAAAGCAAGCGGTTTTACCGCCGCTAGGAGTACGCATGCTGATCGTCTCGCGTGCATCAAGCGAGTTTGGGATCAGTATGGCTTCCTCGTTGATCCGCACACAGCGGACGGTATCAATGCGGCAATGAAAGAACGAATCCCGGGCGTAAAAACCATTTGTTTGGAAACCGCATTACCTGCTAAATTTGCATCTACGATTAAAGAAGCCGTCGGCTTTGAACCTCCGGTTCCGGCCGGCTACGAAGGTCTGCTCGACAAACCGCAGAAAGTGCTGGAAATGCCTGCGGATGCGCAGTTGGTTAAAAACTTTCTCGCCGAGCATGACGTCGGGAAATAAGTTTTAATTTGAAGAGGCTTGCTTAACCGCAGGCCTTTTTGTTTTTATGAAGATAGTTAATTTTGTTGGATACTCCGGCAGCGGCAAAACGACCTTGATCGAGAAAATCATCGCGCTGTTAGCATCACGCGGTCTCAAAGTCTCGGCCGTTAAAAACGCCCATCACAACGTGGATATCGACAAGCCGGGGAAGGACTCTTACCGTTTTCGTGAAGCCGGTGCGACGCAAGTCATTGTGCATACCGACGAGCGCTGGGCTATGCTCACCGAGACGCCGAAAGATAAACCTACGCTGTCGGACCTAATTCGTCATTTAGATCCTGCGGATATCGTGATTGTCGAAGGCTTTAAGACCGAAGAGCAGGAAGCGCTTCGTCTGGAGGTTTGGCGCAAGCTCGAGCGGCATGAAACACCGATTTGCGCGCACGACAAGCGAATCTCTGCGGTGGTGACCGATACGACACACCCGGCATTTGGAAATCTGCCGATTTTTGATATAAATGATGCCGAAACCATTACTCGCTTCATAGTTCGAGAGCTAGGTCTCGAAGACGGAGAAACACGGAAATGCTGACAGTTGAACAAGCAAAAGCAAAGATTTTGGAAGGTGCGGAGGCGGTTGCCGAAGTAGAAGATATGGTGACCCTTTATTCGGCAGGCAAAATCCTCGCCGAAGACATCGTCTCCGAAATTAAAGTCCCGCCTCTGGATAATTCTCAGATGGACGGCTACGCCGTTCGCTGCGCCGATTTTGCAGGCGGTCGCCGCAATTTTCCGGTTTCTCAGCGAATTTTTGCCGGCCACGTCGGCACCGAACTTGAACCCGGCACTGTCGCTCGCATCTTTACCGGCGCCCCGATTCCTCCGGGTGCCGATGCAGTGATTCCTCAGGAAGAAGCTTCCGAGATGGAAGACGGCAGCGTGGAATTCCACTGCGAGCCCAAGGCAGGTGCCTGGATTCGAAGAGCAGGCTGCGATATCGATATCGGTCAGACTGTATTGAAGAGGGGCGACCGTTTAACGCCTCCGGCGCTCGGCGTTGCTGCGAGCGTCGGCGTTTCCACAGTTAAGGTTTATCGTCCGATTCGTGTTTCGCTTTTCTTCACCGGCGACGAACTCGCGATGCCGGGAGAAAAGCTCGTCGAGGGCGGCATCTATAACTCCAACCGTTTTGTCCTGCGCGGTCTGCTCCATCAGCTGGGCTGCGATGTGGTGGATTACGGCAATATTCCCGATACGTTTGAAGCAACTTTAGAAGCTTTCCGCAAAGCCTCCCGCAAGTCCGATTTCATTTTGACCAGCGGCGGCATGAGCGTAGGCGAAGCCGACTTCATTCGCAGAGCTGTTGAAGAGCTCGGAAAGATGCAGATGTGGCGCATCGCCATGAAGCCCGGCAAACCGGTTGCTAAAGGCGAAGTCCGCGGTGTTCCGTTTATCGGCCTTCCCGGCAACCCTGTCTCCGGTTTTGTGACCTTCCTGCTGTTTGCTCAGCCGCTGATCCTTAAACTTTCCGGCCGCAGCCAGATCGATGTGAAGGGTTATATCCTTCCGCTGGCCTTTGATTACAAGTGCGGATCCCGCCGCGAGTTCATTCGTGTCCGCCGCAACGGTGCCGGAGAGCTGGAAAACTATCGCACCCAAAACTCCGCGGTTCTGAGCTCCTGTACCTGGGCTGACGGTTTAGCCGACATCCCGGCTGAAGCTGACTTGAAGAAGGGCGATTTGGTGACCTACATCCCGTTTACGGAATTCAATTTATAAGAGGTCTCAATGAAGATTGCAGTTCAAACAGAAGACTTTGATGTTCAGGCTGAAGTAGCGGCACTGCATGGGTCTCCCAAAGTCGGAGCCGTCGTGATGTTTTTAGGCACGGTGCGAGACCTCAACGAAGGTGACGAAGTCGCTTCCATGACCTTAGAGCACTATCCCGGAATGACCGAAAAAGCCCTTACGGCCATTGTGAAAGAGGCAAAGAAACGCTGGGATATTATGGATGCGACGGTGATTCACCGTGTCGGTGAACTGTTCGCGACCGACCAGATCGTTTTTGTCGGAGTTTCCGGCGCGCATCGCGGGGAAGCCTTTAAAGCCTGTGAGTTCATTATTGATTACTTGAAGACCGAAGCCCCGTTCTGGAAGAAGGAAAAGGTGGGCGAGGGCACCCGCTGGGTACAGGCCAAAGAGACCGACGAAGCCGCAAAATCCAAGTGGAGCAAATAAGCTCAAAATAAGAGAAAAACGCACGTCCGTCTCCGCGGACTCTTCAGAATAGACGCATAGGGGAACAGGAGTTGATTCCGAATGTTTCCTTAACAAAAGGAGATTCAAACTCTTATGCGTCAAGATCAATTTACAACTCGGTTCCAAGAGTTGCTCGGAGAAGCACAATCGATGGCTGTTGAGCGTTCTCAGCAGTACATCGATCCGCTTCACTTGCTGCTTGCGGTATTAAAGGACACCGAGGGCACCGGAAGGACGCTCTTAGAGCGCTCCGGCGTGAGAGTCAGAGAACTCGAACGTAAGGTGAAGGAAGCGATCGGCAAACTGCCGGAAGTTTCCGGAGCTGCCGACAATGTCCAAATCAGCCGTGAGTTGATGGCAATCCTTAATTCGATGGAAAGAGAGGCCGAAAGACTCGGCGATAAATTCATTTCCACCGATCTCTTCCTTTTAGCCTTATGCGACAGCAAGTGTGACGCCGCACGTCTTGCGCAAGAGGAAGGCCTCAATAAACCGAGCCTAGAAAATGCAATTTTATCCGTGCGCGGAGGTGAAAAAGTGGACAATCCCGAAGCTGAGAACAATCGTGAAGCGCTGAAGAAGTACACGGTTGACCTGACCGAAAAGGCCAAAGAAGGAAAGCTCGACCCTGTGATCGGGCGAGACGACGAGATTCGCCGTGCGATGCAGATTCTGCAGCGCAGAAGCAAGAACAATCCGGTTCTTATCGGCGAACCCGGTGTTGGTAAGACCGCTGTGGTCGAAGGCTTGGCACAGCGTATTGTGAACGGTGAAGTGCCCGACACACTGCGCAACAAACGCGTCTTGAGCCTCGATATGGCCGGACTTGTCGCCGGTGCGAAATACCGCGGCGAATTCGAAGAACGTCTGAAAGCACTGCTGAAGGAAGTGGTTGCCGAAGAAGGCCGCATCATTCTGTTTATCGACGAAATCCATACAGTGGTCGGTGCCGGTAAGACAGAAGGTGCAATGGATGCCGGCAACATGCTCAAACCTGCACTTTCCCGCGGTGAACTGCATGTGATCGGTGCCACGACCTTGGACGAGTACAGAAAGTACATTGAAAAAGATCCCGCCCTGGAGCGCCGTTTCCAGAAAGTGATCGTCAACGAACCGAGTGTCGAAGACACGATTGCTATTCTGCGCGGTCTGCAGGAAAAGTATGAAGTCCACCACGGTGTTGAAATTACCGACCCGGCGATTGTGGCTGCTGCTGAACTTTCCGCCCGCTACATTACCGATCGTTTCCTTCCGGATAAGGCGATTGACTTGATTGATGAGGCGGCAGCGCGCATCAAGATGGAAATTGATTCCAAGCCTGAAGAACTCGATAAGCTGGATCGTCGTCTGATTCAATTGAAGATTGAACGTGAAGCCGTTAAGAAAGAAAAAGACGAAGCCAGTAAGAAACGCTTGAGCGGTTTGGAAGAAGAAATCGCTAAGTTAAGCCGCGAGTATTCCGATTTGGAAGAAATCTGGAAGAAAGAAAAGAACGCTGCCTTGGGTTCTAAAGAAGTCCGTGACGAAATCGACAAGCTCAAGACCAAGATGGAAGAGCTTCGCCGTTCCGGCAAGTATGAAGAACTCGCCGCGATCCAGTACGGCAAACTTCCGGAACTTGAAAAACAGCTTGTGAAGGAAGAAAAAGAAGAAACCAAGCTCTACGACGAAAAACCGAAGCTCCTGCGTACACAGGTAGGTGCTGAAGAAATCGCCGAAGTGGTTTCCCGCGCAACCGGTATTCCGGTCTCCAAGATGATGGAAGGCGAACGCCAGAAACTTCTGGATATGGCCAAGTACATCGGTAAGCGAGTTGTCGGACAGAAAGAAGCGGTTGATAAAGTCGTTGACGCCATTCTTCGTTCTCGTGCCGGCTTGTCCGACCCGAACCGTCCTTATGGTTCCTTCCTCTTCCTCGGTCCGACAGGCGTCGGTAAGACGGAACTCACGAAGGCTTTGGCCGAATTCCTGTTTGACACTGAGGACGCCATGATCCGTATCGATATGAGCGAATTCATGGAGAAACACTCCGTGGCTCGTTTGATCGGTGCGCCTCCGGGATATGTCGGCTATGAAGAAGGCGGCTACTTAACAGAAGCCGTACGCCGTAAACCTTACAGCGTGATTCTTCTCGACGAAGTTGAAAAAGCTCATCCGGACGTCTTCAACATCCTGCTTCAGGCTTTGGACGACGGCCGAATGACCGACGGTCAGGGACGCACGGTTGACTTCAAGAATACCGTCATCATTATGACTTCCAACCTCGGTTCTCAGGAAATCATGAACCGTCAGGGTGAAGATCCTGAAGTTGTGAAGGAAGCCGTAATGGATGAAGTCAAAAAGCACTTCAGACCCGAATTCATCAACCGTATTGATGAAATCGTTGTCTTCAATGCTCTTGACCAGAAGGCTATTCGCGAAATCGCCCGCATCCAGATTCGTAAGCTGGCGAAACGCATGGAACAGCAGAACATCGGTCTGGATGTAACTGAAGCCGCTTTGGATGAAATAGGGAAGGTCGGCTTTGATCCGCTGTTCGGTGCACGTCCGCTGCGCCGTGCGGTCCAAGACTATCTGGAAAACCAGATTGCTGTGGATATCCTCAAAGGCAAATATGCTCCGGGAGACACGGTGTTTGTGGATTATGTCGACGGCAAATTCATTTTTGAAGACCGTAAAGACAACCGATAAGATCGTCTGATCTCATTTGAGAAAGGCCGGGAGACTAACAATCTCTCGGCCTTAAATATTTTCAGAAGGCGTCAGGAATAGAATAAGAAAAAACACTCTTAAGCCACGCCATGTACGTACAAGGAACTCGCGGTCACGACATCCTCGCGATTTTTCTCGTTTCGATCGCTCACGCCAGCTCTCACTTTTATCACTTAGTGATTCCTTCTCTGTTTCCTTGGATTCTTCCGCACTTCGGAATGAATTTCCTTCAGGGCGGAACCTTGATGACGACGTTCTTTGTCACAAGTGCAGTCGGTCAGTCGATGAGCGGCTTTCTGGTCGATAAAGTAGGCGCCCGGACCTCAATGTATACGGGCCTGGTTTTGCTCATTGCCAGTGCCGTAGCCTTAGGCATGGCAGAAAATGTCCCGATGCTTTATCTCTCTGCGATGCTTGCCGGCGCCGGCAACTCGGTATTTCATCCGAGCGACTATTCGCTGATGAACTACAACATTCAGGATCGCTTCTTGGGTCATGCTTTTGCCTGGCATAACATCACCGGCAATATCGGCTGGGCGATTTGTCCTTTCTTCATGGTGACGACAGCGGGTTGGTTCGGCTGGAGAGGTGCGGCGTTTGCGGCTTCCTCTGTGGCGCTGATTGTTCTTGTCATCGAGCTTTTATTCAGAGGCGTTTTCTCTCGCGATTCTGTCCGCGACACTACGCCGCCGACTCCGAAAGAAAAAGAAGAGGGGACCTTCGGATTTCTGCGGGTGCCTGATGTCTGGTACTGCTTCATGTTTTTCTTTTTTACGTCCGGTGCCTTCGGCGTTCTTCAAAGCTTTTCACAGACGATTTTCAAGAATGCCTATCACTTGAATCTGACCGGGGCCTCGGCGGCTCTGACGGCTTATCTCTTGGGCGCCGGGGCGGGCGCTTTGATCGGAGGATTTTTAACGAACCAGCATAAAATCTCGAGCAATCGTGTTGTGGCGCTGTGTCTTACGTTTGCAGCCGTGATGGCAGCTATTTTGGCGTCTCAGATTCTAAGCGGGTATTGGGCAGTCCTTCTAATGTGTCTGATGGGTCTGGGAACAGGCGTAGCAGCACCGAGCCGAGACATTATGATTCGAGGTGCGACAGTTGCTAAGTTAGGCAAGAAATCTTTCGGGCGTGTCTACGGTTTTACGTATTGCGGAATGGATGTAGGTCAGTCTCTGACTCCGATTTTCTTTGGACCGCTTCTTGACGTCGGTATGTTTACAGCTGTTCTTTTCGGTGTTGCAATTCTTCAGACCTTTGCAATTTTTACAGCGCTTCGCGTCTCTACTCAGTCAAGTCCGTCGGCGTCCTAAAGAAGCCGAGGCGTAAGTTCGTCCATATCGCCGAGGTTCAACATGTTTTCAGTGTCTTCTTCCAGGCGGTTCCCAATGGCAATGCCTAGGAGGCGGACGGTCTGATGATTGAAATCGATTTTTTCCAGCAGAGACTCGGCCGTTTTGAGAATCTGAGATTTCTCGTTGAAGACAGAGTTAGATGTTTGTGTTCGCGTAATCGTTTTGAAGTTGTGGAAACGCACTTTTAACGTCAGCGATCGGCCGAGAAAGTCGTTTTTACGAAGGCGCGTCATCAGATAGTCCGTCAGTTCCGAGAGCGTATCTTCTAATTTATTGAGATTTCCTTCATCTTTTGAGAGCGTGATCTCGGCGCTGACTTGTTTGCGAATGCGTTCGGTTCTAACCGGACGATCATCAATGCCTCGGGCAAAGTTGTAATAGGATAGTCCAGAACTGCCGAATTGCTCGACTAAAAACGAAAGATCTTTTTCTCTCAAATCCTTGCCTGTGAAAATTCCGAGAGCCTCCATTTTTTGAGAGGTCACCGGGCCGACACCCCAAATTGCCTTGACGGGAAGGCGGTCAATGAATTTGAGTGCCGCATCCGGATGGATTACGCATAGACCGTCCGGTTTGCGCCAGTCGCTGGCAATTTTTGCGAGAAATTTGTTGTAAGAGACCCCGGCAGAAATAATGAGGCCGACTTCTCGCCGAACGTCTGCTTTGATGAGCTTTGCGATTTCCATCGCGTAACCATAATCGCGCCAAACGTCCGTAACATCCAAGAATGCCTCATCAATAGAGACTTGTTCAATGAGATTTGCGTAGCGAGAAAAGATTTCGAAAACTTCGGCTGATGCTTTTTTGTACTCGTCCATCCGCCCGGGAACGAAAATTAAATTAGGGCAGAGCCTCGCGGCAACCGAAGAGGGCATTGCGGAACGTACACCGAACTTTCTTGCTTCGTAGGAAGCAGACGCAACGACACCTCGAGCGGAATTTAATCCGACGGAAATTGCCTTCCCTTGCAGCGAAGGATTATCACGCTGTTCAACAGAAGCGAAAAAAGCGTCGAGGTCGAGGTGAAGTATTCGGCGATAGTTATCGAAATTCATAGACGAATTTTCGCATTATTCATTGCTGTTATCTTCCTAAAAAAGTAAAGAATTTTCTGAAAAGTCGGGTTTCTTAAAAAGAGTAGAAACGCGTTCAGTTACGTTGCAAAGCTGGCAAACTCAAGAACCAGAGGAGACGAGAATGAATAACACATTGAAAGGCATGACGATGGCCGGATTAGCGGCTGTTTTTTGGGGATCAATGGGCGTAGCCGGACAGTATTTGCTTCAGAACTGTCACTTTACGCCTATGGATTTGATCTCGATTCGCATGCTGCTGGCCGGCTCCATATTCGTAGGTATTGAGTTTTTTCTGCTGAAAAGAGGTGCACTGAAAGTATTTGAAACCAAGCAGAACATTATTGACTTAATAATCTACACACTAACGATCATCGGAACGCAATTAACGTTCTTTGTTTGTATTCAATACGCAAACGCACCTTTTGCCGCTGTTTTAACTGCAACTGTTCCATTGTGGATTATGTTGTTTATGTTTGTGTTCCAGCATAAGCATCTGACGGTGAAGGAAATCTTTTGCGGAATCGTTGCAGTAGCCGGTGTGGTTCTAGTCGTGACCGGCGGATCATTTAAAAACTTCAACGTCTCAGGTATCGGCTTTTGGGCAGGAATCGGGTCCGGAATAACGTTTCAGTTGTTGTTGAAAGGATGTACGATTGAAGCTCCGAAACCAACTGATTGAAAACAAATGATTTTTGACAGTTGGTTTCTGATCTGTTTTTCGAAAATGGTCGATCTGCACAAAAAGCGCCATTATTTTCGAAAATTTGGGGTGATTTGGGTGATTGCTTGACTGTTTTTGATAGTTGTAGTAACATCTAGTTACATTCTTTTAACAACAAAATCGCCCTAGGGCGAGCTGAAATCAATTTGATTAAATATTAGATCCGGCTACTGAGGCCTCTTGGCCTTATCCGGATTAACAAGGAGCCTCTGTTTGAGGCTTTTTGTGTTGACTGAACTGACATGGATTCAGTTAATCCACTAGAAGGAATTTACCTAGGCTTCAAAGCAATTCCTTTTTTTATCGCGTAAGCATTACTTTCCGAAGATTTTCAAATATTTCGAAAATTAGGTTTTATTTCTGTCTGTTGTAACGGCTTTGTTGGGGACGTAAGAAGAATTTCCTAAATTTGCTAAGAAAAAAGATTGGTCTGTGGTTTTTCTGAAATGGTGCGGGAAACGGCAGATAGTTCGCATTCCCCAAAAGGCTCAGGAAAATGCATAGACCAATGACGTTCAATGACTCCTGCGATGAACCAAACGGTTGAGCTAGTTCAATAAAAATGTGGGTGAAGTAACTTTTGCAAAGGTAAGAAGAGGGAGATTTGGTGGCCCGAACCGGACTTGAACCGGTACAGCTTGCGCCGAGGGATTTTAAGTCCCTTGTGTCTACCAATTTCACCATCGGGCCGCTAAGAGATCGCATTCTAATATAAATTTCGAAAAGCTGCTTTTCCCTTTATTCAAGTCTTCGATATCAATTGTTTCTTCTCTTCGTGAAAACGACTTCGTCTTTTACTCAGATTAGGGTTTACATCTAAAATATCCTATAAAACAGGTAAGATCATAGGTAAGAAATTTGAGAAAATTGGTGATTTTCCTAGGTCGAAGGATTTTCAAAAATGATCTGTCGACCAGGTAAAAATTTAAAAGGAGGATCAATATGTCTGCGAATTTCTCTTCTGATTCGATCGTTTGGGTCGACGGACAGGTCACTCTGCCGAAGCATATTTTGAAGATTTTAGGCATCGAAAACGGTCATCGCTCTAATGTAACCTTTATCGTAGAAAACGGCGAAGTAAAAATCGTTAACAGTGCTGCCTATGCAATGAACAATCTGAAAAAAGCTAAGGATAAAGAAGCCGCTTAATGCCCTCCACACAAAGCAGCTCCAAATTACTCTTATTAAAAACCGGTCGTAATGATGCAAGAAGCATCAACGGCCGGTTTTGTATTTACAGTTACCCTTGACCCCTAGCTAACGGTGGATTAATACATCTCTCCTCAGTAATTACCCTGTTTTGCCTCTCTGAGCCTTAAGGAAGCTCTGTAAAATGCTTGATTCTTCCCAATGGCCTTTAGAGACTTAATTTTCAAAGGATCTGGCCGAAATTTTCCATTCAGGAGGAGTTGATTGGG
>LARN01000138.1 GCA_000980495.1 Acinetobacter sp. N54.MGS-139 | reverse complement strand
GGCATGGTTCAAGAAGTTATGAAACGTTTTCTTGAAAGATGCCTGGAAAGTGAAATGGACTTTCACTTGAAAAACGGGGAAATTGTTCCTCGAGAAAAGGCTGAGCCTGAGGCTCAGGAAGCGATAAACAAGCGAAACGGCACAAGCAGTAAAACCGTTTTAACTGACAACTCCAAAGTACGCATAGATGTCCCCCGCGATCGATTAAGTACGTTTGATCCGATATCAGTTCCCAAGTATGAACGGCACCTGAAAGGTCTTGATGACAAAATAATTAGTATGTATGCACGTGGCATGAGCAATCGTGAAATTTCCGCGCATATGAAAGAAATCTACGGTGTCTCAGTAAGTGCTGAGTTTATAAGCAGAGTAACCGACGATGTTTTGGAGGATGTCAGGACCTGGAGGAGTCGTCCATTGCAGGACTTTTATCCGGTTGTCTTTTTTGACGCACTGCGGGTAAAAGTAAAAAGCGGCAACACCATTACGCCTAAAGCCTTGTATTTAGCATTAGCAGTTAAAGCGGACGGTTCCCGAGAAGTTCTCGGAATGTGGCTCTCCGACAATGAAGGCGCCGCCTACTGGACAAGCGTATTTAATGAAATCAGAGCTCGAGGCTGCAGCGACATTCTGATCGCAGTAACAGACGGCCTCAAAGGAATGACCAAGGCTATTGAAACCGTATACCCAAAGACAATGCATCAGACATGCATTGTGCACTTGCTCAGAAATTCCACTGCTTTTGTTTCCTACAAGGATCTGAAGCAAGTAATGAAGGAGCTCAAAGGAATTTACGGAGCCGATAATGCCGAAGAGGCAAAAAACAGACTTGAGGACTTCGCAGAATCCGACCTCGGTAAGCGATACAGCGTCATAAAGCAGATGTGGCTGAGCCAATGGGATCAAGTTGTTCCCCTTTTCAATTTTCCACCGGAGGTTCGCAAGCTAATCTATACGACAAACAGCATAGAGGCCTTGAACCGTTCGATTAGGAAGGTAATTAAAACCCGAACAATGTTCCCGACGGATGACTCAGTTTACAAACTCGTCTACCTGGCAATAAAAAACGCTACTAAAGACTGGAGCAAATCAGTTTTTAGATGGCGTCAGGCGATGCTTCAATTCGTTGTAATGTTTGGAGATCGGTTCAAGCAAGGATAGAATGGTGGGATGAGCGAAAGCGCCGGAGGGGCGGTTCGCTTGTTCCACTACGTTCCACAAGCGAACCGCCCCTCCGAAGAGCAA
>LARN01000031.1 GCA_000980495.1 Acinetobacter sp. N54.MGS-139 | reverse complement strand
CAGAAAATTTTTTCGAATTGAGTAATCAAAATAGGTTTGTCCAGCGGTATTTATTCTCATTTATCTAAATCTCACAAATCATTACAATCGCGGGAATCGTTAAGCCTTCGGGCTCAACTGTTTTACGCAACTTTAATAAGAGGAAATATCAATGTCAGTTCTCGACTCTTACATGAAAGACTTGGCCGAATTGGTTAACAAAGACCGCGGCACTGCAAACATTGCCGGCGTTACCGAAGCCGCTAAGATTATGAAGGGCCACCTCGAATCCATCGGATTCAAAGCCGACCTCGTTGACTTAGGTCCGAATGCCGGCAACGGTCTGTTCGCTACGAACAAGCCTAACGCTGACCGCTATGACGTTCTCTTCAACGCTCACCTCGACACCGTTTTCCCTGACGGAACTGCCGCTGCTCGTCCTTTGACCGTGAAAGGCGACCGCGCCTACGGCCCCGGCTGCAGCGACTGCAAGAGCGGTGTTCTTGCCATCTACTACGCTTTGAAGGCTGCTCGTCCTGAAGATCTGGAAAGACTCTCCATCGCTGTTGCTCTGAACCCGGACGAAGAAACCGGCTCCAAGGCTTCCAGCGCCTGGCTCAAGAGCATCGCCGCCAAATCTTCCCGCGCTCTGGTTTTTGAAGCAGCCCGCGCCGGCGGTCAGCTCGTCCGCTCCAGAAAGGGTTCTACCAACTACGTCGTAACCTTCCACGGTAAAGCTTCCCACGCCGGCAACGCTCCGTACAAAGGAGCCAACGCCAACATCGCCGCTATGCGCTTTGCTTTGGCAGCTGCTGGTCTGGCCGATGTTGATAAAGGCACAACGGTCAACCCCGGTGTGATCGAAGGCGGCAGCGCTCCTAACGTCATTTCCGAAAAATGCGTCGTTAAGCTCGACACACGTTACTGGAACAACGAAGACGACAAATATCTTGACGACGGTATCAACAAACTGGCTGCTGCCGTTTGGGCTCCCGGCGTAACTCAGACAATCGAACGCGTCAGCCACAGCAACGCTATGCCGCTGTCCGACGCAACGAAAGAACTCGTTGCTCAGATCACCGAAGCTGCCAAACTCGAAGGCTTCGATATCGACTGGGTTGACGCAGGCGGTGCTTCCGACGGCAACCACATGGCTGAAGCCGGTCTCCCCGTCATTGACGGATGCGGCCCTGCCGGCGGCGAATTCCACTGCGATCGCGAATTCCTTCGCTTAGACACAGTCGAAGAACGTATTCGCATGATCACTCGCTTCCTGTCTCTGATCTAATCCAGCAGAAGCAGATCTAAGCGCAAACGCCCTTCGGGGCGTTTGTCGTTTCTGAGGCCTCGAATTCGGCGCCGGTGATAAAAGAAATGCCTTGCAGGAATACAATGCATTTCATCCGAGAAAGTCAAAAAAGGAAATCGGAATGAAATTCGAATTAAACGGCGAATTTATTCGCTTAGGAGATCTGCTGAAGGCAGCCGGATTGACAGGCACAGGCGGAGAAGCAAAACAAGTCGTACAGGACGGCTTAGTGAATGTGGACGGAAAAGTCTGCACCGAACGCGGTCATAAAATCCGCGCCGGACAGAAAGTCCAGTTTAAAGATCAGACGATTGAGGTCGTCGAGCACGCAAAATAAAAGCACTCGATTTGCTGAGTGCTTCTATTGAATCGATTACTTGCGTTTTCCGCCGGCGGCAGCGACCGGAGGACGACCCTCGATATGACGGAAGGTGATGCGGCCTTTGGTCATGTCGTACGGGGAGATTTCCAGCGAAACTTTATCGCCGGCGAGAATTCGGATGTGATGCTTACGCATTTTGCCGTTTGTGTAGGCAATCAGTTCATAGCCGTTGTCGAGTTTGACGCGATAGCGAGCGTCCGGAAGAACTTCGGTAACGGTTGCAGTTGTTTCAATCAGGTCTTCTTTAGCCATATAAAAATAAAAGTTCCTAATAATCAATAGGAACAGGGTTTTAAAAGTCGGATTTTACCCGACAATGCGCTTAAGTACGTAAACTCATTAACAAAAATGAGCCAATCAGGGCGGTTTTGCTAAAATCGACTCAATAAATTACAAATTGATGCGAAAGGCCTTGTCGGCCCGGACGCGATCGGAGCGGAATTAATGAAGAACATTCTTATCGTTTATTACTCTCGTATGGGCCATACCGCCCGCATGGTTCGTACTATTGCCGACGAACTCGAGGCACTCGGAAACACCGTGACGGTTATGCCGGTCTCCGAAGCCCTTCGCGAAGGCGTGGACTGGAGCAAGCATGATTTCGTGCTCTGCGGCTTCCCCGTTGTCTACGGCACTTACCATCCGAACGTTTACGAATTTGTTCGCAACAACTGCACGGAACTCGACCGCAAGCCCAATGCGATGTTCAACGTTACCGTCGTTGCCCGCACACCGTTTAAGGCGACAGTCGAAGGCAACCGCTACATGCAGAAATTCCTTGAACGCTCTCCGTGGCGTCCCAGAGACCTCAAGTGCTTTGCCGGCAAGATCGACTACCCGCACCTGAATCTCTTTGATAAGAAGTGCATTCAGCTCATCATGAAGATCACAAACGGCCCGACAGACCCGTCTATGTGCATTGACTTTACCGACTGGGAAGATGTGAAGCAGTACGCCAAACACATCTCCGAACTTGCCCACCAAGCTTAATCTCAGGCTAATTCTCAATGTTTTTATATCGCGCAACCCGCTAAAATTAGCGGGTTACGCTTTCTTTAGGACAGAAACAAATGACAGATACTCAAGAATATCCATGGATCAAGCACTACCCTGAGGGCGTGCCCGCGACCATTAATCCGGATATTTACGAATCACTGCCGGATTTCCAGGAAAAGATCTGTCAAGAGTACGGTGATGCTCCGGTCTTTACCAGCCTGGGCAAGACAATGACGTACAAAGAATTTGATGAGAAAGTGACGGCGTTTGCTTCTTATCTGCAGTCGCTCCCGGGCGTCGAGCAGGGCGACCGCGTTGCCGTGATGATGCCGAACCTTCTCCAGTATCCGATCTGTCTGTTCGGCATCATGAAAGCCGGACTTATCGTCGTCAACGTCAATCCGCTTTACACCGCCCGCGAGCTCGGCGGACAGCTGAAGGATTCCGGCGCTAAGGTCTTGGTCATCATCGAGAACTTCGCCAAGACGTTTGAAAAGATTCAAAAAAATTCTCCCGTTGAACACGTCATCACGACTCAGGTCGGCGACTTGCTTTCTGCTCCGAAGCGTCTGCTCGTTAACTTCATGCTGAAGAAAGTAAAGAAGATGGTGCCCGAGTTCAATCTCGAATACGCTGTCTCTTTCCGCGACGCACTCGCCCAAGGCGCTTCCAGAAAATTTAATCCGGTCAAGCTCGACCGCTATGACATCGCACTTCTGCAGTACACAGGCGGCACAACCGGCATTGCCAAAGGCGCCATGCTCACGCACCGCAATGTGTTGGCCAACTTGCAGCAGACGGGTGTTTGGATTTCCGGCGACTTCAAGAAGAAGACCGAAGTCGTTATGACAGCGCTTCCGCTCTATCACATCTTTTCTCTGACCGCTCTGTGCAGCTTCCTTCAGTGGGGCGCTCGCATGGTGCTGATTGCTAACCCTCGCGACATGAAGGGTTTGGTCAAAGAATGCGAGAAACAGCACTTTACCGTGATCTGCGGTGTGAACACGCTCTTCAACGGCCTGCTCAATACACCGGGATTTGACCAGGTTGACTTCAAGATGTTGAAGCTCACCGTCGGCGGCGGCACACAAGTTCAGAAGTCAGTAGCCGAACGCTGGAAAGAAGTGACCGGCGGCCACATTATTGAGGCCTATGGTTTGACCGAATGCTCTCCGGGCGTTGCCGCCAACCCGATGAACACTCCTTGGAACGGTTCCGTCGGCTTCCCGTTCCCTTCTACCGTGGTTTCTATCCGCGGCGAAGGCTTCAAGGATCTCGGCTTCTGGACAACTCCGCAGGAAATTCCGGAACACACCGGCGAAATCTGCGTGAAGGGTCCCCAGGTCATGCGCGGCTACTGGGATAAACCGGAAGAAACGGCTGCTGTGCTGCGTGACGGCTGGCTGCGCACCGGTGATATCGGCAATATGGACAGCAACGGCCGCATTACGATTACAGACCGTCAGAAAGACATGATTTTGGTGAGCGGCTTTAACGTCTACCCGAACGAAATTGAAGGCGTGCTTCAGAGCATGCCGGAGATTTTGGAATGCGGCGTGGTCGGTGTACCGAATGAAAAATCCGGTGAACGCGTCAAAGCTGTGATCGTCAAAAAGGATCCGTCTCTTACCGTTGAGCAGGTTAAGGTTTACTGCCGTCAGAACCTCACCGGTTACAAGATGCCGAAGGAAATCGTTTTCGTTGATTCCATTCCGAAGACACCTGTGGGTAAGATTCTTCGCCGCGAGCTGAAAGATATCGTCGCGAAGGAAGAGGCTCCTGTAAAACAGGAAACGGAAGGACAAAAATCCGAAAACTAACTCAAACGGTTATCACACAAAGAAGGAGGCTCTCGGGTCTCCTTTTTTTGTGGTTTTCTCAATGTATTAGTGGTTTTACTCAGGTTTGTCGTACTACGAGGAGGAAATAACCACGTTGTCTGGAAAAATTCAAAATACATCTACAAATGTTTAGGTAGTAATACTTATTAAGGTAGAACTAATACCTAATACGAATTTCTAAAACATCTTCTTATAGAAGATTAATAAGTTTTATTGATTGAATAAATATGATAAATAAGCGAGTAATTACTAAATATTTAAGTAATAACTCTTAATTGCCTGAATCCGATTTATCTCAGAACGTAAAATTCGTTTCTAGAAATATAAGGCCATTTCCCGGCCATGACTCTTTCTAAACCTATTGTTCTGGGAGAACCAAATGACATGGTCTTTCTGGGTTGCCATCGTTGTTGTGATTGCAACGGTTTATGCCCTTATCAAGCGCTATGAAACTCGTCTCGTTCTGCTGACTTCCGGCTTTGTGATGGCCTTCATCTCACTGCAGCCGATGATCGCCTTCAAGCAGTTCGACAAATCTATGACAAACGGCAGCCTGATCATCGCCATCTGCTCGGCGCTCGGTTTTGCTGCAGTTATCTCTCTGACCAAATGCGACGTTCATCTGGTTAGCCTTCTGATGAGACCGCTGAAAAAACTCGGCGTGTTCCTTCTTCCTTCCTGCATGATCGTCACCAGCGTGATTGCCACCGCCATTCCTTCTATGGCCGGTCTGTCTGCTGCCGTCGGTCCGACAATGATTCCGATCATGATCAGAAGCGGTTTCAAACCCGCTATCGCTGCCGCAGCAGTCGGCGGCTGCATGATGCCGGCTTATTTGAACCCGGGCGTTTCTCATAACCCGTTCATCTCCAAGCTCGCTTCTATGGAAATCATGCAGTTCATCGGAGCTCATGCTACGACAACCGTCACCATGGGTCTGATCAGCATCGTTGTGATTACGCTGACCTGCTTTGCCTTCGGCGACTTCAAGCGCGGTAAAGCCGCTGTTGAAGAAGCCGTTGAAGTTGCTTCCAACGAAATCGAACATCCGAACATCCTGTTCGCGATCGCTCCGATCGTCCCGGTCGTTCTTCTCGTTTGCGCTTCCATCTGGTTCCCGCAGCTCAAGATGTCCGTTGCAACTGCTATGTTGATCGGTACTTTCTACGCTTTAGTCGTTACACGTTCCAACCCTGAAGAAGTCACGAAGAAATTCTTCGCCGGTATGGGCAACGGCTACGCCAAGATCCTCGGTATCATCATCGCCGCCGGTGTGTTTGCCGCCGGTTTACGTGCCGCAGGCGTCATTGAAGTTTTCGTTCAGTACCTGACTCATTCCAACGAAGTTGCCAAGATCGGCGGTGCTTTCGGTCCGTTCCTGCTGGCCGTTCTGACCGGTTCCGGTGACGCTGCAGCCTTTGCTTTCAACGAAGCCGTTACTCCGCACGCTCCGACATTCGGTATGACGATTGACGGTCTGGGCTACCTCGCCATGATGGCAGCCGGTATCGGTCGTCAGGCTTCTCCGCTTGCAGGCGGCATCATTCTCCTGTCCGGTATCGCAGGCGTCTCTCCGGTGGAAGTTGTGAAGAGAACCGCTCCGGCAGCTGTTGTGATGGTCCTCACCCTTTACTTCCTGGTTTAAAAGGTACAGATTGGTATGAAAAATATTCCCGCATTAGATTCCAAAGTTCTCGATCTCGTTACCGAAATCTCTAAGGAACCCAAAGTTGAAGCGGCTATGGCCTTCATCAAAGACCAGACTGAAGTCGCTATGCAGGAACAGATTGAACTCTGCGAAATCGAAGCTCCGACTTTCCATGAAGAAAAGAGAGCCGCTTCTGTTGCAGAGCGCATGAAGCAGTACGGTCTGACCGATGTTCATATCGATGAAATCGGCAACGTGATCGGTATCCGCAAGGGTACCGGCAGCGGTCCGGTTCTCGCCATCGGCGCGCATATGGACTCTGTGTTCCCGGCCGGTACCGACGTCAAAGTCAAAAAAGAAGGCAATATCTATCGCGCCCCCGGCATCGGTGATAACTGTTCCGGCTTAAGAGCATTGCTTCAGGTGCTTCGCGCTATGGAAAAAGAAGACATCCGCACAGTGGGCGATATCTGGTTTGTCGGCACGGTCGGTGAAGAAGGCAACGGTGATATCCGCGGCTCCAAGCACCTCTGCGCCAACAACAAGCTCGACGGCTTTGTCGCGATCGACAGTACCGATGTCGGCCGCGTCCTTTACGGCGCCGTCGGCTCTCACCGCTGGCGTTTGGCCGTGGACGGTGCGGGCGGACACTCCTTTGCCGACTTCGGCAAGGTTCCGAGCGCCATCCATGCGGTTTGCCGCGCCGGCAATATCATTGCCGACATCAAGGTTCCGGAAGATCCTAAGACCACCTTTACGATCGGTACGATCAAAGGCGGTACAACGGTGAACACGATTTCCGCTCACTGCGAAGTGGATGTCGATATCCGCAGCGTTTCCAATGAGGAACTGCTCCGTGTTGAAGCCGAAGTTTTGGGTGCTTTCGAGAAGGCCATCAAGGAAGAAAATGCCCGCTGGGGTGTTGCTGATGAACAGGGTCTGAAACTTACCAAGACCATGATCGGCAATCGTCCGGGCGGACTTCGTCCGCACAGCTGCCCGGTCCTTCAGGCAGCCCGCAGCGCCCAGAAGACCCTCGGCATTGAACTGACGAACTACGCGATGTCTTCCACTGATGCCAATGCTCCGATGAGCCACAATATCCCGTCTACCTGCCTCTGCTCCGGCGGTAAAGGAATCGGCGCTCATACCCTCAAAGAGCATTTCATCATGGAAAAGACAGAGCTCGGACCTCAGCTGGTTCTCTTAACCGCGCTTGCTTTAGCCGGCACAGAAACCACCAAGCCCCTGCTTGGATAAATAAAAAAACACTACTACACCTCGAACCATAAAACCCTCCCTGGGCGGCTTGCTTCTCTCCTGCAGAGGACAGCCGCCTTTTTTCTTTTTCATTAGAATGATTCGGAAAATCGAACTGCAGCTTCCGAATCGTCATGACATCCTCCTTAAAAAACAAAATGCCTGCTTGGGACTTTCGTTCTTCCTACGGGAGCCTGAGTTCGCCGGCATACCGAAAAGCCTGTCAGCGCCTGGAAGCCGATATTCATATTCTTGCGGGCCTCGTGCCGAACGCCAAAGACTCCGTGTCAATTGCCATTGCACTCGAGCATTTGGCAGAAGTTTTTTGCCTGACGGATTCTTTAATCGGTTATTGCCGCTGCCTTTCGGCGATTGATACCAGAGAGCAGGAAGCCGCTAAAGAACGCGTGCGTCTTTGGGAAATCCATTCCCGTTATTACGAACTGATCACAGAACTGTTCCATCGGCTCGCCGGTCTAAAGAAGAGCGATCCGATTTGGAAGGAACTGGATTTCAGCAAATGGGAGTGGCTCTTTGAACGCGTTTCGACCCGCTGGTCTTTTTCTCTTTCGCCGCGTACGCTGCAGCTGCTCTACGAACTTAAAGCTTCTAACTTTGTTCCCTGCGCCGACCTTTATCATTCTTTGAATGCGCACTTGGTGGCGACCGTGCGGACGATGGACGGATTGACGAAGCATCAGTCTCATTCTCAGTGCATCGCGGTATTGAAGACTTCGGAGGACCCGAAGCTCAGACAATCGACTTTTACGGCGCTTAACGAATACTATTCGCAGAACGCTTATCTCTACGCTTCTATCTTCAATATGCTCACGGGCTTTCGTCTGAAGGGCTTTGAGTTTGCAGAAATGGACTTTATGGCGCCGGCTTACTGGCAGAACGCCGTGAGCTCCGAAGCAGTCGATGCCTTGATGACGGCGGTGAGAGCCAACCGGCACATGCTGCGCAAGTCAGTGATCAGCCGAGCGCTCTTTACCGGAAAGAGCGTCATGGAGGTCTGGGATCTCAATGCGCCGGCTCCGCTGCGCCGAGAAATTCATATTCCTTATGAAGAAGCGCTCGAGAAGATTAAAGAAGTCGGCAAGGTACTCGACGAGCGTATTCCGGAAACCTTCGACTTATTTGTCGAAAAGGGCTGGGTTGAAGTACGCCAGCTGCCGGGAAAACAAAACGGCGCTTTCTTCCAAGGTATTTTGTCGCTTAATGAGCCGAGAATTTTTTCAACGTATCTCGGTTCCTTTGCCTCTATGAGTCAGCAGGCCATCATGTACGGACACGCCTGGCACTTCTGGCTGCAGAGAGGCTTGCCGGCGCAGGAGCGGAAAATTCCGCGCGCGCTGATGGAAGTAGCCGGACACTTTTTTGCACTGCTGCTTTTCGAAGAAATCCAAGCCAAGGCCGCATCGGCGGAAGAAAAGCTCGAGGCGCTTTGGCAGGAGCTCACGTTTATCTCGAATTACGTAATCAACATGGGCGTTCGCTTCGATTTTGAAAGAAGCTTCTTCGAAGAACGAAAGAAAGGCGTTGTATCGGTTACCAAGATCTCTAATCTTCTTTCCGAGGCCTGGCAGGCTTGGTACGAAGAAAGTACTGCCGGAGCCGACCCGTATCTTTGGATTAACCGCGGTCAGTTCTACAAGATCGACGACTATTTCTACAACTATCCTTACATCTTCGGGACGGTTTGCGCCTACGGTCTATCTGAGATTCGGCACAGAATGCCGGAAGTTTTTCCTAAAATCTACAGCGAATTTCTACAAAACAGCGGACGAATGTCCGTCGATGACCTCTTCAAAAAATTCTTTAAGGTCGATATTACTCAGCCGGAATTCTGGGAAAGCGGTCTGAAAGCAATGGAGCGGAAGATCGCAGTTTTTGAGACGGAAGCTCGGAAATACTCCGAAAAATCGGTCCCGGAAAACAGTTAGGAAGAAAACCTCCGTTACAACTTTCTGTTGTAAGCAACGCAAAACTCATAAATTGTAAATTTCTGAATGAATGTTCATTTAGAATTGAACTAGAATTGTGTCCGTTGCGTTTCTCAGAAGAGCAAGCGCACTCTAATCAGAATAAATTGGGAAATAATCTCGAGGTTTTTCATGTTATTGAACGACTTAAAGAAAGCGGCGTTGTGTGTTGCCGCGGGCTTTGCCGTCTCTATGTTGGGCGGATGCGACTCGCAGAAATCGGCCGGAGCTCCCGGCGGAGCTGCCGCTCAGCGGGCTCCTCAGGTTTCCGTTACGGAAATCCAGCCGACCGAGTTGGACATGACAACGACGCTTCAGGGCCGTACGGCTCCTTACTTGGTTGCGGATGTCCGTCCTCAGGTCGCCGGTATTCTGCAGAAACGGCTCTTTAAGGAAGGAAGCGAGGTCAAGGAAGGACAAGCGCTTTATCAAATTGATCCGGCTGTTTATGAAGCCGCGGTGGCCAGTGCCAAAGCCGAGCTCCAGAGAGCGCAGGCCGTGCTGTACCAGACTCGCCTGACCGCTAATCGCTACGCACAGCTTGTGAAGACAAACGCGATCAGTAAACAGAACAACGATGACGCGCAGGCTGCTTACAAACAGGCTCAGGCCGCAGTAGCTGCTGCCGAAGCGGGATTAAAGAACGCTCAGATCAATCTTGACTACACAACGGTTCGTTCTCCGATTTCCGGACGCATCGGCCGCTCCTTAGTGACGCCGGGTGCATTGCTTTCCGCGCACCAGGCTCAGAACATGGCCGTTGTTCAGACACTGGATCCGATCTATGTGGACGTGACCCAGTCGAGCAAAGAAATTCTCAGTCTTAAAAAAGATATTGCTGCCGGCAAACTGAAAACCAAAGGCGGCGCAATCCCTGTGACCCTGATCATGGAAGACGGAACCAAGTATCCGCAGACAGGCGAACTTACGCTGTCTGAAGTTTCCGTTGATCCGGGTACCGGCACCATCACACTGCGTGCTGAATTCCCGAACCCCGAGAATATTCTTCTTCCGGGTATGTTCGTCCGTACCGAGCTGCCTCAGGGCACGATGGAAAAAGCTTTGCTGGTTCCGCAGCGTGCCGTGATGCGTGAAGCCAACGGCACTCCCTACGTTTATGTTGTTGAAGACGGCAAGATCGCCATCCGCCGCTTAGTGACCCATCGGACACAAGGCCAGAACTGGATTGTTGAAGAAGGTCTGAAACCGGGTGAAAAAGTTGTGATTGAAGGTCTGCAGAGAATTCGTCCGGGCGTCCCCGTTCAGATCGTTCCGACCATTGCAGAGCAGGAACAAGCCAAGGCGACAAAGGCTTCTAAGCAGTAAATTCAGAGGTTGATATGGCAAAGTTTTTTATTAACCGACCAATTTTTGCTTGGGTGATCGCAATTGTGATCATGCTTGCCGGTACGCTTTCGATTTTGAATCTGCCGGTGTCCATGTATCCGCAGATTGCGCCTCCTCAGGTGAGCATCTCCGCGACCTATCCGGGCGCTTCTGCCAAGACGATTGAAGATACCGTCGTTCAGGTGATTGAACAAAAGATGACCGGTTTGGACGGTTATCTGTACATGAGTTCAACCAGTGAGTCGAGCGGCCAAATCGATATCACACTGACCTTTGCGGCCGGTACCGACCCTGATATGGCTCAGGTTCAGGTGCAGAACCGTCTGTCTCAGGCCCAGTCATCGCTTCCGGAAGTGGTGCAGCGCTTAGGCGTGACGGTTATCAAGACGACCGCAAGCTTCCTGAAGGTGATCGGTCTGACTTCTACCGACGGCTCGATCTCTGCGGCTGAGCTCGGTGACTACCTCGTTTCCAGCATTCAGGAGCCGCTGAGCCGTGTGGACGGTGTGGGTGAAGTCGAAGTTTTCGGTTCCGCCTTCGCAATGCGTATTTGGCTCGACCCGGAAAAACTTCACGAATATTCTCTGACGCCGGCCGACATTAAGACCGCGATTACGACTCAGAACGTTCAGATTTCTTCCGGTCAGGTCGGCGGTCTGCCCGCTGCCAAAGGTACGGCTTTAAATGCCGTGATTACTTCCAGCTCTCTGCTGGAAACACCGGAACAGTTCGGCGCCATCTTCTTAAAGACTCAGGCAAACGGTTCTCAGGTCTTCTTACGCGACGTGGCCCGCATTGAAAAAGGCCCGCGAATGTACGAAGCGACGGCCTTCTTTAACGGCAAGCCGACCGCCGGTCTTGCGATTAAGTTGGCCTCGGGCGCTAACGCGCTGCTGACTTCGGACTTGGTGGATAAGAAGATGCAGGAGCTCTCTCAATACTTCCCCGAGAAGTATGAGTACGTGATCCCGTTCGACACGACCCCGTTCGTGCGTATTTCTATTGAAGGCGTGATTCATACCTTGCTCGAGGCTATCGTGCTGGTGGTGCTCGTGATGTATCTGTTCCTGCAGAACTTCCGCGCAACACTGATTCCGACGATTGCCGTGCCGGTCGTGGTCTTAGGTACCTTCGGTATTCTGGGCGCGATGGGCTACTCCATCAACATGCTGACGATGTTCGCTATGGTGCTTGCGATCGGTCTGCTGGTGGACGACGCAATTGTGGTGGTGGAAAACGTCGAACGTGTGATGGACCAGGAGCGTTTATCGCCGCATGACGCGACCGAGAAATCTATGACGCAGATCACCGGTGCTTTGGTCGGTATCGCGATGGTGTTGTCGGCGGTGTTTGTCCCGATGGCTTTCTTCGGCGGCTCTACCGGTGTGATTTATCGTCAGTTCTCCGTCACGATTGTGGCTGCGATGGGCTTGTCCGTCCTGGTCGCTTTGACGCTGACACCGGCGCTTTGCGCAACGATTCTTAAACCGATCAAACACGACAAGGCTGAGAAAGGATTCTTCGGCTGGTTCAACCGCACATTTAACAAAGGTGCAGAAGGTGCGACCTCCGCTGTGGGCTACATGACCGCTCGCTGGAAGCGCTTCATCGTGATTTACGGCGTGATCATTGCAGGCGTCGTCTTCGGATTCCTGAAAGTTCCGACTGCCTTTATGCCGGACGAAGACCAGGGTTCTTTGATGGTCCAGATTCAGCTGCCGGAAGGCTCAACCCGAGAGCAGATTCTTCCTGTTGTAAAACGCATGCAGGATTACATGCTCAACGATGAGAAAGATTCCGTTGAATCTGTGATGACGGTGGTCGGCTTTAGCTTGGCCGGTATGGGTCAGAACTCTGCGATGGCCTTTATCAAACTTAAAGACTGGAGCGAACGTCCGAAACCCGAGCAGAAGGCTCAGGCGGTTGCAGCCCGCGCTAACCGTACACTGATGAGCTGGAAAGACTCTATTGTGTTCGGCTTTGCGCTGCCGCCGGTTCTCGAGCTCGGTATGGCGGACGGCTTTGATATGTACCTGCAGGACTTGAGCGGTCAAGGTCATGACGCTCTGATGGCAGCCCGAAACCAAGTTCTGGGCGCTGCCCGCAGCAATCCGCAGCTCTACAACGTTCGTCCGAACGGTAAAGAAGATGCACCGCAGCTTCAGCTGCACATCGACTTTGCTAAGGCCGCCTCTTTAGGCGTCAGCGTGGCATCCATTAACGATACGCTGTCGACTGCTTGGGGTTCCTCCTACGTCAATGACTTCTACGACCGCGGCCGTATTAAGCAGGTTTATGTTCAGGGCGATGAGAAGTTCCGTCAGCGTCCGGAAGACTTGGACCGCTGGTACGTGCGCAACGATAAAGGCGAAATGGTTCCGTTCTCCGCTTTTTGCTCTACTGAGTGGAAGTTCGGTTCCTCTCGTCTGGAGCGTTTCAACGGCTTGGGCGCTGTGAATATTCAGGGAGCGCCGGCAGCAGGCTTTACGACCGGTCAGGCGATGCTTGCGATGGAAGAAATCGCCAAGGCTTTGCCGCACGGATTCGGTATCGCCTGGAACGGTATTTCCTTCCAGGAACAGCAGGCCGGATCTCAGACCGGCGCACTTTACACGTTGTCTATTTTGATCGTGTTCCTGTGTTTGGCCGCTCTTTATGAAAGCTGGTCTATTCCGATCGCCGTCATCTTGGTTGTGCCGCTGGGCGTGATCGGTGCGCTCGGTATGACGGGTGCTTTCGGCATGAACAACGACGTGTACTTCCAGGTCGGTTTGCTGACGACCATCGGCTTGGTCAGTAAGAACGCGATTTTGATTGTGGAATTCGCAAAAGAGCTGCATGAGAAGGGCGAGTCCATTGTCCATGCAGCAGCACACGCGGTGCGCATGAGAATTCGTCCGATTATGATGACTTCTCTGGCCTTCGGTCTCGGCGTGCTTCCGCTTGCTAAGGCAACCGGTGCCGGATCCGGTGCACAGAACGCCATCGGTATCGGTGTGTTAGGCGGTATGCTGACAGGTACTTTCCTCTGTATCTTCTTCGTTCCGCTGTTCTATGTGCTCATTGTTAAGCTTTTCGGCGATAAGATTAAAAAGAAAAAACCGCAGGAAGCCCTGCAGGAGAATAAGTAAATGAAGGCATTAAAACTCACGGTTATTGCCTGTTCTCTGGCCGTCTGTGCCGGCTGCACGATGGCGCCAAAATATGAAAGACCTGCCGCGCCGGTCGCGGCAACTTTCCCGACGGGGGAAGCGTACAAGGACGTGATGACCACAGCCTCTCCGCTCCCCGACTGGAAGGTCTTCATCACCAACCCGAAAGCCAAGAAAGTGGTTGAGATGGCACTTGCCAACAATCGCGATCTGAGAGTTGCGATCCTCAATATCGAAAAGGCCAGAGCGGCCTACGGCATTCAGAGATCTGCGCTGATGCCTTCTGTGGCGGCCGGCCTGCAGGAAAACGCCGGCAAAACGCCGAGCATTATGTCGGCCACGGGCAGCAGTTATGTCTCCCATACGTATCAGGCAAACCTGGCTTCTACGGCTTGGGAGCTGGATCTGTTCGGGCGAGTCAGAAGCTTGAGCGAAGCCGCTCTTCAGCAGTTCTTCTCAGCTGAAGAGAACCGTGCTGCCGCTCAAAACGCTTTGATCGCACAGGTTGCTACTTCTTGGATTAACTTAGGCGCACAGAAGGAATTCCTGCGCCTGCAGAGAATTACGCTCCAAAGTCAGGAAGAAAGCTTTAAGCTGATGTCCGACAGCTATCGTTTGGGCGCCAGCTCTTTGCTGGAGCTTGAACAGGCTCGTACGACAGTGGCCACGGCACGCGCTGCCGTAGCGCAGTACGAACGCAGTCTGGCTCAGGCGCAGAACGCGCTGAACCTGGTCGTCGGCGCTCAGGTCCCTGCGGATCTCGAGCCGAACAACCTGGAAGAAGCTACGAATTACGGCGCGATTGCTCCTGCCGGTTTAAGCAGCGACATTCTTTTGAACCGCCCGGATATTAAGGCCGCGGAACACAATCTGATGTCTGCGAATGCCAACATCGGTGCGGCTCGAGCCAACTTCTTCCCGCGCATTACTCTGACTGCAGGCATCGGTTCTACATCCCGCCACTTGAGCGATCTGTTTGATGCCGGAACCGGACTTTGGACATTTGCTCCGTCCGTTTCTCTGCCGATCTTCACCGGCGGTGCGAACCTCTCGACACTGCGTCAGGCTGAAGCTCAGCAAAAGATCATGGTCGCTACGTATGAGAAGACTGTGCAGAATGCTTTCGCAGAAGTGAGCGACGCGCTTGCTACCGTCGGTACGGTCAATCGTCAGTGCGCAGCGCTTAAAGACCTGGTCAACGCTACGGAAACCGCCTACCGCTTGTCTCAGAGCCGTTATAAGAACGGTCTGGACGGGTTCCTCACCGTACTTGAGAGCCAGAGACAGATGGTTGCTGCTCAGACGAACTACATTTCGGCCGAGAGCAATCGTCTTTCCAGCGGTGTGATGCTCTACAAGGTTCTCGGAGGCGGCTCTGTTGTCGAACCTGAAGCTCAGACCGCAGCCCAGGCGGTAACTCCTGCTGCTGCAGAACCGGCTCAGACGATTCCTGTCTCGAGCGGAGGCGGAAATGCTTAAAACTCGAGAGACCAGAGTCGAAGAGCGAAAGGAAGAGAAACGCAGCGAAAAGCGTGATCGTATCTTGCGTGCTGCGGAAGCCATCTTTTTAGACAAGGGCTTTCATGCGGCGAGCATGAATGAAATCGCTGAAGCTGCCGACGTCAGCACGCCTCATCTCTACAACTTCTATGCCAGTAAAGCCGCTTTGGCACTGGCTGTTCAGCTGAAGATGGGGCAGGAGACTTTTGATGCTTTAAAGACAGCGATGTCTGCGGGTAAAAAGAATCCGAGCTGTGAGTCAATCTTCGATTCCCGTCGTTCCTCGCTGATGCTGACGATTTTGACAGAGTGCACGCGCAATCCCGACATCAAAGAAAAGATCACGGAAAACGGAGCACGTTTAAGAGCGATGATTTCTGAAGCGGGCGGCATTTCTCAAGATGACCAAGAAGGTCAATACCGCATTCTCTGTGTGATGGCCATGTATCTGGGGATGTCGATTTCCAACATCTTTACGCTGGTCGAGAACCGCGAGCTGATGACGAAGATTTTGGCACAGGCTGAATCCTGCATTCTTCCGTTTTGCGGCGATAAAAAGGTCAAAGCAGCACAGCACTAACGCTTAGAAATAATAAGTAAGTGCTTACATACATCCCGGGCAAAGTCCCGGGATTTCTTTTTGAATCTGATCCGGCAGTAGGTTTTCGGGTTCGGAAGGTTTGAGGTGTCAGTTAGGCTCGGTAGTGAGAAAACGGATTTTGAGTTTCTGACAATTGTGCTAAGTTGAAGGCAGTTAAGAATTAGTTCGACGAAGTTGAACCGTGAAAAAGATTGTTAGGTTGATCTCAGCAGTCATCTGCTTCTTTCAGCTCAATGTCCAAGCGGAGGAGCCGAAGGAATACACCTTTGCGATCAACTCAGCCGTTACTCCGCTTTTGCATGCCGCCTTCATTAACGAAACAATCAAGACGGTAGAGAGGTCTGTGGCTCCTGCCAAACTCAAAGTCTTGTATGTAGAACTGCCGGAGCTGGAAAGGCTCATTGAAAACCATCAGACCGATTTCTTCATTTCTACCGCGGCAACCATACGGAGATATCAGGATCTAGGCGCTCGAGATGTACTGACAGCGTCTTCACCGTTTTCTAAAAATCCGAATCGATCCGAAGGTTCTTTGTTCATCGTTAAGGCGGGCAGATCGGACATCAACAGTATTTCGGATCTCAAAGATAAACGAGCGGCAGCAGGTCGTCCGACTGCTTTCGGAATGTATCTAGCTGCGATGGGCGAGATCGCTGCCGACGGCTACGATCCCAAAACTTTCTTCAAGTCGACTCAGTTTTACGGACTTAACCGAGATCAGATTATCAAAGACGTATTGGACGGAAAGGCAGACGTTGGGATCCTGAGAGCCTGTTACCTCGAAGATGCCGTTAATCGAAAGGTTGTGACAACAGATCAGCTCAAGTTCATCAATCTAAAAAACGATCCGGAGCATATTTGTCTGCATTCCACGCGTCTTTATCCGAACTGGAGCTTCGGATCGAATCCTTCCGTTCCGCCGGCAGTCTTGTCGGCCGTGGCAGCCGGTCTGATTGCACAAAAACCTGTTGGCATCGGCCTGTACTGGTCTGTGGCGAGCGACTTCACCGCGATAGACAATCTCCTGAAGTCCTTACAGCTCGGATCGTATCAGCGGTTCAGTAAGGAGTGGTTTTGGCAGCGAATCATTGAGTATCGCTTTTGGGTCTTGGGTACGTTAGCGGCGTTTGCGCTTTTGCTGATCCATTCTTTCATTGTCTCGAGAACTGTGAACATTAAGACGCAGGAACTCAAAGAATCACTTAAAAGAGAGAGTCAAAGTTTCCACGAGGCACAAGAAGCGCACCGGCGCCTCATGAAAATGCAGAGAGCGGCGGTGGTCGGACAGATTTCCAGCTTGATTGCGCATGAGCTCAATCAGCCGCTCGCCGGTATCAAGCTCTATGCCCGGACGCTTCAGCGCGCCAAGGATTCAGGAACACTGACGGAGGATAAGCTCGGTACGGCATTGGCTGAAATTCGTACGGATGCGGACTTGGCAGCCGCCATTGTCGAGCGAGTCAGAAGCTATGCCAAAGGAGCTCGGAGCGAAAGAGTATCGTCGGAAGTTTCTGAGCTCGTGAATAAAGCAGTCCGGGAATTCAAGCGGCAAAGCGGAGAAAGGGTTGAAGTCAAGCTCACTCAAGCGCAGCCGGTCCATGTCATTGTGAATCCGCTTGAATTTGAGCTTGTCATTATTAACCTTTTGAGGAATGCAGCACAGGCACTTCAAGAGCTCGGTGTCTCGAATCCGAAAGTTGATCTGACGATTAGGCGATCAGACAACAGTGCAATGATTACGATTGAAGACAACGGACACATTGAAAAAGAAACGATCGCAAAACTTTCTGAGCCGACTAATTCAACGAAAGCGGACGGATTAGGTCTCGGACTACAGATCGTCAGAAGCATCATTGAAAATCACGGCGGCAAGATTTCCTTTTCTCAAGCCACTTCCGGCGGCTTGAGGGTAGAAATTAGACTGCCGGTACAGGAGGAGACGAAATAATGACAACATCGAATCCGATTATTCGTATTGTTGACGATGAAGCCGTGGTGCGTAAGGCGCTGAAGTTTCTCCTGGAGTCTGAGGGCTGGACGGTCGAGGCCTATGAAAAAGGTTCGGAATTTTTGATAGAAGATCGGCCTTCTCTCATCGGCTGTCTCATTCTTGATGTCGCTATGCCGGAGATGAACGGATTGGAGCTCTATCGGCGCCTGCGGGAAAGAAACTACGAGGTTCCGGTGATTTTTCTGACGGGGCACGGAGACGTGGACATGGCAGTTCAAGCGATGAAAGACGGCGCCATCGACTTCATTCAAAAGCCGATTAATGAAGAAAGACTTCTGTCTGCCGTGGCAAAAGCCGTTCGATATGACGAAAGCCACCGAGGCTGGACAATTTCCGCTGAAGAAGAGAAGAAAAGATACCAGACACTGACGGCCCGTGAAAAACAAATCTTATCGCTAATTGCGAAAGGGTTGATCAATAAAGAAGTTAGTGAGCGCCTCGGGCTCTCGCCGAGAACGATCGAGGTTCACCGCCAAAAAGGTCTGCATAAATTGGGTGTTCAGACGGTCTCCGAACTCGTCCGGTTACTGTCTCATATCGAAGAAAACGCACTTTCTTGATATTTATCAGGGTACTTAAGTACCGCAGTGCGCAAAAATTCAGTTATCGAATTTCAAACCTACTAAGGAGAGCACAAATGAAAAAGATCTGTATCGCACTCGTTTCTGCACTGGCCTTCGGAGTCGTTAACGCCGAAGAAACTGACCTTGTTGTCGTCGGTTCCGGCGGCGCCGGCCTTTCTGCTGCCATCATGGCTGCGCAACAAGGCAAGAAAGTTATCGTTCTCGAGAAAATGCCGATTATCGGCGGAAACACACTCCGCAGCGAAGGCGGTATGAATGCCGCCCGCACGATCCAGCAGCTGGAACACGGCATCATGAATGATTCCGCTATGCGCATGAGTATGGATGCCCAGAAGGGCGGTCACTATCTCAACAATCCTGAGCTGACCCTTACTTTGGCAGAAAACGCTAAAGACGCCGAGGCCTGGCTCCTCTCCTTAGGCGCTCCGTTCTGTCATCGCATGGGACGTGGCGGCGGTCAGACGGTTGCCCGCGGTCACGGTCCTTGTGATGGATCTGCTGTCGGTCAGTCTGTGATGAAAGTCCTTTACGGCACAGCCACAAAGATCCCGACGATCGAAATCCGTCCGCTTAACCAAGTTACAGAGCTTCTGACTAAAGACGGCAAGATCTCCGGCGTGAAAGTCGAAACAAAAGGCAAAGACAAGAAAGACTACACGATTGATGCCAAGGCAGTTGTGCTTGCTACCGGCGGTTTCGGAGCTAACGCCAAGTTGGTTTCTTCTTTAAGACCGGAATACAAAGGTTTTGCAACCACGAACCAGCCGGGCGCCTTAGGTGAAGGCCTTGAACTGGCTAAAGGCGTAGGCGCCACATTCGTTGACCTGAGAGAAATTCAGGCTCATCCGACCGTTGTTCCTGTTAAAGGCATTCTGATTTCCGAATCCATGAGAGCCCGCGGCGGTTACCTGGTTAACAATGAAGGCAATCGCTTTGTGAATGAACTTCAGCCGCGCGACGTTGTTGCTGCCGCTGTATTGGCTCAGCCCACCGGCAAAGCATGGCTCCTGATCGACGACAAACTGGTCAAATCCAATAAGCTCGCTGCCGGCTATGTTTCTCAGGGTTTGATGGTTTCCGGCAAGAACGTCGACGAATTAGCCAAAGCTATGGGCGTTCCAGCTAAGAATCTCAAGGCTACAATGGATCAGTACCACAAGGCCTTCGAGACTAAGAAAGACGACGCTTTCGGTCGTCCGGAAATGATCGCCGCTAATAACGTTTGGCCGATGTATGCAGTTCAGGTCACTCCGGCTATTCACCACACCATGGGCGGCGTGAGAATCAACAAGAACGCTGAAGTGATCGGCGTGACAGCCAAACCGATCCCCGGACTCTATGCTGCCGGTGAAGTCACAGGCGGTGTCCACGGAGGTAACCGCATCGGCGGAAACGCTGTTGCTGACATTATTACCTTCGGCCGCATTGCCGGTGCTAATGCTGCCAGCTACATGAACAAGTAAAGAGACCAGCTTTTGAGAACCAGAACGCCCTTAGGGGCGTTTTGGTATTTAAGGAACTCTGAACCAATACAGTAGCCAAAGAAACTGAGGAAGTTCAAATGTCTAAGATTCCGGTTATTTTCTATAAGAACTTCCCCCCTCTCTACACGAAGTTAAAGATCGGCGATAATGGTGGGATTATTTGAACGGTAACAAGGAGAATAAAGTTGCTTACTGAAAACGAGTTGATTAAGTTCCGTCGTGAACTCCATTCCTATCCCGAAACCGGCTGGTGCGAATTTGTCACGACTCACAAGATCGTTGAAAAGCTTCGCAGCTTCGGTTTGGATCCGATTTATGGCCGTCAGGTCATCAATCCCGAGTTTGTGGCAGGCCGCAATCCTGCCAAAGTCGAAGAAGCTAAGAAAGCAGCTTTAGAAAAAGGAGTCCCGCCGGAATTTATCGAATCCATGCAGGGCTACACCGGTGTTGCTGCCATTTTCGAAACCGGCCGCCCCGGCCCTGTTTTGGCAATTCGTTTCGACATGGACTGCGTTGACGTCGATGAAGCTCACGAAGCCGGTCACCGTCCGTTCGACGAAGGCTGGGCAAGTACAAATCCGGGCCATATGCACTCCTGCGGCCATGACGGTCATACAACGATGGGTATCGCAGTCTGCAACTGGATTCAGGAAAACTTGGATCAGTTCTGCGGCACGATCAAGGTCGTCTTCCAGCCTGCTGAAGAAGGCGTTCGCGGTGCACGACCGATGACTGAAACCGGTATTTTTGACGACGTTGATTTCTTTTTCGGAAACCACCTTGGCTTTAACCTGCCCACCGGTACGATTTCTCCGGAACCCGGCGTTTTCTTGGCCTCCACCAAGCTGGATGCCACATTTACCGGCCTTGCCGCTCACTCCGGCGCCGATCCTCAGAAAGGTAAGAATGCCCTGTTAGCAGGCGCAGCTGCTGCTTTGGCAATCCACGGCATTACTCGTCCGATCGGGGAAGTGACTGCTTTGAACGTCGGAACGTTAGTTGCCGGCCAGGGCCGAAACGTTGTCGCTCCGAACGCTTTCATGCAGCTCGAAGTTCGCGGTGAAACCGAGGAACTCAACGCATACATGCGTGATCAGGCAATCCGCAAGATTAAGGCTTCTGCCGATATGTACGACTGCCAAGTCGATATCGTCAAAGCCGGTGAAGCTACTGAATTCAAGCCGGACCAGGAAGCCATCGAACTTGCTTATATCGCCGCAAGAAATGTGACGACCGAAGAACTCGCCAGACCGCTCGGCTTGAAGTTAGGCAGTGAGGACTGCACGATCATGCTTCGCAGAGTCCAGAAGCACGGCGGTAAGGGAACCTTCGTTGTGTTCGGCTGCCGTACATCTGCCGGTCACCATCAGAGACTCTTTGACTTTGACGAAGATGTGATCGGAATCGCTTTGCGCTTCTACCAGAATCTGATCCCGATGATTGTCGGCATCAAGTAATTCGGTTTGAAAGTCAGCTGATTTTCTAAAAACCAAACAAAAGCCGCCGTGAGGATTTCTTCCAGATCTTCACGGCGGTTTCTTCTATGAACTCGGATTAGCGATTTCTTTCGCGGCGATCGCGGACGGCATGCGCCAAGGAAGAGATGACCTTGACCGTGTCATCCCAACCGATGCAGGCATCCGTGATGGACTGCCCGTATTTCAGTTCTTTTTCTTTGCCTTTAACGAGAGGCTGGTTGCCTTCGACAAGATTGGACTCGATCATGACGCCCATGATGTTGTAGCTTCCGTCACCGATCTGCTTGCAGATGCTGTCAACGACATCGATCTGCTCTTTGTGCTTTTTATGGCTGTTGGAGTGGCTTGCATCAATCATGACAGAAGGTGGAAGGCCGGCTGCTTTCAGCGCTTCGCAAACCTTAGCCACACTCTCGGCATCATAATTCGGTGCTTTGCCACCGCGAAGGATGACGTGGCAGTCTTCATTGCCGCCTGTGACAACAATAGCGGAGTGGCCGCCTTTGGTGACGGAAAGGAAGACATGTTCGTTTGCTGCCGCTTTAATGGCATCAATGGCGATTTTGACGTTGCCGTCAGTGCCGTTCTTGAATCCGACAGGGCAGGAAAGACCGCTCGCTAATTCACGATGCACCTGACTTTCTGTGGTTCTTGCTCCGATTGCACCCCAGGAGATCAAGTCTGCGATGTACTGCGGCGTGATCATATCGAGATACTCCGTACCTGCGGGGACACCCAATTCATTGATCGTTAAGAGAAGCTCACGGGCTAAGCGGAGGCCGTGGTTGATATGGAAACTGCAGTCCAAGTCCGGATCATTGATCAGACCTTTCCAGCCGATGGTGGTGCGGGGTTTTTCGAAATAGACCCGCATGATGATCTCAAGATCATCGGCGAAATGACGGCGAAGCTCTGCAAGCTTTTCCGCATATTCTTCAGCTGCAGCCGGGTCGTGAATGGAGCAGGGTCCGACGATGACAAGCAGACGGTCATCCTTTCCGTGAATGATATCGTGTGCGGAGTGACGTGCGATGTGCACGGTCGAGGAAGCGAGCTGTCCGCAGGGGAATTCGCGAATGAGGTAAGACGGCGGTGTCAGTTCTCTAATTTCTTTGATTCTGAGGTCGTCGGTTGTGTAAGGCATTTTGTTTCTCCGTTATGGCGCCCGTCGGGATTGAGGCTATAAAAAACCGCCGTGTCCCGAAGGAGCGGCGGTTAAGTAGTGTTGTGTGATCTTAGATGCGAGCCGTCACAGCCCTACCTTCCGCCGCGGACGGAAAGTAAAAGCCGTAAAAGTAAAACTTAGAAGCGAACATCTTGGATACTTGCTTGTAAAAAGGTACGAAGAATAATTTAACGTATTTTTTTCGTTCTAACGAAACTTTTTTCAGAATTTATTTCATGAAAAGGAAGATTGTTGAGTGGTAGAAAACAGGCGCTGAGAAGAACAGCATTTCCATTCTGTCTAATGCTCCGCGTGTCAGCATCATGCTGGTGTCCAAACGAACGGCGCCGAGTGAGCGCTTAACCGAGGACATGACCAGTGCGCCCAGCGTTCCGGAAACGATGATCAGCAGAGACATAAGAGGAGCCTGCCAAGCACGGAACGGTGTCATCCAGAAAAGTGCAGAACCCATGATCAAAGCTCCGATACTTCCGATGATGATGCCTTTGTATGTTTTGTACTGATTACTCCAAGTCGGTTTGCCACCCCAAATGGCAGAAGCCATGATCTGGAAAAGGTCCGCGAAATACAGCACCAGCAGGAAGTAAAGCATCAGAAGCAAACCGCTGGAATTAAATCTCGTGAGATTCAAGGTAGCGATCGCGGGTGCATGGCTGACGCAGAAAATCGCCAGCATGATGCCCCACTGAACCTTAGCAACTCGGTCCAAGAAGCGGTCGGTATCTTTGGCCAAGGCCATAACGACCGGCAGAGTCAGGAACAGGTAGACAGGGATGAACAGAGAGAAGAGTCCGATCTCTTCATATCCCAGAAGGATGTACTGAACGGGAATCGCGATATAAAACGCAATGATCAAAATGACGTGGTCATGGCGCCGGGTCGGAGTCAGCGCAATGAATTCCCGCAGTGCAAAGAAAGACGCAAAAGCAAAGAAAAGCAGCAGCGCGGCTTCGCCGAGACAGAAAGCAATCGCAAAAACAATGAGCAGAGGCCAGGAGGCACGAACGCGAGAGTTAACAACGCGAAGATTGTTGAGTCGAGCTTCGTTGCCTTGAGCACGAGAAACCAGCCAGTTGCCGATGATTGTGCCGATGGCTGAGAGAACAATAAGAACGCCCAGAATCGTGAAGTAGGCTTCTTGAGTGGAAAATCCTAAACGCATATTAGAGCTCCCTGGCTAAACTGATGACGGCCGTTCTGGCCCTCTCTAAGAACTCTTCTTTAGAGTCATCGACAGAGTGCGGAAGAGGTGCGCCGAATCTTACGGAGCACATGGTCGGAACGGGCAGGAGGGCACCTTTCGGCATTGAGCGGTGCAGGTTTTCCAGATAAACGGGGATGAGTTCGACCTCGGGGAACTCTCTCATCAAGCGCCAAATGCCGCTCTTAAAAGGTCCGGGCAATGGCTGCGGAGAACGTGTGCCTTCCGGGAAGATGATGAGCGAGGAGCCTTCGCGCAGAGCCTGACGCATCGGATCCAAGGGATCGGAGTTTTCTGTCCGGCGTCGGTCGACAAGGACGACGTTTAATTCATCGACGGCAATTCTGCGGCGAATTCCGCTCTGCCAGTAGTCTCGAGCGGCAACCGGTCGAGTAAGCGGTCGTAAAGCGCGAGGAAGAGCGGACCAAATCACAATGGTGTCGAGGTGGCTCGAGTGATTGGCAAAATAAATTCTTTGAATTTTTTCGGGCTTACACCCGATCCACTGAGGATATGCGCCGACCAATAAACGAGTCAGCCACACCATCGGTGTCATGAACTTAAATGCGTGTTTCACGTTCTTTCGTTTTTCAATTCCTAATTTGTTAATTATGCCTCCAATGCCAACCTGCATGTTGATCCCGGATTTGACGAGCATGGGGGCGACGGAACGATTCAATTTTCAATTGCGACGTACAAATTCCAAGAAATGTCTGTTTTAACGAGAAAAACATCGGGGGTGAAATTTTCCTGCCAGTGCAGCCTTTCTTTAGACGATCTCTTACGCTAATTCTGCAAGAAAGAATTAACGGACTATCAATGATTAATTTACGGCTTCATTGAGTGGTCGAGACTCAGTCGGTTGTAAGAAAGCCTGGATAGGAAAAGAAAGCGGCTCATAGATGAACCGCCGAAAATGGTGAATGCTGGATTGATCAGATGTTATGGCTGCTGGGGAGCAGGTTTAGGACACAAAAGGCCGTGCAAACGATCCATTGCGCTCTTTTCTCTAATCGGTCTGAACTTCGGATCAAAGGTTGTGGATTTAATCTGTTTGCCCTTGCCGTCTAACTCGGGATAGGTGACAAGGGCAATCGGGGAATAAACTCTTGCCAGGCAGTCCATACTAAATTGAACCTTTGCAGATTTCGAATCCGGCGTGTAACTGTGGTTTTGAAGCGTCCAGAACTGCAGCTTGTCGTCTTGTTTCCGCATGCCGGTTTTGATGAGGTACATATCATTCGTAACCTGTGTCGTGTTGTGTCCTGCAATAATCGGCGGAATGAAAATAGGCATCGGAACACTTGAGCCGGCAGGCGCGGCGTTTTGACGAGCATTGAAGCCTCGAATCGCAGGATTTACAGGCGCAGGCCGATAAGTTCGCGGAGGCGGTGTATAGGATCGGTGCGGACGAATGGTGGTTCTACCGCCGAGGCGGACTGCCTGAGCGTCCGTTGCTAGAGATAAGAGGCAGACTGAGGCACAAAGGCCGACGAATAATTTGTTCATAGCAGCAGAAGTCTTGAGGTTGAGTTTTTCTCCTCATTCTGCGCTTTAGAAATCGCGAGCAAAAGAGGACAAAACCAGCATATCTTCTGACTTCGGTTTGCGCTTCCGAAGTCAGAATTTCCTCGTTTTCTGCGAAGAATCGCCGAAATCGGCGAGACGGGTGCCGGCTTAGTTCGCCGTACCGCCGACGGTGAGTCCGTCAATGCGGAGCGTCGGCATGCCGACGCCGGTCGGAACGTGCTGGCCGTTCTTGCCGCAGGTGCCGCAGCCTCGGTCTAATTCAAGGTCATTTCCGACCATGACGATCTTCGTGAGGGCGTCTGCGCCGTTGCCGGTCAGAGTGGCACCTTTGATCGGGTCCGTTAATTTGCCGTTTTCGATCAGCCAGGCTTCGCTCATGCTGAAAACAAAGTTGCCGTTCGTGATGTCGACCTGACCGCCTCCGAAGTTGGATGCATAAATGCCGTAGTCCACGGAAGAAATAATTTCCTGTGGATCGGATTCGCCTTGGAGTAGATAAGTATTGGTCATTCGCGGCATCGGCAGATAGGCAAAACTTTCTCGGCGTCCGTTGCCGGTGGTCTTTTGCTTCATGAGGCGCGCACTGGTCTCATCGTGCATAAAGCCGCGCAGAATACCCTCGTCGATCAGCGTTGTGCAGTGCGTTTCATTGCCTTCATCGTCAATCGTGAGTGAGCCGCGGCGACCGGCGATCGTGCCGTCGTCGACAACTGTCACAATCGGAGAAGCCACCCGCTGCCCGACCTTATCTGTGAAAACGCTTGTGCCTTTGCGGATGAAGTCGGCTTCCAACCCGTGTCCGACAGCTTCATGAATCAATACACCGGGCCAGCCGTTGCCCAGTACGACGGGAATACTTCCGGCCGGCGCCGGACGGGCATCTAAGTTGCGTACGGCAGCGTCGACCGCTTCTCGCGCATATTGTTCAATGACTTCTTCGTTATAGAGATCTAAGGCGAATCGGCCCCCGCCGCCTGCCTGTCCTTGTTCTTTCTTGCCGTCTTTTTCAGCGATAACGCCGAGGTTCACGCGAACCAGCGGTCGAATATCGCCGATTAAAGTGCCGTCCATCTTCGCGATCAAAATCGTGTCATGCGAAGCGCCCACCGAAGTCGTCACCTGCGTGATCAGAGGAGAACGGCTGCGGGCATGTGCGTCCAGAGATCTAAGCAGTTTGATTTTGGCGTCCGTATCTGCCGCCTCAATCGGATCGACAGTGCGATAAAGAACTTTCGGTCCGTCTTTAGGCGTAACGTTTACCGTGACTTGGTTGTCCGTGGCCTGCGCAATGGCGCGGACGGTTCTGACCGCCTCAAACAAAGACTCGCGGGAAATTTCTTCCGAGTAGGCCAGCGCGGATTTCTCGCCGCAGACGGCACGAACGCCGACGCCCATGTCAGTGTTGTAATGACCGGTTTTAACGATGCTTTCTTCAAGCACATAGCCTTCGGAGACCGAGCGCTGGAAATAGAAATCGGCGTAGTCGATGTCGTAGCCGCTGAAAAGCGCAAAAGCATCTGCAATGTCTTTTTCAGAAAGACCGTTGCGGTACAGCAGAGTTTCGATGGCGACAGAAGTATTGTTATTTGTCATATTCAACGCGATTGTTCAGGGCCGGTAAAAGAGCTCTGACTTGACGAAGGAAGGCCGGGTCTACGTCTGCGAAGCAAACGCCCGTTTCATGTCCGTTGAGTTTGCTGATCACGGTGCCCCAGGGATCGACGGCGCAGGAGTGCCCCCAGAAAGCACGGCCGCAGGAAGAGCGTCCGGCTTGTGCGGCGGAAACTACGTAGCTTAGGTTTTCGATAGCTCGAGCGCGCAGCAAGACTTCCCAATGGGCCTTTCCGGTGTTCGTGGTAAAGGCAGCCGGGAGCAGGAAGCAGTCGATGCCGCTCTGACGGCGGAACAGCTGCGGGAACCGCAGGTCGTAGCAAACGGCCAGACCGATGTGGATATCTAAGCCGTTTTCTAATGGGAGGTTGAAAGAGACGGTCTTATGCCCTCCGACATAAAGCTCCGACTCGTCGTAGCGTTCCTGCTGTCCTTCATAAGAAAAAAGATGAATCTTGTCATAGCGCGCAGCTTCCTGACCGAATGCATCGTAGACCAGCATGGTGTTGGTCACCCGGTGCGGATCGTCGGTTTTAAGAGGCATGGTGCCGGCAGCAATCCAAATGCCTAAAGATTTGGCAAGTCCGGACATAATCCTTTGCACAGGACCGTCCTGGTACTGCTCTGCAAGACGAAGTACATCCTTGGGATCGTTGCTCATGATCGTAAACATTTCAGGCAGCAGCGCGAGGTTAGCGCCCTCCCGAGCAGCTTTGCGGATGAGGGATTCTGCAATCTGGACGTTGGCTCCGATATCCGGACCGGATGTCATCTGGCAGGTGGCTATGCGTAACATGATTCTTAATGCTTAATCTTGGTGACGACCGGATCCGACCAGGTGCCGGTCACTTGGTATTCAAAGGAAAAGAGCTTACTTAAAGGATCCTTGAAAATCAATTGAGCCAGGAAGCTGCCGATACCGACGATCGGATTGGCAACCGCCAGGGCAACGGAGGCGCCGGCAGCATTGATGTCCGGCAGAACCAGCAGGTGCAGGTCTTCCGTTTCTTTCTGCGTATTTACGTTGCCGTTGATAACAACGGTGGCGCTTCCGCCGATCATCGTCAGATCCTTAATGTTCATCAGGCCGTCGTCCAGAACCGCCTTGCCGCGGATCGTGGAGAAGTTAAAGCCGGCGGAGTAAAAGTCTCTGAAGTCCAGGGTCAGATAGCGCGTCAAAGACTGCAGCGTGAGCAGAGAAAGTAGCTTGGCAGCAGGGCCCGGCTGAATCTTGAGGATTTCGCCTCTTCTTAAGTTGATATCCAGTTCTCCGTCGAAGCTTTGGGTGTTAAAGCCGAGCGGGGTGCCGACCCAAGACAGATTGCCTTTGATCGAACCGTTGCCGGATCTGACCAAGTTTTTCATGTCGAGGCGGTTCAGCAGACCGCCGAGATTGTTGATGTTGGTATTGATCAGCAGATTGGTTTCGTTGCCGCCGTCAAAGCCTTTAAGCCAGCTGCCCGAAGAGTGCAGCTGTGCTGCACTGTTTGATAAGTTCAGCTTTGTAATCTTCCAGAGTTGGCCTTTTGCAGAAGGCGTGTTGCGCGCAACCAGTTCCAGTTTGCCTAAACGCATATTGCCGTAGGTCAAATCATCGATGACCGCGTTGATCGCAGGCCAGCCGCCCTGAATTTGTACCGGTTTGGATTTCTCAGCAGCGTCTCTGGCTGAGCTCGGGATGAAGAGCTTAGAGATATGCGCAATGAGTTCCGGTTCTTTGCCGTTTTGGCCTTTCTTCCATTCAAGGTTGGCATTCATCTCATTGCTGTTCATTGTGACCAGCAGAGAGTTGCCGGAAGGACGGGCCAAAAGCGAGAGGTTCGTTTGATTGAAGTTATCGATTAGCAGCTCGTCGACATTGACCTTAACAAAAGCAATGTCGGGAAGAACCACGGTGCCCGACGGCTTGGTATCGACCTTTAGGTGGTCAAATACGTTCTGCCAGGCCTTGGCCGAAACTAGCGGTGCTTTCACGGAGATGGCATAGCCGTGCGCCGGCAGGGTCGGCAGACTGCGGTTGCCGATGGCGGCACGCTTGATTTCGTCATTCTGCAGAATGAATTCGGAGCTCAGGAATCCGTCGATCATGATTCTGAGATCCGTAGTCTTGCTGTCGGTGACGATATTGAGATCAAGCGGAGCAGAAAGGGAAGCAGGCTTTTCCATCGGGGGCGGAAGTTTGCTTTCCAATCCGGCCAGCGAACTCTTGACGTTGACGGTTACCTTCGGACCGACCGTGACGTTGACCGTGAAGG